>NZ_JBBMFE010000008.1:0-144240 GCF_040096155.1 Laedolimicola intestinihominis | reverse complement strand
GGCAACCGAAACTATCCCGGCAACCGGCGGCGGTGAGCATACTCACAGCTACGGCAGCGAGTGGAAGAACGATGCCGACAACCACTGGCATGAGTGCTCCTGCGGCGATAAGAAAGATACAGCAGCGCATACCGCCGGCGAATGGATCATCGATACCCCGGCAACAGCTACCACAAGCGGCACAAAGCATAAGAAATGCACCGTCTGCGGTTATACGATGGCAACCGAAACTATCCCGGCAACCGGCGGCGGTGAGCATACTCACAGCTACGGCTCCGACTGGAAGAACGATGCTACGAACCACTGGCATGAGTGCTCTTGCAGAGATAAGGCCGATAAGGCGGCACACGACTTCAAGTGGGTTGTTGACAAGGAAGCGACCGCAACGCAAAAGGGCTCCAAGCATGAGGAGTGCAGGGTTTGCGGCTACAAGAAGGCGACAGTTGAGATTCCGGCTACCGGAACACCGACTGAGCCGGGCAAGCCGACCGATTCGGATTCTCCGCAGACCGGTGACAACAGCAATATGATCCTTTGGATCGCACTGCTGTTTGTCAGCGGCGGCGTAGTGATCGGCATCACCGTTTACAGCAAAAAGAAGAAAGAAAACGTTGAATAAATCAGCTGCGAACCTTTGAGCAAAGGGCGGTGACGGACATTGCCGTCATCGCCCTTTCGCTTGGACTGGAGAAGAAATCTTCCATTGATTTATAGCCTGTCCACTTCATAAAGTGACGTATGTTGTTGATATAGGTATCTGCAGTTCGGGAGGACCTGTTACGAATCAGGCATTCCTCTCTGAGCTTGTTAAAATATTTTTCGTACATAATAAACCTCCATGATACTAGTAACGTTAATGAGTCACTGCCATCATGGATGTTCACGTATTAAAGATACCCTCTTGAGAAAAAGAGATTCTGGTGTTATTCTATTCATGGCAGTGTTAATGATGATCCTGTTCGATTGTTATTTTGTGGTGATTTAACAATACTACTTTTAGGGCTCATTATCTACTGCCTTTTTAAGTTAAAGAGAAAACTGTGCCACAGCCTTCTCAGGCCATCGCACAGCGATTTAGTTCAATTTCAGTTTGCAGAGCTGAGAAGATGAGTTGGACATAATACCCAGCTCAATCTTCCACATGTCAAGCGTTCAAAGGCGATGGTGGAGCAGATTGATGAACTGCATCAGGAAATCGAACAGCTTAAAACAGAAATACCGCCAGAAGATAATTCTTCTAGTAAGTTTGAGACACAGTTAGAAAGTATCATCAATATGGAATCTTTTGACAGAGAGAAAATCCAGAAGGTAATCAAAAAAGTGATTATCAATGGAGAGAACAATATAGAGATTGTATGGAATACAGATGATCCATTTTTCAAGTAAGATGGATGCTTATGGAGTTTGGAGTGTCGAGAAAATATGGCACTCCTTTCTTCTGCAGGCAAAATCACGGTGGATTTAAACAGTGCTGCAATGATGTGTTAGGGTTTCGATTACGCATGGATGAATATCCGCTGAGCTTTCCAGAATATTTTAGAGTGGTAGATTTGAGAAAAGGGAAAAAGGTAGACGATGGATATCGGGCAATACATTTATATTATCAAAGAGATAATCTGGCCTATCCGATAGAGATACAGCTTTGGTGCGGTGATGATTTCAAGTTTAATGTATGGAGCCATCGGTACATCTATAAGTATGATACCGCTGAAATTGGAAGAATGATGTATCAGAGTTATAAGGCAGGTATGATACAGAATGAAGAGGAATTTGTAGAACAGTTGAAAAAATTGAGAGGTGAGTAGAATGGGAGATAAAAAAATCTATGTAATTGCAAAGATTTTTGACAAGCAGGGTTGCATAGCCTACAGTTGCAAAACACCGAATGAGGCAAGATGTCTGCCGGGAACATTGGAAGCGATTCGGGCAGAAGGGGTGCAGATAGTAGTACTGGATTCACCGGATATTTATCCAGAGTATGCGCCATATGAATATATAGAGGATATGAAGGAATATATCGATCGGGTTTCAAAACTGAATGTTGCATAAGAAAAAGTAAGGGGCTGTCGCAAAATCATCAAAAACAGATGATTGAGCGGCAGCCTCTTACTTTTTCCGGAGAAGATACCGAATCAAAAAGGTTTGTTATGATAAAAACATTTGAAAGTGAGCGGGGAAAAGAATATACTAGTAGCAGGGGATTGAAGAAAAATAATGGAGAAAGAGGCTTCCGGCAGATGTATTGTTGCTTGAAAAAGTGCAAATGAATCTATAGGTATGGCAGGAGTACTTCACAGCTGTCATTACGACGTGGCTTCAAAAAAGTGGAAAGGGCATAATTCATGAGTTTGAGAAATGTTTTGATTATTGTGGACGATATCGAAGAGTCCATAAAATTTTATGAGGAACTGTTTGGACTGCGTGTGGTTACAAGGCTGGAAGACAATGTAATTATGTCTGAGGGACTGGTATTGCAGGATGCAAATGTATGGTACGACAGTACAAAACTACATACCGTACCATATAATAATAGGACGGAACTTTATTTTGTAGATCACGATATAGAGGGTATCATAAAGAAACTGGAGACTGGCCGAGAAGTTGTAACTTATGTTACAGAATTGATGGAGCTGGAGGGCGGGCAGAAGCTTGTAAGATTTTATGATCCATCGGGAAACCTGATTGAGGTTCGAACACCTGTGAATTACAAAGAATGACAGAATTGAGGGCAAGGGATGCAGATATTTGTGGATGCAGATGCGTGTCCGGTAGTAGGCATTGTAGAGAAAATAGCAGAGAAATACAACATATCAACCACATTGCTGTGTGATACGAACCATGTGCTGACTTCTGATTATAGCGAAGTAATTGTTGTCGGAGCAGGAGCAGATGCCGTAGATTATAAGCTGATTAGCATTTGCCATAAGGGTGATGTTGTAGTATCACAGGACTATGGGGTAGCTGCTATGGCTCTTGGAAAAGGTGCGTATGCTATTCACCAATCCGGTAAGTGGTATACGAACGAAAATATCGACCAGTTGCTTATGGAGCGGCACCTGAATAAGAAAGCAAGACGAGGTTCTCATAAGAATCATCTGAAAGGACCGAGAAAGCGTACAGAAGATGATGATATACGCTTTGCCCAGTCTTTTGAAAAACTTTTACGGATGATACAGAATGGAAGATAAAAAAGTGGAATAACCTTGATGGGGCTAATTTCTCAAAGAAAATAAATCGTACTTGCCCAAAACAACTGGGAAAGGCACTTCACAGCCGGATTTATCATAAGATAAGATAAATCCGCCTGTGAGGTGCCTTTTTTGAAGACGTTTCCGCAACCATTAGAGGCAGAAGAGGAGCAGTATTACTTGCAGAGGCTGAAAGAGGGCGATGGGCAGGCGCGCGATATTCTGGTGGAGCGTAATCTCCGACTGGTGGCGCATATTGTAAAAAAATACCAGGGCACAGGGGAAGAGACGGAGGATTTGATATCCATCGGGACCATCGGGCTTATCAAGGCTGTGACGACCTTCGACAGCGGGAAGGGGTCAAGGCTTGCAACCTACGCGGCACGGTGTGTGGAGAATGAGCTCCTGATGTACTTCCGCTCCAAAAAGAAAACCGCCCGGGAAACTTCCTATTATGATCCCATCGGCACGGACAAAGAGGGAAATGAAATTCATCTGCTGGACATCATGGAGAGCAGCGAGCGGGACGCGTTTTCCAGGGTCTGTCTGAAAGAGGACAGCCGGAAGCTTTACGCATTGCTCAGGAAAATTTTGACGGAACGGGAACGGACGGTGCTGGTCATGCGCTACGGCCTTTATAATGGGCGGGAATATACCCAGCGAGAGGTGGCGGCGAAGCTTGGAATCTCCCGTTCCTATATCAGCCGGATAGAAAAAAACGCGCTCTTAAAGCTGCGGGAATATTTTCCTGAGGAATGACTTGATTTGTCAAAGATGTCCAGTTTATAATAGAAGCGACAGTACGAAAAGTACAAAAGAGGAGAGCAGCGCCGGTTATGTTGAAGATAGGTTTTTGTGATGATGATTTATCGATATTGAAGGAGCTTCAGGTCTTACTGGATCATTATCGGGTAGAAAAGAATAGAGAGCTTGCGTACACGGCTTATCAAAGCCCGCTGGAGCTTCTGGCAGATATGGAAAAGGGGCTGCGTTTTGACATCCTGTTTCTGGATGTGCTGATGCCGGGACAGACCGGAATAGAGGCGGCCAGGGAAATACGGGAATTTGATACGGCGGTTAAGATTATTTTCCTGACTTCCTCAGCGGAATTCGCAGTGGAATCCTATACCGTAGGCGCGTACTTTTATCAGTTGAAGCCCATATGGGCGGAGAGCTTTTACCGGTTGATGGATTCGGTGATTGCCGAGTGCAAAAAGGCGGAACAGCGGAGTCTGATCATGCGCTGCAAGACCGGAATCACACGGATAGAACTGGAAAAACTGATTTGCTGCGAGGTTATGGGCCGGACGCTGTTGTTCTGCATGGAGGATGGCCGGACACTGGAAAGTCAGGGAAAGTTGGACGATTTGGCGGGACAGCTGGCCATATATGAGAATTTTCTGCGGCCACACCGCTCCTATCTGATCAATATGGATTATATCCGGACCCTTTCATCAAAAAGTATTGTCATGCAGAATCAGGAAGAAATTCCCATCCCCCATGGAAAATATTCCGATATCAAAACCCGGTACCTGGAATATGCCTTTGAGCGGCAGGGAATTGTGGTATAAAAGCCTTAGGAAGATTGAATGCAGATTTGGGGCGATTCATGTCGAATCGCTCCTTTTTTATGGAAAATCCGGTATCCTACAATCAGAAAGCGGCGGGGCCGTAAAAAAGAGGATAAAGGAGAATTTATTATGAAGAAGAAAGTGTTAGCAATGATTTTAGGTACCATGTTGGTTCTGTCTCTGGCAGCCTGCGGAGGTTCTGACGATGCGACAGAGGCTGATGCTACAGCGACTGAGGAGACTGCAGATACCGAAGAGGCGACAGAGGATACCGAGGAAGCAGCAGATGAGACGGCAGCAGAGGATGTGGAATTCGAAGAAGGCGATGACGGCCCCCTGTGGAGCATTGATATGATGACTGAGCCGGTAGACGTGGCAGATACCACCTGGAGCTTTACAGGCGGCTGCATTGACGGCGAGGAGCTGACGGATGAAGAAATCGCAGCATCTCTGGAGCAGTACGGCGGACAGCTTGATTTCGTGTTCAATGCGGATGGTACCGCAAAGATGGTACAGGGTGGCGGAGAAATAGACGGCACCTATGAGGCAGACAGCACCGGATACGGCGTATACTTTGATAACAATGGCAGTGAGCTGAAGTATTATTGCGCATTTGCTCAGCAGGATGACGGCAGCGTTGTCATGATTGCCCTTTCTGATACAACCGGTTACAACGGACTGTATTTCATGCAGTAAAAACAGAAATCCGAACGGCGGATGCGGCATGGTCCGCACCCGCCGTTTTTATGGACTGGTCACTTGGAAAAGCAAGGTAACGGGAACTATGAAAACAGGAATGATAGTGGGTTTGCTGCTGATACTGCTGGTGGGCTGGATAATCTCAGCACAGCGCAGACTGACGCCAATGGATGAAAATATAAAAAATGCCATGGGCCAGATCGGAGTGCAGTTATTCTCCCGTTATGAGGCAGCGATTGCCTTACTGGAGCTGTTGCAGCCGTATGGAGAAGAACTGTGGAAGACGGCGAGATGGCTTCAGGAAAAACGGCGCACAGTGACGGCGGAGACGGAGCCTGCTGACGCAGCCGAACAGGGCGTTTTGCTTTCGGAAGCACAGCGGATTTTACTGGAGGCAGTGGAGCGTTGTCCGGCTGCGCAGGAAAATAAAAACTGTCGAAATTATCTGGACGCATTGGATAGCTATGGAAAAATGCTTCAGACCAGCACATTGATTTACAATGATACGGTATCGAAATTTAATCAGAGTATAAGGCCGTTTCCGATGAATGTGGCGGCCAGATTGTTGCATTTTCAGAAAAAAGCATATCTGGAAATGAGATAACAGGAGGAATATTATGGGATTATTCAGCAACCACAAAAAAGTGTGCCCCATCTGCGGCAATCCGACCCCACGTCTGCTTCCGACGAAAATCGAGGATATGCCCATCTGTAAGGAATGTGATAAGAAAATTGATCTGCCGGACGGCGCAGTAAATGAAATGAATCTGGAGCGGTTTCGGCAATATCTGACGTTCTATGATCAGAATCAGACGCTGCGGGACACCTTCAATGAGACCTGGCGTTACGATTTCGGCTTCGGCGGCGGAAGTCTGCTTTTGGATACGGATCACCGGCTGCTGCGTCTGCGGGATGACGAGCGGGCGTTGGTGTTCGAAGTGTCAGCAATCAAGTCCTTTACCATTAAGGAGGACAGCACCGCCATCTATGCCAGTGGAAAGGAAAATCTGAAATGCCATGAGAGTGACGCGCCGGACAGAGTACGCGCCATGTCGAATCTGATCGAGCAGTTCCAGTTGCAGCGCCAGGAATTTGAATGGATGCTGCAGCGCCAGGATGCCGCGGTACGCCAGCATACCCGCAGCGGCAGTCCCATGCCCACGGTTATCGGCAATGAACCGAAACGGCTGACAACTCTCGATCGTCCCACCTTCGATACCAAAGGGCCGGTCCGCCAGTTCAAGGTAACGCTGAATCTTCAGCACCCCTACTGGAGCAAGATGCAGTGGAAGGTGGATGGCCCGTCCTTCGATCGGGACGATCCCAGCGTGGAGGAATATATCGAGAAATACGAAAAGAAGGAGAAGAAGCTTCATACGATGGCGAAGAAGCTGATGAAAATGATGAATCCGGCGGCAAAGGAGGACTGGGTATGAAGAAAAAATGGATAGCACTGTTTTTGTCCTGCGTCATGGCAGCGTCCCTGTGCGCCTGTGGCGGTGACGAAGAGGAAGCGGCTTCTCCATCTGTAAGTGCAGCTTCCGGCGAAGAAGGAACCTGGTCCATCTACTGGTATCTGTGCGGAAGTGATCTGGAGTCGGGCGGCGGCTTTGCTACCGGCGATCTGGCAGAACTGATGGAGGTAGAGCTGCCGGAAAATGTAAATGTGGTCATTGAAACCGGCGGTGCCAGTGAGTGGCAGAACGATGTGGTGGACGCGTCCAAGCTGCAGCGATGGGTCTATAACAGCGAGGGCCTGAATCTGGTGGACGAGCAGCCCTCTGCCAGCATGGGAGACGCAGAGACTCTGGCGGATTTCTTAAGCTTTGCGGAGACCAATTACCCGGCGGAAAAGACGGCAGTGGTATTCTGGAATCACGGCGGCGGCTCGGTGTCCGGCGCTTCTTTTGATGAAATTTATGGTTATGACTCACTAACTCTGGATGAGATGTACGCGGCATTTTCCAGCGTCTGGGAGCCTTCGGAAGAGGAGCAGCCGCTGGAGCTGGTTGGATTCGATACCTGCCTGATGGCGACCGTGGATGTGGCCAACACGTTTTCCGATCTGGCACATTACCTGGTGGCTTCCGAAGAGACAGAGCCAGCCAATGGCTGGTATTATTCTCAGTGGGTAGGAGCCTTGGCAGAAAATCCGGATATGGACGGAGAAGAACTTGGAAAAATCATTTGCGACGCCTATTATGCCGGCTGCGAGGAAGTAGGAACCCAGGATAATACGACGCTTTCTCTGACAGATTTATCCAGGGTAGGCCCGCTTCTTAAGGCTTATGAGACCTTTGGCGCGGAGGCGCTGTCCGCGGCCTGCACCGATCCGGCCTTTTTCTCCCAGTTTGCCCGTGCGGCTTCCCAGAGCGAGAATTATGGTGGAAATACCAAGGAGCAGGGTTATACGAATATGGTGGATTTGGGCCATATGGCCCGCCAAAGCTCCGGCATGCTTGGATCCGCCCAGAGTGTGCTGGACGCCCTGGATGCGTGTGTGCTTTATCAGGTGGGCGGCCAGTACCGCAGTGAGGCGACCGGTCTTTCCTGTTACTATTCCTACAATGGTGATGTCAATGATTTCAACGGTTACGCAGGCGTAGGAGCAGGTCTTGCTTTCAAATATTTCTATGCTTATGAGCTGACCGGCGAGTTGGATGATTCGGGTATGAAATACATTGCCGATATGGATTTCACGGAACTTCCGACCGTGGAAAATCTGCTGAGTGTGGACTGGGACGGCAAAGCGCTGGAAGTGAACGGGGACGGCGTATCCTATCTGACCCTGGGACCGGAGGCCAATGATATCCTGGCGGGCATCGGCTTCTCTCTCTATTATGTGGATGAGGGAAATGACATGATGCTGCTTCTGGGTACGGATAACGATATGGAAGCAGATTGGGACAACGGTATCTTTTACGACAATTTCCGCAATGTCTGGGGAAGCATCGACGGCAATCTGGCTTATATGGAGTTAAGCTACGAGAGTGAAGATTACAATCTGTATGCCGTACCGGTTCTTCTGAACGGTGAGGCTTATAACCTTCAGGTAGTATACGATTTCAATACCGAGGAGTGGAGTATCCTGGGCGCGCGCCAGGGTATCGACGACAGCGGCATGGCAGACAAGGAGCTGCGTCTGCTGGAAGAGGGTGATGAGCTGACCACCATCTGGTATATGGCCAGCGTCAGCGGCGAGGATGAATTCGAGGCTTATACAGCGGATACCTTCACGGTGACAGCGGACACAGCCTTTGGCGAAATGGAACTGCCGGACGGCTCTTATTCCATGGTTTATGAGATGCGTGACGCCATGGACAATTACGCTTACTCTGACGCGGTTTTCTTTGACTGTGCAGGGGGCGAAATTACGACAACCGTATACGAATAAGCAGAGAGAAGGGCGGCGGCGCGGCAGCGCAGCCGTTCCTTTTGTGTGAAACAGGTTGTGAACATTGCCGAAAAAAATAAAAAAAGAATAAAACAGCAGATTTTTTTTCGAAAATGCGATATGCTTTTCTCAGATTGTTCCGGAAGTCTCCGGGGGTTTCCATATATTACAGAAGAAAAAGAGAATAAAGGGGAAGAAGTGGAGGAAATCTTTTGTTTTGTAAGGTTTTATCGGCGGCTATCGGCGGCGTGGAGGGTTATCCGGTTCGTGTGGAGGCAGATGTAAGCGAAGGTATGCCGGGCTTTCTGATGGTGGGCTATCTGGCGTCGGAGGTGCGGGAAGCGGCAGATCGGGTGCGGACGGCCCTGCGCAATACCGGTTATCCGCTTCCGACGAAGCGTATTACTGTGAATCTGGCCCCGGCCAGCATCCGAAAGGAAGGTTCCAGGTTTGACTTGGCAGTGGCTGCCGCAGTTTTGGGAGCAATGGAGAAGATTCCTGCCGGAAATCTGGATGGCTTGATGATTGTGGGCGAGTTAAGCCTGAGCGGTCAGGTACTGGGTGTCTCCGGCGTGCTGGCACTGGTGGAAAAGGCAAAAAAACTGGGGCTTCGTCGCTGTATCGTTCCTGCTGTGAATGCCCGTGAGGGAGCGGTATTTCGGGATATGGAAGTTGTGGGTGTGTCAAAGCTTAAGGAATTAATAGAAATCTTACAACATCCGGAACAGGCCGGAAAGACGGTTGTAGATGTGGACGCACTGTTCTCTGAACAGGCGGCGGAAAGTGAAGGACAGGAGGATTTTGCCCAGATATATGGACAGACAGAAGTGAAGCGGGCGGCAGAAATTGCAGCCGCGGGCATGCACAATTTTCTGATGATTGGTCCGCCAGGCTCTGGTAAAACCATGATTGCCCGAAGGATTCCGGGAATTCTGCCAAGACTGTCCCTGGAAGAAAGCCTGGAGATTACAAAAATTTACAGTATCGCGGGATTGCTGCCGGAGCGGGGGTCTCTGCTTTTAAAGCGTCCCTTCCGTTCACCCCATCACACCACCACGGCGGAGGCCCTGGCTGGCGGCGGTCGGATCCCCGGACCGGGGGAAGTATCCCTGAGCTCCAAAGGAATCCTTTTTTTAGATGAGCTGCCGGAATTTCGCCGGGCTGCCCTGGAGATTTTGCGCCAGCCTCTGGAGGAGAAGCGGATCTGTATCAGCCGAACGGCGGGAATCTATACATTTCCGGCGGATTTCATGCTGGTGGCGGCCATGAATCCCTGCGCCTGCGGCTATTATCCGGACAGGAACCGCTGCTGCTGCGCCCAGCGGGATGTGATTCGATATCTGGGAAAGCTGTCTCAGCCTTTGTTAGATCGGATCGACATCTGCGCCAATGTTTCTCCGGTGGGGTTCGACGCCCTGCAGCAGACCGGAAAGGAGGAATCCACGGCGGAGATTCGCACTCGGGTGGAGCAGGCCCATGAGATACAAAAAGAGCGTTACCTGGGATTGAAGGCACGATTCAACGCCCAGCTTGGCGCAGGCGATACAGAAAAATACTGTGGGCTTGGGAAAAAGGAAAAAGAGCTGTTGGGGGACGCCTTTGATGCATTAAATTTAAGCGCCCGGGCATATCATAGGATTGTCCGGGTGGCCAGAACCATTGCGGATTTGGAAGGAAAAGAACAGATAGAAGAAAGGCATATATTGGAGGCGTTGGGATACAGGCCGCCCGATCGGAATTTATGGATGAAGGGGATATAGAAGGATGGCAGAGAAAAATTACTGGCAGTGGTTTTGCAGCAGCCTCTTTTACGCTCCCGGCCTGGAACATAAATTACTGGAAAAATATGGAACGCCTGAGCGGGTTTTTCACAGCAAAGAACAGGAGCTGACGGAAAGTTTTCCCTCGAATCAGGAGAAACTGACGATACTGGCCGTAAACCGGAAAAAATGGGACTTTAACCGGGAAGCGGAGCGCCTGCAGCGGCTTAATCTTACCTTTTTAAGTATCGAAGATCCCCGCTATCCCAAGCGGCTCGGCACAATTCCGGACGCGCCCTGTGGTCTCTTTGTCCGGGGAAAGCTTCCTGAGGAAGAAAAATCTGCAGTCGCCATTGTGGGAGCCCGGGACTGTACCACGTATGGCCGCAATCTGTCCCAGTGGTTCGGTGGGGAGCTGGCGGCAGCTGGGGTACAGATTTTAAGTGGCATGGCCCGGGGTATCGACGCTTACAGCCATTACGGGGCATTGAAAAAGGATGGCGCGACCTTTGCGGTGCTGGCAGGCGGAGCGGACATGTGCTATCCGGAATCCAACCGGGATATTTATATGGAACTGGAACGGCGGGGCGGAATCATTTCCGAGTGTCCACCGGGCGTCCGGCCTCTGAAATATTATTTCCCATTAAGAAACCGGATCTTAAGCGGCATGTCGGATCTGGTACTTATAATAGAAGCAAGGGAGAAAAGCGGCTCTCTTATTACCGCCGATTATGGGCTGGAGCAGGGAAAGGAAGTCTATGCGGCCCCGGGACCCCTGGGAGAGGCCTTAAGCGCCGGCTGTAATAACCTGATAAGACAGGGAGCCGGGATCGCCATTTCACCGGAACAGCTGTTAGAAGTTCTCCATATTTTACCGGGATTTAACAGGAAAAAAATGCAAGAAAATAAAATTGTGCTTGAAAGGTCTGAAAATTTGGTGTATAGTTGTTTACGCTTGCAGGCTCAGAGCCTGGCGGAGATCTGCGCGAAAACAGGACTTACGCCCGGAGAGACCTTGAGCGTTATGACAAAACTGCAAATGAAAGGCTATGCCAAAGAAGTATATAAAAATTATTATACGCTTTCTTAAGAGCATTTGCAGCAGACAGCGGATATCAAAGAAAGAGAGTAAGTATTATGGCAAAGAATCTGGTTATCGTGGAGTCTCCCGCAAAGGTAAAAACCATCAAGAAATTTCTGGGATCCAACTATGAGGTGCTGGCGTCCCAGGGACATGTAAGAGATTTGCCCAAGAGCCAGCTGGGTTTCGATGCGGAGCACGACTACGAACCCAAATACATTACCATTCGCGGCAAGGGTGATATTCTTGCTAAGCTGCGCAAAGAAGCGAAGAAAGCAGATAAAGTATATCTTGCAACCGACCCTGACCGGGAAGGCGAGGCGATTTCCTGGCATCTGTCCCAGGCGCTGAAGCTGGACCCGAAGAAAATGTACCGGATTACCTTTAACGAGATTACCAAGAGTGCGGTAAAGGAATCCTTAAAAAATGCCCGTGAGATCGACATGGATCTGGTCAATGCCCAGCAGGCCCGTCGGATGCTGGACCGTATGGTAGGTTACCGTATCAGCCCGATTCTCTGGGCGAAGGTAAAAAGAGGTTTAAGCGCAGGCCGCGTACAATCTGTGGCACTCCGTCTGATTGCGGATCGGGAGGAAGAGATCAATGCGTTTGTACCGGAAGAGTACTGGACATTGGACGCGGATTTTCTGGCGGACGGCGGTAAAAAGCCGCTGCAGGCCCATTTCTACGGCACGAAGGACGGTAAAATGACTGTGAAGTCCAAAGAAGAGATGGAGCAGATCCTGAAGGAGCTGGATGGCGTCTCCTATGAGGTCAGTGAGGTGAAGAACGGCGAGCGAGTGAAAAAAGCGCCCCTTCCTTTTACAACCAGTACCCTGCAGCAGGAGGCTTCCAAAACCCTGAACTTTTCCACCCAGAAGACCATGAGCGTGGCACAGCAGCTTTACGAGGGTGTGGATATTAAGGGCAGTGGCACGGTGGCGCTGATTTCTTACCTGCGTACCGATTCTACCCGTGTATCGGAGGAAGCAGCGAAGGCGGCGCATGAATACATTGCTTCCAATTACGGAGAAAATTATACATCCAAAGGTCAGAGCGCCAAGACCAGCGGCAAGAAGATTCAGGACGCCCATGAGGCAATTCGCCCCACGGATCTGTCCCGGACACCGGCTGCTGTGAAGGATTCCCTGACCAGAGAGCAGTTCCGCCTGTATCAGCTGATCTGGAAACGGTTTGCAGCCAGCCAGATGGCGGACGCAGTCTATGAGACCTCTTCCGTGAAGATAGACGGAGGCAAATACCGTTTCACCATGTCTGCGTCCCGGGTGACCTTCGACGGTTTCATGGCGGTTTATGTGCAGGATGAGGAAAAAGAGGGAGACAGCCGTCTCCTGAAAGGATTCAGTAAGGATACGAAACTTTCGCTGAAGGAATTTGAGAGCAAACAGCATTTCACACAGCCGCCGGCTCACTATACAGAGGCAGCGCTGGTAAAGACCCTGGAGGAGCTGGGTATCGGACGTCCCAGCACCTATGCGCCGACGATTACGACGATTATCGCCCGCCGTTATGTGTCAAAGGAAAATAAGAACCTGTATCTGACCGAACTGGGTGAGGTCGTTAACAATATGATGAAGCAGGCCTTCCCCACCATCGTGGAGACTGATTTTACGGCTAATATGGAAGGACTTCTGGACTGCGTTGAAGAGGGAACCGTCAACTGGAAGACGGTTGTAGAGAATTTCTACCCGGATTTGGAAAAAGCGGTTGAGGCAGCGGAAAAAGAGCTGAAAGAGGTAAAGATTGAGGATGAGGTAACTGACGTGGTCTGCGAGGAGTGCGGCCGTCATATGGTTATCAAATACGGTCCCCATGGCCGTTTCCTTGCTTGCCCGGGCTTCCCGGAGTGCCGCAATACCAAGCCATATCTGGAAAAAATCGGCGTACCGTGCCCGAAATGCGGCAAGGACGTGGTACTTCGCAGAACCAAGAAGGGAAGAAAATATTACGGCTGTGAGAATAATCCGGAATGTGATTTCATGTCCTGGCAGAAGCCTTCGAAGGAAAAATGCCCGGTCTGCGGCAGTTATATGGTAGAAAAGGGCAGCAAGCTGGTCTGCGCCAATGAAACCTGCGGCCATGTAATGCTGAAGAAACAGGATGAGAAGTGAGTAGTCAGAAAACTTTGAAAATATAGATTGAAAAATGGATAGAATTGTGATAAAATTCATATAAATTCCGAGTTATTGAAAAAATAAAGCGAAAAGGTAGAAAAAGAACGCTTTCGGGAACTAAAATACGATGGAGGGAACAGAGTGAGCGTACAATTATTGGATAAAACAAGAAAGATCAATAAGCTGCTGCACAATAACAATTCCAGTAAAGTGGTATTCAACGATATCTGTGAGGTGCTGACAGAAATTCTGAATTCTAATATTCTGGTTATCAGTAAGAAGGGTAAAGTGCTGGGTATCAGCCATTGTGAAGGTGTGGAGGAGATTCAGGAGCTGATCGTAGATGAAGTTGGCGCGCATATTGACGAAGCGCTGAACGAGCGCCTCTTAAGTATCCTGTCCACCAAGGAGAACGTGAATCTGCAGACCCTGGGCTTTGAATCCGAGAATGTTCGCGATTATCAGGCTATCATTACTCCGATTGATATCGCAGGCGAGCGTCTGGGAACCCTGTTCCTGTATAAATACAAAGAGCAGTACGATATCGACGACATTATCTTAAGCGAGTACGGCACCACCGTTGTAGGTCTGGAAATGATGCGTTCTGTCAATGAGGAGAACGAGGAAGAGAAGAGAAAGGTCCAGATTGTAAAATCCGCCATCAGCACCCTGTCATTCTCGGAGCTGGAGGCTATTACCCATATCTTCGAGGAGCTGAAGGGCAACGAAGGTATCCTGGTAGCCAGCCGTATCGCTGACAGCGTGGGCATCACCCGTTCCGTCATCGTCAACGCCCTTCGGAAATTCGAGAGTGCAGGCGTCATTGAGTCCCGTTCCTCCGGAATGAAGGGAACCTACATTAAAGTAGTGAACGATGTGGTATTCGATGAGTTGGCGAAATTAAAGAAAGAATCATAAGGCTTCCAAAATGAGAATACGATTACAGTGCAGAAAAAGATTCAAAAAGAACGATTTCTGCACTGTTTTTATGTAATAGGAAATTCCATCGTAGTTTCTAAAAAAAGCATAAAATCCAAAAAAGCGGTTGACAAATTTTCTGGAAAGATTTAATATAATAACCGTAAGTTAGCACTCATATTGAACGAGTGCTAATAATAAAATGAGGATAAGATGAAAATCCAAGGAGGAATAGAAATGAAGTTAGTACCGTTGGGAGACAGAGTTGTACTGAAGCAGTTTGAAGCAGAGGAGACTACCGCATCCGGAATCATTCTGGCAAGCAAGTCTCAGGAGAAGCCGCAGCAGGCTGAGGTCGTAGCAGTAGGACCTGGTGGAATGGTAGATGGAAAAGAAGTTACCATGCACGTAAAGGTTGGCGATAAGGTTATCTATTCCAAGTATGCCGGAAATGAAGTAAAGCTTGGCGACGAAGAGTACATGATTGTAAAGCAGAATGACATCCTTGCAATTGTAGAGTAATATCGAAAGATATTATTCTTTGCCGAATGGCATCCTGAGCGGAGCGTGCATATCCGTCAGGATATGACCGAATAATGATATAAAAATCTGAAAAAGAAACTGGAGGAATCAGAAATGGCTAAGGAAATCAAATACGGCGTAGAGGCCAGAAAAGCACTGGAAGCTGGAGTTAATAAGCTTGCGGATACCGTAAGAGTAACAATCGGACCAAAGGGAAGAAACGTAGTACTGGATAAGCAGTACGGCGCACCCCTTATCACAAATGATGGTGTGACCATCGCAAAAGAGATCGAGCTTGAGGATCCGTTTGAGAACATGGGCGCTCAGCTGGTAAGAGAGGTAGCGACCAAGACCAATGATGTAGCAGGTGATGGTACAACCACCGCAACGGTTCTGGCACAGGCTATGATTCATGAAGGCATGAAGAACCTGGCGGCAGGCGCAAACCCGATTGTCCTGAGAAAGGGTATGAAGAAAGCAACAGACGCGGCAGTAGAGGCGATCAAAGAGATGAGCAGCCCGGTTACCGGAAAGCATCAGATCGCGAGAGTTGCAGCAGTTTCCTCTGGAGACGAAGAAGTTGGCAACATGGTTGCTGACGCTATGGAAAAGGTGACCAACGACGGTGTTATCACTATCGAGGAGTCCAAGACCATGAAGACTGAGCTGGACCTGGTAGAAGGTATGCAGTTCGACAGAGGATATATTTCCGCATACATGGCAACGGATATGGAGAAAATGGAAGCAGTTCTGGATAATCCGTATATCCTGATTACCGATAAGAAGATCTCCACCACACAGGAAATCCTTCCGTTGCTGGAGCAGATCGTACAGTGCGGCAGAAAGCTCCTGATTATTGCAGAGGACATCGAGGGCGAAGCTCTGACCACTTTGGTTATGAACAAGCTGCGTGGAACCTTCACCGTTGTAGGTGTAAAAGCACCGGGTTACGGCGACAGAAGAAAAGAGATGCTGCGTGATATCGCTATTCTGACAGGCGCAAATGTAATCTCCGAGGAGCTTGGCCGTGAACTTAAGGATGCAAAACTCGAGGATCTTGGTACAGCCAAATCTGTTAAGATTCAGAAAGAGAATACTATCATCGCTGAGGGCGCAGGCTCCAAGGAAGATATCCAGCAGAGAATCGCACAGATTCGTGCGCAGATCGAGGAGACCAAGTCCGACTTCGACCGTGAGAAGCTGCAGGAGAGACTTGCAAAGCTGGCTGGCGGCGTAGCAGTTATCCGTGTCGGCGCTGCAACCGAGACTGAGATGAAGGAAGCAAAGCTTCGTATGGAGGATGCTCTGGCAGCAACCAAGGCAGCTGTAGAGGAAGGTATCATCGGCGGCGGCGGATCCGCATATATCCATGCAACCAAGAAGGTAGCAAAGCTGCTTGATACAGTAGAGGGCGATGAGAAGACCGGTGTAAAGGTTATCCTGAAAGCACTGGAAGCGCCGCTGTTCCATATTTCCGCAAACGCAGGACTGGAAGGCGCAGTTATCATCAACAAGGTAAGAGAGAGCGAGCCGGGAATCGGCTTCGACGCACTGCATGAAGAGTATGTGAACATGGTAGAAGCAGGAATTCTTGATCCTGCAAAGGTAACAAGAAGCGCACTGCAGAACGCAACCAGCGTAGCAGCTACCTTCCTGACAACCGAGAGCTGTGTAGCAAATATCAAAGAAGAGACACCCGCAATGCCCGCAGGCGGCGGAATGGGCGGAATGATGTAACACATCAGCAGGAAACCAAGCGCCCGGCATAGCCGGGCATTTGGTTTCATCAGATGTGTTAATGAGAAAACCACGTAAGTGGTTTTCGAATATAAGCCCAAGGAAGAAAAACAAGCACCCCCGCGGCAGGATTTATCCTGCCGCGGGGGTGCTTGTTTTCTCCCGGGGTCAATATCCCCCCTTGCATCCTCCCCCAAACCATGCTATACTCTACTAGGAAACTGAACAACAAGCATAGGGGTGCTGGCGGAAGCCGGCTGAGATTTGGACTGAGGCTGTCCATGACCCGTAAAACCTGTTGGATAATGCCATCGTAGGGAGTAGATTTTTAAAAGATATGCGATAAATCCGCCCGGCGTAGGCCGGGCGTTTTTTTGCGCAAAAACCTCTTGCGGCACAGTTTAACACATACTATTAGGAGGAACTGTAACATGACAACAAAGAAATGGGAATTGAAGGACATCATCATGATGGCGATTTTGGGAGTCGTATTTTCAGCCATTTACCTGGCTGTTTTTGACGGAGGCGTTGTGCTTTCTACCGTACTTGCCCCGACCGGACTTTCCAACTTCGCGTTTGAAATCATCTATGGCGTATGGTTCATGGCTGCCACACTGGCTGCTTACATCATCCGTAAGCCGGGCGTAGCTCTGGTGGCAGAAGTACTGGCTTCCGTAGTAGAGCTTCTGATGGGCAATTCCGGCGGCGTAACCGTTGTATTGACCGGACTGATTCAGGGCGCAGGTGCAGAGCTTGCATTCGCTTTATTCCGTTATAAGAAATGGGATCTGGCGAGCATGTCCCTGGCAAGTGTATTTTCCGCTGCCTTCATTTTCTGTTATGAGCTTTACTATCTGAACTACATTGCGCTGGCACCGAGCCTTCTGATTGCGCAGCTGGCAGTCCGTTTCGTAAGCGCCATCGTATTCTCCGGCGTGATCTGCAAGCTGGCTGGCGACGGACTGGCAAAGACCGGTGTGGTAAAGAGCTATGCCATCGGCGCGAAAGCAAAGAGCGGAAAGGTATATGACGAGGAGGACTAAAAAATGGATAAGTTAAAGGTCGTTCTGGACTGGTTCCCGAATACAAATCACACAGGCTATCTGCTGGCGCAGAAGCGCGGTTGGTTCAAAGAGGCCGATCTGGATGTGGAGATCTTCGGTGAGGTACATGGCGAGATGGAGCTCCACGGCGGAGATTTTGTCTGCGGACCGGAGATTGCTATGCTGGAGTGCCGGGAGCGGGGTATTAACCTGACCGGTATTGCGGTTATGACCCAGAAATGTGATTCCGGTATCGTCTCCCTGAAGGAGGCGGGCATCACCCGCCCCAGAGAGCTGGAGGGCAAGCGTCTGACTCACTGGACCCCAGCCTGGTTCCACGCAGCGATTCGTCGCGTGGTAGAAGCAGACGGCGGCGACTACGATAAGATTAATCTGGTAAATCTGGATGTAGGCGATATCGTAGCCACCCTGGGCAATGTGGCGGACGCTACCTGGGTTTATGAGAATTGGGAAAATCAGGTGCTGCTTGAGGCAGGAAAAGAGATTAACTACTTTAACCTGGGCGATGTGGATCCCATCTTTGATTTCTGCGCGCCGGCCATGGCGGCTTCCGAGAAAATCTTACGTGAAAAGCCGGATGCAGTGCGTCGTTTCCTGAAGGTCCTGGATCGGGCATACCGTGAGGTGGCTGCGCATCCGGAAGAAACCGTTATGGAAGTACGTGATATGCTGCCTGCAGACGCTACGGAGTCTCTGCTTATCCGCAGTCAGAAGCATCTGGCTCCGATTTTGCTTGACAAGGAAGGCCGGTGGGGCAGAATCGACGCCCAGAGATGGAACCGTATGGCGGATTTCCTGGTGGAGTGCGGCGTGATTTCCGGAAGAACCGAGAAGGAATTTACCAACGAGTATTTTGAAGCATGAGTATAAAAGTCGAACATCTGGAATTTACCTATTTTGAAGACAGAAAGAATATTCTCTGTGATTTAAGTGCGGAATTTGATGCCGGTGAGATTACCATTCTCACCGGCGCTTCCGGGTGTGGCAAATCCACCCTGCTCTATCTGGCAGCGGGCATCTACCCTCACAGCGCCGGGATTTTGCGCTCCGGCAGCGTCAGCGTAGAAGGAGTACGTCCGGACAGTCTGACGGCATCGAAGCGCTGCGCCCTGGTGGGCATGATGTTCCAGAATCCGGAGCTGCAGTTCTGCATGGATACAGTGGAGCATGAGCTTTTGTTCTGCCTGGAAAATATCTGCACGCCCCGGGAAGAGATGATGGAGAAAGTAGACGGAGCGCTGGCTTTCTGTGAGATATCACACCTGAAAAAGCGGACGCTTCACAGCCTGTCCGGCGGCGAACGTCAGAAGGTTATGCTGGCCTGCCTGACCCTGCTGTCACCCAAATGGCTCCTGCTTGACGAGCCTTTTGCCAATATTGATGACGCTTCCGCCCGGATGATTGCGGGCAAATTAAAAGAACTGAACCGGACGAAGGGCATCGGCATTCTGGCGGTGGATCACCGGCTGGAGAACTGGCTTGGTATCGCGGATAAAGTGCGGGTTATGGAAAATGGTGTATTGCGGCCGGAAATCATGGATGTAAATACACTGGACGGGGCGCTTTTGAAGGAGCTTGGCGTGATTGTACCGGGCGAGGCCTATGAGACAAAGCTTCCGGAAGCGCAGTCAGGCGACGTGGTGCTGCGGTTAGAGCATCTGGCACTCAGACATGGAAATAACCATATTTTTACAGATATAAATGCCGAATTTCGTTCCGGCTGCATCTATGCCATTGTGGGTGAGAGCGGCTGTGGAAAGAGCAGTCTCTTCGGCGCACTGTCCGGCCTCTATTCCTATCAGGGACAGGCGTTGCTGGAAGGCCGGGAGCTTCGAAAGCTCCGGAAACAGGATTGGGGTAAAATCGGTTTCGTCACCCAGAATCCCCAGGATCAGTTTGTAAGCGATACGGTGAAAGAGGAGATTCTGGTGGGTCTGAAAAAGCGGGAGGACGCGGAGATGAAAACGGAGGAAATCCTGCGCGGCATCAAGCTCTGGCGATATCGGGATATCTCTCCCTATATGCTGAGCCAGGGGCAGCAGCGCAGACTTGGCGTGGCGGCCCTGATGGCCTATCCCTGTAAGGTGCTGGTCTGCGATGAACCTACCTACGCCCAGGACCGCAATAACACAAAGGCGATCATGGATGCCCTGTGCCGACAGGCCAGAGAGCATGGTGTGGCCCTGATTTTCTCCACCCACGACCGGCAGCTGGCAAAGGATTATGCAGATGAGATACTGGAACTGAAGGGAGGCAGACTATGCGTACACTGAATCCGGCAATGAAATTTGTGACGCTGTTGTGCGTGACCTTTGTACTGGCCTTCCGCTACAATCCAGTGCTGAATCTGGTGGTGTTCGTCCTCTGCATGGCAGCTCTGCTGGTGTCAAAGGTTCGCCTGAAGACCCTGGGACTTCTGATGCTGCCCATTTTGCTGGCAGCTACGGGGATGTTCTTTACCGGCTACCGGTTTTCGGCTGACGCGTCCATGCCGGTGGCGGCGGCAGACTTTCTGATCAGCGATTCCCGGGTCTGGAACGGGGTGGCTCAGGCGAGCCGGGTGTTGGCCTATGCGGGCGTAGGTTTCCTGTTTACTCTGACCACGGATCGGATTTTGATGGTCAAGTCCTTTGAAAAGCAGTTTCATTTGCCGCAGGTCTGGGCCTACGGCCTTCTGGCAGCCTGGGGCGTATTTCCACAGGCGGTACAGGAATATAAGCGGACCAGGGCGGCGTTTCGGGCGAGGGGATTGAAGGTGTTCCCGATATCCCCGGCGCTTTTGAAGCCTTTGCTGGTGAAATCCGTCCGTTGGTCCGAGGAGCTTTCCATTGCCATGGAGTCCAAGGGCTTTTCGGGAGAGGAGAAGCGGACCGAATACATGCAGGTGCGGGTACATGCCCGGGACTGGCTGTTCCTGATTTTATGTGTGGGTCTGACAATTGTCTGCTCTACGTAGAACAATACGTGTCCGCCCGGTAAAGACATATGTGTAAAGCTGGAAGCATTTATCGGAAAGAAAAGGGTACAGTGATTAAAAAAACTTATGAGTCAAAAAAAGCTGTTTTCCGACAGCTTTTTTTGTATTCTTTTTTCTTCTGTAATGTATTGACAATTCAGAATCTTTTCGCTAAGATAAGTTATCAATAACCGTCGCACACGGACACAAATGAATAGAAGAACAATGACTTGAGAGGAGAGAATAAAATGGGTAAGATTATTGGAGAAAGCATTACCTTTGACGATGTACTTCTGGTACCGTCCTATTCCGAGGTGATTCCGAATCAGGTGGATCTGACCACACATCTGACGAAAACCATCAAGCTGAACATTCCGATGATGAGTGCCAGCATGGATACCGTTACCGAGCATCGCATGGCGATCGCTATGGCAAGACAGGGTGGTATCGGAATTATCCATAAGAATATGTCTATCGAAAAGCAGGCAGAGGAAGTGGATAAGGTAAAGCGCTCTGAAAACGGCGTTATCACCGACCCGTTTTATTTATCCCCGGAGCATACCCTGGCAGATGCCAACGAGCTGATGGCCAAGTTCCGCATCTCCGGCGTGCCGATCACCGAGGGCCGGAAGCTGGTAGGTATCATCACCAACCGCGATCTGAAGTTTGAGACTGATTTTTCCAAGAAAATCAAGGATTCCATGACCTCGGAGGGACTGGTTACCGCAAAGGAAGGTATTACCCTGGAGGAAGCCAAGGCGATCCTGGCCAAGGCAAGAAAAGAGAAGCTGCCCATCGTTGACGACGATTTCAATTTAAAGGGCTTAATCACCATCAAGGATATTGAAAAGCAGATCAAGTATCCGAATTCCGCCAAGGACGCGAAGGGAAGACTGCTCTGCGGCGCAGGCGTAGGTATCACCAGCAATGTGCTGGAGCGTGTGGACGCCCTAGTAAAGGCGCAGGTAGACGTAATCGTGCTGGATTCCTCCCATGGACATTCTGCCAACGTTATCCGCTGCCTGAAGATGATCAAGGAAGCATATCCGGAACTGCCGCTGATCGCAGGCAATATCGCTACCGGCGAAGCTGCAAAGGATCTGATTGAAGCAGGAGCAGACGCAGTGAAGGTTGGCATCGGACCGGGCTCCATCTGTACCACCCGTGTGGTATCCGGTATCGGCGTACCGCAGATCAGCGCGATTATGGACTGCTACGAGGTAGCGAAGGAGTATGGCGTCCCGGTTATCGCCGACGGCGGTATCAAATACTCCGGAGATATTACTAAGGCCATTGCCGCAGGCGCCAATGTCTGCATGATGGGAAGCATGTTCGCAGGCTGCGATGAGGCTCCCGGCGAGTTCGAGCTGTTCCAGGGAAGAAAATACAAGGTATACCGTGGCATGGGCTCTATCTCCGCTATGGAGAACGGCAGCAAGGATCGCTATTTCCAGGAGGGAGCAAAGAAGCTGGTTCCCGAAGGTGTAGAGGGCCGTGTGGCATACAAGGGAAGCGTGGAGGACACTATTTTCCAGATGCTGGGCGGACTTCGTTCCGGTATGGGACTCTGCGGAACACCGACCATCGAGGAATTGAAGCAGAGAGGACGCTTTATTAAGATTACCGCGGCGTCCCTGAAGGAGAGCCATCCTCACGATATTCATATCACCAAAGAGGCTCCGAACTACAGCACTGAGTCATAAAAAGCGGATATATAGAGAAAGCTTAAAAATAATTTTCAGGGAAAAGCTGGCATTTCATGTCAGCTTTTCTTTTTCTCTGTGGGGATTGCGCGGAGTTTTGAAAAAATTTTCAGGCTATTCATAAAAAATTAAGTATTTGTTGTAGTAAAATGTAAACAGATTGCGTTATAGTAAATGTAACATGATTTCGGGAGGAAGCTGCGCATGCTGATGTACCTGTCCATACTGGACACCCAGGACGAAAAAGAAAAATTTACAGAGGTCTATGAGCAGTATCAGCATTTCTGCTGGTATGTGGCCAACCAGATGCTGGGCGACGATCATCTGGCGGAGGACGCCGTACAGGAGACCTTTCTGGCACTGACCAGACATTTGGACAAGATCGAGGTTGTCGAGAGTTCCAAAACCCGAAAGTTTCTGATGACGATTGTGAAAAGCAAGGCCATTGACATTCTGCGCAAGCAAAAGGGCGAGCTGTCCATGGAAGAACTGGAATACGAGATTCCAACCGGCGAGCCGGACGCTCTAAGCCAGTACATAACCCGGGAAAATTATAACGCCATCGTATCCAGCGTTTTGGAGTTGGAGGAGAACTACCGGGTGATTTTCGAATACAAGTATGTACACGGGCTTTCGGACCGGGAAATTGGTGATTTGCTGGGGATTTCTTCCAAAACCGTCAACGTGCGGTACTACCGGGCACGGAAAAAACTTCAGTTCATGCTGACGAAGGAGGGAGCAGGCAGTGCGGGACGATAAGAAGAGAGAAGAAATGGAAAAAGAACTGCTTGCGGAAGCCTTCGATGAATGTATGGATGAACAGTTAAGCTTTATTCCGTCGGAGCGGGAAATCGCGCGCATGCACCGGTATTCCGAAGATTTTCAGCAAAACATGCAGGAGCTCCTGGATGCGGGCGGTAAGCCGAAGCGGAAGAAAAACACCATTACGCAGCGGGAATTTGTCTACAGCTTCAATAAGATTGCGGCTTGTATCCTGGCGGTTTTGGTGGTGAGCGGCGTCTGCACCGGTCTGTTTTTGGCAGGCGGAAAAAAGAGCAGCGGGACAGCTGATACGGCAGCTCCGGAGACAGCATCCATCATGGAAGACAGCGTCGAAGAGGCGGCGGATGAAGGCGTGGAAACAGAGGGCGAAAGCGCAGAGAACACAGCAGCGGCGTCCGCTGCAGGGAAAGAAAACGCGCCGGAGAAAATCACCTTCGCGGGTCATGACATCTACCTGACCCAGGAACAGAATGTGACTGCCGAGACCGAGAGTGTAAAGACTCTGGTATCCAGCCCGGTGATCGCGCGGGACGCAGAAGTGGTAAAAGTCACAATTGGTAACATCAGCGAGACACCCATTTCCTATAACGCCAATATGGAATTACAGGTACAAAAAGACGGCGCCTGGTACGTGGTGACCAGAAACAGCGAGCCTGTGGGGCAGCAGGACACTACCGTGGTCCTGGAGCCCGGTATGGCCCAGGATGAAGAACTGGATCTGACCGACTATGATCTGGATTATGACGCAGACGCCTACCGGATCATCACGTATGTAGACGGCGAGCCCTTCAGTGCCGGATTCCGATTCGAGAGCGTAGAACAGGGATTGGAGGAAGCTCTGGAGGAAAATAAATGAAAAAGAGAGTATGGATCATGGCCATTTTGATGGCAGGCACACTGGCAGCGGGTTGCGGCGGAGCATCCAAAGATACCATGAGTGCTGCCAGCGTAACGGAAGAAACCAGCGCGGACTACGGCGCATATGAAAATGAGGCCTGGGACGGCGTGGCGGAAGACGGCGCAGTCACCGCCGAATCCGGCATCGAGATACCGACAAACACCAGCCAGAAGCTGATCAAAACCGTCACCCTGAACATGGAAACCAGAGAATTCGAGACAGTACTTTCCGGTATCCAGGCCAAAGTTACCGAGACCGGCGGATACACGGAAACATCTGAGGTAAACGGAAGCAGCTACTACGGAAGAGGCAACCGCTCCGCCTGGTTGACCTTACGCATTCCCGCCGACAAACTGGACACCTTCGTCACCACTGTCAGCGGCCTGGGCAACGTCACCAGCAAAAGCGAAAGTGTCGAAGACATCACCCTGCAGTACGTAGACACCGAAAGTCACAAAAAAGCCCTGGAAACCGAACAGGGCCGTCTGCTGACCCTCATGGAACAGGCCGAAAGCATGGACGACATCATCAAAATCGAAACCCGCCTGTCCGAAATCCGTTACGAACTGCAAACCTATGAAACCACTCTACGCACCTACGACAACCAGGTCTCCTACAGCACTGTCAACATCGATCTCTACGAAGTAGACCGTGAAAGCGCCCCGGAAAAGCAAAGCTTCGTAAGCGAACTAAAAACCCGCCTGACCGATAATATCTACCACATCAGCCGAGGCCTCCGAAGCTTCGCCATCTGGTTCGCCGCATCTCTCCCCTACTTCGCGATCTTCGCGGCAGCGGCCTTTATTGTTATAAAGATCGTGCGGAAAATCGTCTGGAAAAAGCCAATTTTCCATAAAAAAGAAGAGCCCACCGATCCGACATCAAAAGAGTAGAACCAAACCACGCCCGCCCTGTCTCTCAACAGAGAGCGGGCGGGCTCTGCTGTACAAAACCGGGCGAAGGGCATTCACAACCAGACCCGGGCGGGAGAAAACTTTTCCAACATTGCCCTGTTTCTCAGGGCATCCAGGGATACCCGTAGGGTGTTCCTAAGGAGGGCCTATCTGCGCCCGAGCGTGGAAAATTTCTCCCGCCCGGGTCGTCCGTCTCCATGACTCAAGCCGTCCACAACGATTCCCTCTTCCCTGTCCTCACAAAATCTGTTATAATAATCATAATTGGCAAAATTTCGTGATTTTTTCAAAAATCCCCAAAATTTGATAAAAAGGGAGGACCCACACCCCATGAAAACCCTGGACACCTCATTCCGATATCCCATAAAAACAGGCTCCTACCACCGCCCCGGCATCGAACGCCAGGGAGCGTGGATAAGCTTCACGGCTGCTGTTCCAGCAGAAAAGGACTGCGCCTTGCTCCTGTATAAAAAAGGAAGCCCGGAAGCCGAGATCGAGATCCCCATGGAATACAGCACCCGCTACGGCGACCTGCGTTCCGTCGAAATAGAAAAGCTTCCCATAGAAAAATACGAATATAACTACCGCATTGCAGGCACCATCGTGACAGACTCCTACGCCCGCCGTATCTCCGGACGCAAAACCTGGGGACAGGCGCCGGCAGGAGAGGCTGCTTTGCGCGGCTGTATCATATCCGATGAGTTTGACTGGGAGGGTGACGAGCCTCTGCAGATCCCCTATACCGATGTGATTGCCTATGCCACCCATGTGCGCGGCTTCACGAAACATCCCACATCCGGCGTCCGTGCCAAAGGCACCTTCGCAGGCGTGCGGGAAAAAATCCCCTATCTGAAGGCGCTTGGCATCAATCAGCTGGAACTGATGCCGGTCTATGAGTTCGCGGAAGTGGAGGCCTGGGACGAAAAACGGCCAGCTATCCGTCGGGGCAGATCCGACGAACCCCTGATGAACTACTGGGGCTACACCGACAGCTATTATTTTGCGCCGAAGGCCTCTTACGCGGCTTCCAATGACCCGGTGCGGGAATTAAAAACGCTGGTAAAGGAGCTGCATAAAAACGGCATTGAGCTGGTGCTGGAATTCTATTTCCCAAAAGCCATGCAGACTGCCCGGGTACTGGACTGCATCCGCTACTGGGTACTGGAATACCACATAGACGGAGTTCACGTAAATCGGGATCATACGCCGGTGGAGGCACTGGCCCAGGAGCCGCTTCTCAGCCACACGAAAATCATGTCCGAGGGCTTCGGACTGGAAGAGATTTACGACGGGCGTACTGTTCCGGGTTTCCGCAATCTGGCAGAATATAACGACGGTTTTATGATGGATATCCGTCGTTTCCTGAAGGGCGACGAGGGCATGATCCCGGCTTTTATCTGGAGAGAACGGAAAAATCCGGAGCGTCATGCGGTCATGAACTATCTGGCAGGCCATAACGGATTTACCCTGATGGACGCGGTGTCCTACGATGAGAAGCACAACGAGGCCAACGGCGAGGATAACCGGGACGGTACCGACTACAACTATAGCTGGAACTGCGGCGAGGAAGGACCGAGCCGGAAGAAAAAGACCCTGGAGCTTCGTTCCAGACAGCTTCGTAACGCCTTGGTGATGCTGTATCTCGGTCAGGGCGTTCCGGTGCTGTACGGCGGCGACGAACACGGCAACAGTCAGTTAGGCAATAACAACGTTTACTGTCAGGACAATGAACTGTCCTGGATCAAATGGAAACCGGGCAAGGCCTGGGAATACCTGGAAGAATATGTGCGACGCCTCATTTCCTTCCGAAAGGATCATCCGGTCTTTCATCAGGACGCGGAGCTTCGGCAGACTGATTACCTGTCCTGCGGCCATCCGGATGTGTCCTATCATGGAAAACGGGCATGGCTGGGCGATTTTGAAAATTACAGCAGGAGCGTGGGAATTCTCTACGCAGGCGAGTATGTGTCGGCGAACTCAGAAGGAAAGGAGCATGACGATTCCTTCTACGTGGCCTACAATATGCACTGGATTCCCCATGAATTCGCACTTCCGAAGCTGCCGGGCAAACAGGTCTGGACCATTGCCCTGGATACGGGAATCGAAGGTACAGATGGGATCCATGCGGAGGGCAGCGAAGAGCTCCTTACAGATCAGCGCACTGTGACCGTTTCAGAGCGGACCATACTGGTGTTGCGGGGACAGACAAGGCGGAAAGAGAAAAAAGAGCAGAAGGAACAGAAAAAACAGGCAGGAGCAGAGGCAGAATGAAAGCTTGGAACCATTTTTGCACCATTACAGAACATAAAATCATGGTCATGCGGCATTGCTTCAAGATAGGGCTGTACCGGCAGGGACTGCTGCACGACATGTCCAAATATACGCCCACGGAATTTATACCGGGCTGTAAATACTATCAGGGCTACAGAAGCCCCAATAATGCCGAGCGGGAGGACAAGGGCTATTCAGCGGCCTGGCTTCACCATAAGGGCCGCAACAAGCACCATTACGAGTACTGGATTGATTACAGCGTAGGTCCGGTGAAGGGCATGACCGGCATGAAGATGCCCAACCGCTATGTGGCCGAAATGATGATGGATCGCATGGCTGCGTCCAAAATCTACAATAAGGGTCATTATGATCAGCATGAGTCTCTGAAATATTATGAAAAGGGAAAAGATTCCTATATGATTCACGATGAGACCCGGGCACTTCTGGAGCATCTGCTTCACCTGCTGGACGAGCAGGGCGAGGAGGCGCTGTTCGCTTACATGCGCGCCAACATTGTAGGTAAGAAGGAGTATCCGAAGATTCCTCCCAGACCCTGGCAACTGGCAGGCGACGGTCATTACGTTTCGGACGTGGAACTTCTGCGGCTTCAGAAGGAGCAGGAGAAGGCGTCCGGAAAATAAAAAAGGAAATGGGGAACCGGTGCAGAATATTATAAATAGAGGAAAACTGATAACCATGCAGTACAGCATCATAAAGAGGTGAATGTATGACTATACGCGAAAGCACGGAACAGTGGGAGAGCGATTATTTAAGTCCGTATGCTTCTCTGAGTAAGAATTCCAGAGGGCGGGATTGGTATGAGCCACCCTGTGATATCCGGCCAGTCTATCAGAGAGACCGGGATCGGATTTTGCACTGCAAGTCCTTTCGTCGTCTGAAGCATAAGACGCAGGTTTTCCTGACGCCCCGGGGCGACCATTATCGTACCCGTCTGACCCACACCCTGGAGGTTTCCCAGATAGCCAGAACCATGGCAAAGGCCCTGCGTCTCAATGAGGATCTGACCGAAGCTGTCGCCCTGGGTCACGATCTGGGACATACGCCTTTCGGACACGCAGGTGAGAGGGTCTTAAATGACCTTTGCAGCGCAGGCTTCGCTCATTATGAGCAGAGTGTCCGCGTGGTGGAAAAACTGGAAAAAAGCGGGAAAGGCCTGAATCTGACCTGGGAGGTGCGTGACGGCATCCGAAATCACCGGACCAGCGGCCATCCGTCTACCCTGGAGGGCAAGCTGGTACGTTTTTCCGATAAAATTGCCTATATCAATCACGATATTGACGACGCCATCCGCGCCGGGATTCTGGAGGAGACAGATATTCCAAAAGAATACCGGGATATTTTGGGCAGCACGACGCGGGAGCGACTGAACACGCTTGTACACGACGTCATTTCCCAGAGCATGGAAAAGCCGGACATCTGTATGTCCGCAGAGGTGGAGGGAGCCATGCACGCGCTCCGCAGCTTCATGTTCAGCAATGTGTATACGAATCCCATCGCCAAGGGCGAGGAGGTTAAGGCACGGAATATGCTGGAGGGACTGTTTTCCTATTATACGGAGCATCCGGAGGAGCTTTCGGATGAGTTCAAGGCCATGCTGGCCAGTGGCCGGGATCCACTGGAGATCGTGGTGTGCGATTACATATCCGGCATGACAGACCAGTACGCGATTTATAAGTTTGAAGAATACTTTGTTCCAAAAGCATGGAACGCATAGGTGGCAGAATAGATGTATTATGCAGAAGAATTGATCGAAGAGGTGCGCTCGCGGAATGACATCGTAGATGTGATTTCCGGGTACGTGCGGCTTCAGCGGAAGGGATCCAGCTATTTCGGACTCTGCCCCTTTCACAGTGAGAAGTCCCCGTCCTTTTCGGTGTCGCCGGGCAAGCAGATGTATTATTGCTTCGGCTGCGGCGCAGGCGGCAATGTCTTTACATTTTTAATGGAATATGAAAATTATACTTTTCCCGAGGCGGTGAAGGTATTGGCTGACCGGAGCGGCGTGGATCTGCCGGAGGTGGAATACTCCGAGGAGGCCAGACTTCAGGCGGACTTAAAGAGCCGGCTTCTGGAGATTCAGAAAAAAGCGGCGAAATACTACTACTATCAGCTCCGGCAGCCCAAGGGTCGGGTGGGGTATGAGTATCTGAAAAATCGGGCGCTTACGGATGAGACCATTCAAAAATTCGGACTGGGCTATTCTGGGCAGCAGACGAAGGAATTGTACCAGTACCTGAAGCATGAGGGGTATTCGGACGCCCTCTTGAAGGAGTCGGGGCTGTTCAGCATGGACGAGCGCAGCGGCGTCTATGACAAGTTCTGGAACCGGGTTATGTTCCCGATTATGGACGCCAATCATCGGGTCATCGGCTTCGGAGGCCGTGTCATGGGCGACGCGAAGCCCAAGTATCTGAACTCGCCGGAGACAAAGATTTTCGATAAGAGCAGGAACCTGTATGGGCTGAATTTTGCCCGCAGCTCCCGGAAAGGAAACCTGATTATCTGTGAAGGCTATATGGATGTGATAGCCCTTCATCAGGCAGGCTTCAGCCAGGCGGTGGCGTCCCTGGGAACGGCGCTGACCACCCAGCAGGCGATTCTCATGAAACGCTACGCCGACGAGGTGCTGGTGACCTACGACAGCGACGAGGCCGGAACCAAAGCGGCTCTCCGGGCGATCCCGATTCTGAAGGAAGCGGGACTGACCATGCGGGTCATCAATATGAAGCCCTACAAGGATCCGGATGAATTTATCAAAAATATGGGGCGCGAAGCCTTTCAGCAGCGTATCGACGAGGCTCAGAGCAGCTTCCTCTTTGAGGTGGAGGTGCTGGAGCGTCAGTACAACTTAAAGGATCCGGCCCAGAAGACGGCATTTTTTGATGAAACCTCGAAGAAGCTTTTGGGTTTTTCCGATGAAATCGAGCGTAATAATTATATCGAGGCCATAGCGGCCAAATACGGCACCGGCTACGAGGCCCTGCGGCGGAAAGTTAACCAGCTGGGTCTATCCTTAGGCGGACAGGCTCCGTCGCCGCGCCCCCGGGACGTATCGTCCGCTAAAAAAGAAAAGGACGAGGGAACGGCGGCGTCCCAGAAGCTATTGCTTACCTGGATGATTTCCGATGAGCAGTATTCCCGGGTTATAAGGCGTTACATCCGTCCGGAAGATTTCAGCGTGCCACTGTACGCTGAGATTGCGCGGATGCTGTATGAGCAGCAGGATCAACAGGGGAAATTAAACCCCGCCGGAATTTTAAGCCGTTTTGAAAACGCGGAGGAGCAGCGGGAGGCCGCAGCTGTATTCAACGCCCAGTTAAAGCAGGTGGAGACCAGAGAGGAGAATGAAAAAGCCCTGCAGGAGACCATTTACAAAATCCGGCAGGAAGCATTGAACCGCAGAGGAAAAGAGCTTGCGCCCACCGATATGGCGGGACTGCAAAAGCTTATACAGGAGCGGCGGGAGCTTCAGAAACTGCATATTTCACTGGATTAAGGATAAAATACTAACAAGTTATGGAAGGATGGAACAACATGGAAGAAAACGCAGCAAAGTTTGAGGAGAAATTAAAAGAGCTTCTGGTAATGGCGAAGAAGAAAAAGAATATTCTGGAGTACCAGGAGATCAGCGACTTCTTTGCGGAGTTTGATCTGGATCCGGATCATATGGAGAAAATCCTGGAGTATCTGGAGGCCAATAATATCGATGTGCTTCGGATTACCGGCGATGGGGACGAGCCCGACGACGCCCTGCTTCTGGCAGAGGATGACGACGACATGGACGTGGAGCAGTTAGACCTCTCCATTCCCGACGGCGTCAGCATCGAGGACCCGGTTCGTATGTATCTGAAGGAGATCGGTAAGGTTCCCCTTCTGAGCGCAGACGAGGAGATTGAACTGGCAAAGCGTATGGAAGAAGGCGACGAGGACGCGAAGAAGCGTCTGGCCGAGGCCAATCTTCGACTGGTAGTCAGCATAGCGAAGCGCTACGTGGGCCGCGGTATGCTCTTCCTGGATCTGATTCAGGAAGGAAACTTAGGACTTATCAAGGCGGTAGAGAAGTTCGATTACCGAAAAGGATATAAATTCAGTACCTATGCTACCTGGTGGATTCGTCAGGCTATCACAAGAGCCATTGCCGATCAGGCACGGACCATCCGTATTCCGGTGCATATGGTGGAGACCATCAACAAGCTGATCCGCGTGTCCCGTCAGCTGCTGCAGGAGCTGGGACGTGAACCTACTCCGGAGGAGATCGCGGCAGAGATGAAGCTGCCGGTGGAGCGTGTGCGTGAAATTCTGAAGATTTCCCAGGAGCCGGTTTCCTTGGAGACGCCTATCGGTGAGGAGGAGGACAGCCATCTGGGCGATTTCATTCAGGACGACAATGTACCGGTCCCGGCGGACGCTGCGGCATTTACCCTGCTGAAAGAGCAGTTGGTAGAGGTTTTAAGCACCTTGACAGACCGGGAGCAGAAGGTTCTGCGCCTGCGTTTCGGTCTCGATGATGGGCGTGCCCGGACACTGGAAGAAGTTGGAAAGGAATTTAACGTAACCCGTGAGCGAATCCGTCAGATTGAGGCGAAAGCACTTCGGAAGCTGCGTCATCCGAGCCGCAGCCGGAAGCTCAAGGATTACCTGGACTAGGAAAATGAATATTTCAAGACGACTGAACCGACTGGCAGAGCTGGTCACAGAGGGCAGCCGGCTGGCAGATGTGGGAACAGATCACGGATATGTTCCCCTTTGTCTTTGCAGGGAGAAAAAGATCCCGTCGGCGATAGCCATGGACATCAATGAGGGGCCTCTTAAGCGGGCAAAAAGCCATATCGCTGATGCCGGACTGGAGAATTACATAGAGACGCGGCTGTCTGACGGACTGCATGAGTTAAGAGGCGGCGAGGCGGACACGGTGCTTATCGCCGGCATGGGCGGCGCGTTGATGGTGCGGATTCTGACGGAAGGAACCCGGGCGCTTATGGGTGTACGGGAGCTGGTGCTGCAGCCCCAGTCGGAAATTGACGAGGTGCGGCGGTGGCTGTGTACCCACGGCTGGCATATCATGAAGGAAGATATTTTGCTGGATGAGGGGAAATATTATCCCATGTTCAAGGCCGTACCGGGTGAGACGGAAGGCTATACGGAGGCGGAGTACCGCTTCGGAAAGCTGGGACTCCAGGAATCTCCGGAGGTGCTGGCGGATTTCTTGGAGAAGAGGCTTGAGGTAAACCGGCAGATAGAGGCTGGGCTTCCGAAGAATGATGACGGACGGATTGCGGCGCGGAGAGCGGAAGTGGCGGCGGAAATCGGGCTGCTGACAGAAGTGCTGAGCTGTATAACGAGCTGACGATAAATACAAAAATTTACAATGTACAGTAACAAAACAGGAGCGTATAGAGAATGAGATGTCAGGATATTCTGGATAAAATCGAGGCGCGGTATCCGCGCAAATATGCCTGTGACTGGGACAATGTGGGCCTTCTGGCTGGAAGCCGGGAGCGGGAAGTGGATACAGTCTACATTGCCCTGGACGCTACTGACGAGGTGGTGGACGCGGCTTCCGAGTGCGGCGCGCAGCTGCTGCTGACCCATCACCCGATGATTTTCGGCGGCCTGAAATCTGTGACCACCGACGATTATGTGGGCGAACGGCTGATTCGCCTGATTCGAAACGACATTTCCTATTATGCCATGCATACCAATTATGATGTGATGGGAATGGCGGAGCTGGCGGCGGATATGCTGGATCTGAAGGATAGAAAGGTACTGGAGGAAGTGCTGGACGGCGAAGGCATCGGCCGTGTGGGCGATCTGCCTCGGAGTATGACCCTGGAGGAGTGTGCCAACTTTGTCAAAGGGCGCTTCGGGCTTCCCAATGTGAAGATTTTCGGAGAGCCGGAGAAGCAGGTGCAGCGGGCAGCCATCTGTCCGGGATCAGGCAAGAGCGAGGCGAAGCCGGCGCTCTCTATGGGAGCGGAAGTGTATATCACCGGCGATATCGATCATCACACCGGCATTGATATGGCGGACTGCGGTATGGCGATCATTGACGCAGGACATTACGGAGTGGAGCATATCTATATCGCGGATATGGAGCATTTTTTGAAGGAAAACTGTCCGGAGCTCCGTGTGTATACTGCGCCGGTGAAGCAGCCCTTTCAGGTGCTGTAAAAGATACTCGAAAAATGGAAGTTTCATGGCTGCTGTATCAGAACATGCAGCTGCCAATGTAAAATATGGAGGTGCGGCATATGAAAATGGTAAAGGTAAGTCTGAACGGAAAAACATATGAATATCCGGAAGGAACCCGATATCTGGAAATCGCGGCGGATATGCAAAAGGATTATTCCCACGATATCGTGCTGGTGTCAGTCAATAAGCGTCTGCGGGAGCTGAACAAGAAGCTGTACGAGGATGCGGAGCTTGTATTTTACACCACGGCGGATATGGTGGGGGCCCAGTCTTACCGGCGCAGCCTGACGATGCTGCTGATGAAAGCTATCTACCGGGTGGCGGGCCACGATCATGTGACACGAGCCCAGGTACATTATTCCCTGAGCAACGGTTATTACTGTACTGTGGAGGGCGACGTGCAGGTCGACGGCACGTTCCTTGCGGCGGTGAAGGCGCAGATGCAGGAATATGTGGCGCGTAAGACTCCTATCGAGAAGAAAAATGTGGGTACGGACAAGGCGCTTCGCATCTTTCATAACCATCGGATGTACGATAAGGAAAAGCTGTTCCGCTACCGCCGGGCTTCCCGGGTAAATATCTACAATATCGGTGAATTTGAGGATTATTACTACGGCTATATGGTGCCGGATACAGGGTATCTCAAGTATTTTGAGTTGTATCCTTACGATGAAGGCTTTGTACTTCAGTTCCCGACTGCCGCAGCGCCGGAAAAGATTCCGCCCTTCGCACCCCAGCATAAGGTATTTCAGGTAATGAAGGAATCTGCAAAATGGGGCGATCTGCTGGGTATTTCCACTGTCGGCGATCTGAACGACTGTATCGCCCGGGGTGGCCTGCATCAGCTGATTATGACCCAGGAGGCCCTGCAGGAACGGAAAATTGCGGAGATTGCAAGCCGGATTGCGGCAGATCGCAGTCGAAAGTTTATCATGATCGCGGGACCTTCTTCCTCGGGCAAGACGACATTTTCCAGAAGACTGTCCATCCAGCTGGCGGCGGCAGGTTTGAAGCCGCACCCTATTTCCGTTGACAATTATTTCGTAGAGCGGGAAATGACGCCCCGGGATGAAAATGGAGACTATAACTTCGAATGCCTGGAGGCCATGGATATCGAGCTGTTTAACCGGCAGATGTGCGAGCTTCTGGAGGGCAAAACCGTGGAACTGCCGTACTTCAATTTCAAGACCGGAAAGAAGGAGTATAACGGCGACTATATGACTATGGGAGAGGATGACATTCTGGTGATAGAGGGCATTCACTGTCTGAACGACAAGCTGTCCCACAGTCTGCCCCGGGAGAGTAAGTTTAAGATCTACATTAGCGCTCTGACACAGCTGAATGTAGATGAGCACAACCGGATCCCGACTACCGATGGCAGACTCATCCGCCGTATGGTCCGCGACGCGCGGACACGCGGAGCTAGCGCAGCCCGCACCATTTCCATGTGGCCTTCGGTCCGCAGAGGCGAGGAGGAGAATATCTTCCCCTACCAGGAGGAGGCGGATGTGGTATTTAATTCCGCATTGATTTATGAGCTTTCGGTTCTGAAGCAGTATGCGGAGCCGCTGCTTTTCGGCATCGACCGGGAAGCACCGGAGTATCTGGAGGCCAAGCGGCTTTTGAAGTTCCTAGATTATTTCCTGGGAGTAGACAGTACGAATATTCCGGATAACTCGCTGGTGCGGGAGTTTATTGGGGGCGGGTGCTTCCGGTTATAAGGGAAAAACCGTTTGGTTGAAGACGGACGGTTGAAAAAGGAGCTTTCCACGCTCGGGCGCAATTAGACCCTCCTTAGGAAAGCTCCTTTTTCAACCTGTTTTTCGGTGCAATGCACAAAAATTTTCGGTTCATTTTGTACAATCCACCAATTGACACTCACTCCTCCTCATGCTACTATAATGCCGTCATGTGAATACGTATTCACAAACATAAACACTGGTTTTTACAAGTATTACAACATAGAAGAAAACCATATCGACAGGAGAGATAACCCATGATTACAATGACCGAAATCGCCCGCCTCACCGGCGTGTCGCAGCCTACCGTATCCCGGGTGCTGAACGGCAACACTTCCGTGAAACCGGAGGTGCGGGAAAAAGTGCTGGCTTGCGCCAGAGAACATAATTTTCAACCCAATGCCATGGCCCGGGGGCTGGTGGGCAGCGGAACTAAGCTCATCGGCGTGGTGCTGACCGATATCTCCAACTCCTTTTTCGCGGATTTGGAGAAATACATGGAGCAGGCGGCGAGAAAAAAGGGCTACAGTCTGATTCTGTTTAACTCGGATTACGATCGGGAGAAGGAAAAACACTGTCTGGACGTCATGCGGCGCTACCGGGTGGACGGCCTGGTTATCGTGCCGGTGGCAGAGCATGACGCCGCGTTCCGGGAAGACATCAAAGCCCTGGATATCCCGGCTGTGGCTATTACACGTGAGACCGACCAGATGGACTGTGTCTACATTGAGCATGCAGAGGCAGGCGCACAGGTGGCGGAGCATCTGAAAAGCGTTGGCTGTGAACACTATATCTTTGTGGGAACGACTGAGGATAAAAAGTATCTGGGCTTCGCAGAGAAGATGAAGGAAACGGATCTGCATTTTGAGCAGAAGCTGACCCTGATAGAGACAAAGAATTCACGGGAAATTCAAGGCATTTTGAAAGCTCATTTTGATACACATCCGGGAAAAACCGGTATCTTTGCTTATAATGACCGCCGTGCCGTACAGGTTCACGGCATTTTGCAGAAGCTTGGTATCTCGATGCCGGAGCGTGCAGCCCTGGTGGGGTTCGATAACACCTATACCTGCGAGTACCTGTACCCGGCCCTGTCCAGCGTTTCCCAGCCAAACCGGGAGATGGCGGAAGAGGCCGTAAACATCCTGATAAAGAATATCGGGCAGCCGGAAGGCAGGGAGCTCGTTGCTCATCCCATGGGGGCACGGCTCATCGTCCGGGAAAGCTCAGAGATTTCAGAAAAGGAGAGAACGAAATGAACGCACTGCATCGCACTTGGGAAAAACTGATTTCCCAGACCCTCACGGAAGCGGAACAGATGCCGAAACGCTGGCGCCCGGGCTTTCATATCGCCCCGCCGGTGGGATGGCTCAACGATCCGAACGGACTCTGTCAGTACAAGGGCGTCTACCATGCCTTTTACCAGTATTCTCCATTTGAGGAAAAGGGCGGCCTGAAATTCTGGGCTCACTGCACCAGCACGGACCTGCTGCACTGGAAGCTGGAGAACATTCCCCTTTCCCCGGATCAGCCCTATGATTGCCACGGCGTATACTCCGGATCTGCAGTCATCGAGGATGACCACATGTACCTCTATTACACGGGAAATGTGAAAGAACTGGGCGATTACGACTACATCAACCAGGGTCGCCAGGCTAACACAGTCCGGGCCGTGAGTCTGGATGGGATCCATTTTGACCGGAAAGAACTGCTTTTGACTAACGCCGATTATCCCATGGACCTGACCTGCCATGTGCGGGATCCCAAGGTCTGGAAGAAAAATGGCCACTGGTACATGGTACAGGGCGCACGCACCAAAGAGGATCAGGGCGTGGTACTCCTCTTTACGTCCGGAGACGGCGTCAAATGGTTCTGCACCCACCGCCTCAAGTCTCCGAAGCCCTTCGGATTCATGTGGGAATGCCCGGATTTGTACGAGGTGGACGGACACACAGTCTTAAGTATCTCACCCCAGGGCGTAGAAGCGGACGGTTTGAAATACAACAACGTCTATCAGAGTGTCACCACCTTCCTGGATGGCGATTTCCGCACCACTTCGGTGAGCGGTGAATTCCGGGAGCTGGACGGCGGCTTTGATTTCTACGCGCCCCAGACCTTCGAGACTGAGGACGGACGGCGCATCGAAATCGGCTGGATGGGCATGGCGGATGTGGATGCGTTCTACACGAATCGTACGGTGGAGGATGGCTGGCAGCATGTACTGACCCTGCCGAGAGAACTGTCTGTGAAGGACGGCGTGCTCTGCCAGAGTCCCATCCGGGAGCTGGATGCTTATTGGACAGCGGAGCAGTCCTTTGAAAATGATTTCGCAGGCATGATGGGAAAGGCATTTGAAATCGAGCTTTCGGATGGAAATAAACTGGAAGAAAATGTAAAAATTACACTGGCGGAGTATCTTTGGCTGACATGGAACAGCAAAGAACAGATTTTCCGCATGGAATTTAAAGACAAGCTATTGGGATCAGGCCGTACAATGCGCGGACGTAAAATGACGAGACTGACAGATATGAGAGTGATTGTGGACGCCTCCTGTGTGGAAGTGTTCTTAAACGGCGGCAAGGATGTATTTTCCACCCGGTTCTATCCGGACGGGGAAGCGATAGAAGTCACAGTGAGCGCGCCGGGAGCAAAAGGCCGGTTGCGGATGTAAATCATAAGGGAGGTAACCATGGATTACAGAAAGACAGCGGAAGCAATCTATGAGAAAGTAGGAAAGAGAGAAAATCTGGTGTCAGTGGCGCATTGCTCCACGAGACTCCGGCTGGTACTGGCGGATGATAAGAAATGCGACGCAAAGGCAGTGGAAGACATTGACGGCGTCAAGGGCGTATTCAGCGCGTCCGGACAGCTGCAGGTCATCTTGGGAACAGGCGTCGTTAATAAGGTTTACGACGAGTTCCTTGTCATTTCCGGGATGACGGGTGTCAGCAAGGAGGAGGCCAAGGAAGCGGCGGCTCAGAAGCAGCCCTTCTACAAGCAGGCGATCAAGACTCTGGGCGACATTTTTGTTCCGATTATTCCGGCTATCGTGGCCAGCGGTTTCCTGATGGGAATCATGGAAGCATTGAATTTTATGGTAAATAATGGGTTCCTGAATCTGGACACCTCAGGCTCCCTGTTTGTGCTGGCGAATTTATTTGCCAACACGGCGTATACCTTCCTGCCCATTCTGATTGCCTACAGCGCGGCCAAGGTATTCGGCGGAAATCCCTATCTGGGCGCAGTCATCGGTATGATGATGATTCATCCGAATCTGCAGAACGCCTGGACGGTGGCGACCGAGGGCGTGAAACAGACTCTTCCGGTCTGGTTTGGCCTTTACAGAGTAGACCTGGTGGGCTATCAGGGACATGTCATTCCGGTTATCATCGCGGTATTTGTCATGTGCCAGATTGAAAAGCGTTTGCACAAGGTTGTTCCGGCCATGTTTGACCTGTTTGTGACGCCGCTGGTCAGCGTCTTTGTCACAGGCTACCTGACCTTTTCCATCATCGGTCCTATCTTTGTAACTGTGGAAAACGGTATCCTGAATGGGGTACAGCAGCTTCTGACCCTGCCCTTCGGTATCGGCAGCTTTATCATGGGCGGCCTTTATTCCACTACGGTAGTGGCGGGCGTCCATCATATGTATACGCTGATTGATGTGGGTCAGCTTGGCCTTTATGGAAAAACCTACTGGCTTCCGCTGGCATCCGCAGCGAATATCGCCCAGGGCGCAGCAGCCCTGGCGGTAGCGCTGAAAACCAGAAATCAGAAGACGAAATCCATGGCAGTCCCCTCCGCCATGTCCTGCTTCATGGGAATCACCGAGCCGGCTATCTTTGGCGTAAACCTGCGGTTCTTCAAGCCCTTTATCTGCGGAGCGGCAGGTGGCGCCTGCGGAGCCCTCTATGCTTCCGTCGTGGGTCTGGGCGCAACCGGAACCGGCGTCACCGGTATCTTCGGCCTGCTGCTCTGCCTGAATGATCCGCTGAATTATATTGTGATGTTCCTTATTTCCGCAGGCTCAGCCTTTGCGTTGACCTGGGTGTTCGGGTACAAGGATCCGGTGGAGACAAAGGCTGCTCCGGCAGAGAAAGTCCCTGTGGTAAGTGAGTCTCCGGCAACGGAAAAGGAAGGTTCCCGAGGCGGCGCGGTATACGCTCCGGTCACTGGCGAGGCTATTTCCTATACGGAGATCGCGGATCCGACCTTTGCATCCGGCGTTCTGGGCAAGGGCGCAGGTATCCGTCCGGAGAAGGGCGAGATCCAGGCTCCCTTTGACGGAACCGTTACCATGGTTTTTGATACGAAGCATGCCATCGGACTGGAAAGCGCGGACGGCACGGAGCTTCTGATTCATGTGGGGCTCAATACGGTAGAATTAAAGGGAAGATATTTTACTTCCTTATGCGAAGCTGGTGCAAAGGTGAAACAGGGCGATAAGCTTCTGGAATTCGATATAGAGGCCATCAGGACAGCCGGCTACGACGCCACTGTAGCGGTTCTGGCGTCTGCCCCGGAAAATGTGAAGGACATAAAGACCGGGCACGTGGAAGCCGGAGAGAAGATATTTGAGACCTGCGGGAACTAAATAGAGCTAAATGCGGCTTCTTTTACCGGAAATCAGGAAAAGGAGCCGCATTTTTGTGTAGAATTTTATTTTAATAAATGTGCTTCCATACGCCGAATATAAGGTTCCAGCGTGTAGCGATCTACGAGAGCAGTCGTAGTGCCCTGTCGAGTGGTACTTAAGCCTGCGGCGTAAGTGGCGATTTTGGCTGCAGAGATCAGATCGTAATCATAAAGCAGGTAGGATACCAGTGTGGAAATAAAAGCATCTCCGGCACCGGAACTGTCTACGGAAATAACATCAATAGCCGGGAGTGAGCAAGAAAATTCCCGGGAACGGATGTAGCAGCCTTTGGAACCAAGAGTTACGATAACTGTTTGGATGCCCTTAGATAAAAGAAAACTGGTTTTTTCTTCCATATTGTCTGAACCAGGACAGATTTCATTTAATTCATCTAGATTTGGTACCAATATATCAATAAGTTTTAAAAGCTTGGTTGGAAGAAAAGTGCAGGCGCTAGGTTTCAGGACGGTGGTAAGTCCATGCTTTTTTGCAAGTTCAGCAGCTTTAATAACTGCCTCCATAGGAATTTCAGTTTGCATCATACAGAAGCTGGCATTTGTGAAGAGACGCTCATTATTGATAATGTCCTGTGGCGTAATGGAATTATTGGCACCGGACATGATTGTAATCATAGAATCGCCGTCTTCCTGGACAAAAATATAAGCTTGTCCGGTTTTCTGTCCCTTGCTGCGCTTGATGCCGATGGTGTCTACCTGACAGCCTTTGGCATATTCGTAAAGAAGATCAGCATCGGCATCATCACCTACACAGCCGATAGCACATACATTGTGGCCGAGTTTTGCTGCGCCGATAGCTTCATTAATGCATTTGCCACCGGGATGGATGACAGAGGCGGGAGCGGTTACGGTTTTTCCTGTGTGAGGAAGTTCCTTAAAATTCATGTAATTATCGATATTAATACTGCCCAGAGAAAGAATTTTCTTCAGACGTGTATTGTAAGGAATATCGATAGAAAAGGTATTGTCAAGGTTCAATGGAAGTTCCGGGGATGGAACTTCTTTCTTTTTTTCGAGCGTATGAATCAGTGTCTGTACTAGATAACGACTGAATTCAAAATGCGGGATTGTCAGAGTGGACAAGGGCGGATACTCAAGGTTCAGTCGATCTCCATCTTTGAGAGATACCAGAGAAAGATCGTAGGGAATATTGTAATGCAAGGAGTCTGCCAGTTGATAAAGTCGAACAGCGGAGGTGTAATGTGAAACTACAATGCCGCTGAACAGGTGATTTGCCATTTTACTAACGGGAAAATCATCTTCTTCATGGAAAATAAGATTATCATTGACAGGAATATTATGTTCAAAAAGACATTGACGGTATCCCTGATAAAATCCATTCGTGCGCGTGCCTTCACGAAGAAGGCACGCAATGTCGGTATGATTCGCATTTACAAGGGCTTCTGTAGCCAGGTAGCCCATTTTCTGATAATCCAGATTTAATGCCTGATCCGCATCAATATTGGTGAGCAGATAGGGAATCTCCGCGCGTTTCAGATAGACGGCTGCTTCTTCCATACTATCCCGGGAAATAGGCTCCCAGATAATACCGTCTACATTCATATTAATAAGAGATGTAATATTCTTTAATTCCTGTTCAGGGGAAAGAACGCTTTCGTAGAAAAGGACGGAATAGCCTTCCGAGCGAGCAGCCTCCAGAATGCCGCCTGCGGACATTCCCAGTTCTACGGTATTGCGGAATACAGCGCCGATACATAGAGTCTTGACGGTTCCGGCGGTATTGACAGAAGCATAGGGCTTGTAATGATATTCCTTTGCGATCTGAAGTACATGTTCACGGGTTTCAGCGCTGATACTGCTGTCTTTGTTATTCATGATTTTGGAGACCGTGGAGGCAGAAACTCCGGCCAGTTTTGCAATTTCGTTGATAGTCATGGTTAAAATTACCTCTTTATTCTGTAAAATAGAAAATGCATTCTGATGCCATTGTACAATAAAACCGGAAAAATGAAAAGAATATTATACGAAATAAATAATTGGTATTGACAAGATGATGAAATTGTGCTATCTTTTGAACAAGGAAAACAGTTTCGGAAAATATTTTCCTAGAAATGAAGGAACATGGGGATGAAACCTGAAACATGGGTCCGGTGTCGGCAGACACTAGAAAGATGTGCAAAAACGAAAGGAGAGGAACATTATGATGAAGAAAACATGGTCGCTGCTTCTGGCGACAGCAATGGTAGCCGGAATGCTTACCGGCTGCGGTGGACAGAAAAGTAATGGGGGAAGTGAGGCGGCTGCAACAGAACCGGTTGCAGTGGAGGAACCGACCACAGACGAGAATACAAGCTACAAGAAAGAAATCCGAATCGGTACACTGGCTGACCTGACTGTAAAGAACCGTTATGCAGGTACCGCGACCGTAACAACACAGACCTGTAATTCCACTTTCAACGGACTGGTATCCATGGGAACAGATGGAGAAGCTGCTCCTGAGCTTGCTACCGAGTGGAGCAGCAACGATGATTCCAGCGAGTGGACCTTCAAGCTGCGTGAGGGCGTGAAATTCCATGACGGAAGTGATTTCACAGCAGATGATGTAAAGTTTACCTGGGAATACGCAAGCAGCACCGAGAATGATGGTATTACACAGCCGATTACCGGAGCGAGCATGGTGGACGAGGTTGTAGTAGATGACCCATACACCGTTACCTTTAAACTGAATACCAGTTCCGCAGACTGGTTGTACTATGCGGCACAGGATATTATGAGTAAAACCGCAGTAGAAAGCATGGGCTTTGAGAAAGGTGGAGCAATTGGTACTGGCGCATACTACTTTGATACATTGGAATCCGGCGTTTCATGGACCATCCGCCGATTTGAAGATTACTGGGGAGAGAAGCCGGTTACTGATGCAATTACCTTTGTAGTTATCACAGACGCAAGTGCAAGAGCGTTGGCACTTCAGTCTGGAGATATTGACGCAATGTACGATGGAAACCCGTCTGATATCGTGAACCTGATGAATGATGGACAGTACAATGTATACAAGGCAGACAACATTCAGGTGGTATACGCAGGATTTAACGCACTGACCGAATATGGTGCAAACAAGATTGTACGTCAGGCTGTTGCAATGGCAGTAAATCGCGATGATGTTGTAAATGCATGCTATGAGAACGGCAACTGCGGTGTGGCAGCAGATAACTTTATCAGTGCAGTAGCAGCAGGTTACACACCGGTAGAAGCATATCAGTATGATCCGGAAGGCGCTCAGAAGCTTCTGGAGGACAACGGACTTTCTGGAATTACCCTGAAGCTTTACACCTTCTCCAAGTACATTCCATTGGCAGAGGTTATGCAGGCAAGCCTTGCACAGGTAGGAATTAACCTTGAGATTACCGAGTATGCGCAAACAGGTTTCACAAAGGCTATCAAAGAAGATAACAAATATGATCTGGCTATCAACTGTACCTCCCAGTATGGCGGTATCATGACTGTCATGGTGGAGTATCTGATGACCAATGCGGCAAGATCATTCATGAATTATTCTAACGCAGACTTTGACGCGAAGCTGACAGAGGCACTTGCAAGTCCGAACTATGAAGAAATGCTTGCAAAATATGCAGAGCTTCAGCAGTTTGTAGCAGAAGATGTACCGGCAGTTCCACTTTGCATGGCAAACCTGTTCTGCATCGGAACCAATAATTTCTATGGTGTAAACTTAAATGCACAGGCAGTAGACGTTGACTTTACTAACTGTTACGTAATCGAGCAGTAAGGGCTTTCGAAGGGCTGCCGCTGAAAAAGCGGCGGCCCTGTTTGATAAAAAGGAGTTATCTATGCTGAAATATGTTGTAAAACGAATTCTGATGATTATTCCTGTGGTACTGGCAGTTTCCTTTATTGTATTTTTTATCATGGATTTTGTACCATCCGATCCGGCGGTTACGGTATTGGGAGACGGAGCCACAGAAGAACAGCTGGATTATTACAGAGAGACGCACGGATTAAATGATCCGTTGATTATCCGTTATGTAAGATATATGGAAGGAATCGTGCAGGGCGACCTGGGAACCAGCTACGCACAGAACCGTCCGGTATGGGACATTTTCTTTGAAAAATTCCCGAATACCTTTAAGCTGGCAGTCGCTTCTGTGGTTGTTACTGTGTTGTTGTCAATTCCGCTTGGCATACTGGCTGCGGTCAAAAACAATACATGGGTGGATACGGTATGTTCTACGTTTTCGTTTGTGGGACTGGCGATGCCGAACTTCTGGCTGGGATTGCTGTTGATTATGCTGTTTTCCGTAAATTTGCATTTGTTGCCCTCCACGGGAGCAGTGGGGGTCAAGAGTCTGATTCTTCCGGCGATTACCTGCGGAACCGGTAATATGGCGGCGCTGACGCGTATCACCCGTTCTTCCATGTTGGATGTACTGCGGCAGGACTACTTACGTACAGCGAGAGCAAAGGGACAGAGCGAGGGAAAGATTATTACACGGCATGCGTTTAAGAATGCGCAGATTCCGGTTGTTACGCAGATTGGTATTCAGATGTCTACACTGCTTGGCGGCGCGGTACTGACAGAACGTGTATTCGCCTGGCCGGGCGTGGGAGCGTTCCTGGTAGATTCCATTCAGAAAAGTGATTTCGAAGTGGTAACAGGATTCGTAATCATGCTTGCTATTTTTGTATCCATTATCTTATTGCTGGTTGACGTGGTTTACGCATTTCTGGATCCCAGAATCAAAGCACAGTATTCCAAAGGTTGAGGTGGCATATGAGCAGTTCAAAAGAAAAGTCAAAAGTAAAACAGAATCGTTTCCTGGAAATCTGGAAACAGTTTCGCAGAAATAAAGGAGCCATGTTCGGGTTGGTGGTACTGATATTGTTGATTCTGATTGCGGTTTTCGCGGATGTAATCTGGGATTACGATACAGATATTACAGCTATGCAGGTGGGCGATTGTCTGCTGAAGCCCTGTCTGGCACATCCGTTCGGAACAGATAATTACGGACGCGACATGCTGGCGCGTATCGGTTATGGAACTAGATACTCTTTAGCCATCGGATTCGCGTCAGTATTTATGGGAACCATCGTCGGCGTACCGCTGGGAGCGTTGGCAGGCTATATGGGCGGAAAATTTGATACAATTCTGATGCGTATTGTAGATACCTTTACGATTATCCCGAGCCTTCTGATGACCATTATTCTGGTATCCGTACTGGGAACCAATCTGTTTAACCTGATGCTGGCGCTTTCTATCAGTACGATTCCGGTTATGACGCGTATTACACGTGCGTCGGTTATGGTAACAAGAAATAATGATTATATTGAATCAGCCAGGGCAATCGGAGCTCCGACTCATATAATTCTGCTGAAGCATGTGCTCCCGAACTGCTTTTCTCCGATTCTGGTACAGGCAACCCTTCGTGTGGGAACTTCGATTATTTCGGCAGCAGGACTCAGCTATATCGGACTGGGCGTTCCGCTTCCGACACCCGAATGGGGTGCGCTTTTAAGTGCGTCGAAATCCTTTATAATTAACGCGCAGCACATGTGTCTGTTCCCGGGTCTGGCAATTATGATTACGGTTATGGTAATTAACCTGGTTGGCGACGGTCTGCGGGACGCATTGGATCCGAAGCTGAAACGATAAGGCGGTGTAGGTATGATATTTGGTGGAAAAAAGAAAGTAAACAGAAATGAAAGCAGTCTGGACAGCATCCGGGAAAAGACGGATCTGGCTGTGGATGTGGAAAATCTGGTTGTAAAATATAAGACTTCGGAAGCGACTGTAGAGGCGGTCAATTCCATCAGCCTGAAGGTTAAGAAGAAAAGAACTCTGGGTCTTGTGGGAGAGACCGGAGCCGGAAAAACCACAGCTATGTTAGCGTTGATGAATATGGTTCCCAATCCTCCCGGAGTCATTACAGACGGTATTGTAAAAATCAACGGCCTGGATATGCTGCATTTGACGTCTGCTCAATTGCAGACGGTACGTGGAAGTGAGATTGCCATGATATTTCAGGATCCTATGACGTCTCTGAATCCAGTTCTGACCGTTGGTGAGCAGATTGAAGAGAGTATCTTGTTACATCAGAAGGTAACAAAGGCAGAGGCGGTAAAAGAAGCGCAGAAGCTTCTGGCAACAGTAGGTATTGACCCGAAACGTGTTTCTGAATATCCTCATCAGTTTTCCGGCGGTATGCGTCAGAGAGTGGGTATCGCGATTGCGTTAGCCTGTAATCCATCTGTACTGATTGCCGACGAACCCACGTCCGCCCTTGATGTGACAATTCAGGCGCAGATTTTGCAGATGATGCGGAATTTAAAGGATGAAAATGATATGTCGATGATTCTGATTACCCATGATCTCGGTGTGGTAGCGGAAATGTGCGACGATGTGGCAGTCATGTATGCCGGTCATATTGTAGAATATGGTACGCTGGAAGAGGTATTTAACAATACAAAGCATCCATACACAGAGGGCCTGTTTGACTCCCTGCCCAATATCCACAAACGTGTGGAAAAGCTACATCCGATTCAGGGTCTGATGCCAGATCCGTCCAACCTTCCAAAGGGTTGTACCTTTGCGGAGAGATGTCCTTACGCAACGGATAAATGTCGGGAGCAGGAGCCGGAGACCTTTGAATTTTCTGAGATCCACAGAGCTGCCTGCAGCGCGTACAGAAATTCTGATTTCAGAATCAGGAGGAATAAATAATGGCGGAGAATATTCTTGAAGTAAAAAATCTGAAAAAATATTTTAAAACTCATAAGGGAAATGTACATGCGGTAGACAATGTGAGCTTTACACTGGAGCGTGGCAAGACGCTGGGAATCGTAGGAGAGTCCGGATGTGGAAAATCCACCACTGGAAGAACAATTCTGCGACTGATTGAACCCACCTCAGGGGAAGTTTATTTTGAGGGAAGAGACATCAGTAAGCTTTCAGGAAAAGAGATGACGAAGCTTCGGAAAGATATGCAGATTATTTTCCAGGATCCTTTTTCCTCTCTGGATCCCCGTATGACGGTAAGCCAGCTGATTGCGGAACCTTTGAAATATCACCCGATTTTGAAGACAAAGAGCGGAAAAGCCCTGGAAAAAGAGACAGAAGAAACGGTACTGGAATTGATGAATACGGTAGGACTGGCAGAACGTCTTTATAATGCTTATCCGCATGAGCTGGACGGAGGACGTCGCCAGAGAATCGGAATTGCCCGCGCACTGGCACTACAGCCGAAGCTGATTGTCTGCGATGAGCCGGTATCCGCTCTGGATGTGTCTATTCAGGCGCAGATTCTGAATCTATTACAGGAACTGCAGAAGGAAAGAGGTTTGACATATATTTTTATCACCCATAATCTTTCCGTAGTAAATCATATTGCAGACGAAATCGCGGTTATGTATCTGGGAAGTATCGTGGAGAAAGCACCGGTGGAGGAACTTTTTGAAAATCCGCTTCATCCTTATACGAAGGCATTACTTTCCGCTATTCCTGTACCGGAAATACATGAAGCCAGAAAAGAGCCAGTAATCCAGGGAGAAGTAGTGTCTCCGATTAATCTTCCGGATGAATGCCGCTTTTATAAGAGATGCCCAAATCGCTGCGACACCTGCAAGAATGGTGTGCCTGCGTTGCGGGAAGTGAGTCCCGGACATTTTGTCGCCTGTACAAATTGCCACTAGCAAAATACAGATGTACAGAGCAGGAGGTAAGATATGAGGTTTGTCAATTTTGGTTCTTTGAATATTGACTATACATTCATTGTAGATAAGATTGTCTGTGCCGGACAGACCATATCCTCGTTATCAGAACAACGGTTTCCGGGAGGAAAGGGATTGAATCAGAGTCTGGCAGCGGCCAGAGCCGGCTGTGAGATTTATCATGCAGGTCAGATCGGTGACGATGGATTATTTTTAAAGGAGCTTCTGGAGGAGGCGGATGTGGATTGCCGTTTTCTGAAGGTGGCAGAAGAAGGTGGAACCGGAAAGGCATTTATTCAAGTGGAGTCTTCCGGTCAGAATTGTATCGTGCTGAGCGGCGGAGCTAATCAGAAAAATACGCATGAATACTGTGATGAGGTATTGAACTATTTTGGAGAGGGAGATTATCTTCTTCTTCAGAATGAGGTAAACTGCCTGGATTATCTGATTGAACAGGGCAATAAAAAGGGAATGCGGATTGTGCTGAATCCTTCCCCAATGAATGAAAAGATTTTTCAATGTGATTTGAGCAAGGTATCCATGTTCATTATGAATGAAGATGAGGGGTATCAGATTTCCGGTGAGACAGAGCCGGAGAAAATTCTGGAACTAATGGAAGAGAAGTATCCGAATGCAGAGGTTGTATTGACGTTGGGAGAAAAAGGAGCCGCGTATTCGCACAAAAAAGAGAGAATTTATCAGATGGGATATCCGGTCAAAACCGTGGATACAACAGGAGCCGGAGATACCTTTACCGGATATTTTCTGGCATGCATTCTCAGAAATATGCAGATAAAAGACTGTCTGCAGTACGCTTCCAGGGCGGCGGCCATCGCGGTGACGCGAAAGGGAGCAGCATCGGCGATTCCGTGGAAAGAAGAAGTAGATGAATATGAAGAGAAGATTGCTCTCTGATGTAGAAGATGGGAGGGTATAAAGATGGATGAGACAACGAGACGACAGAAGCTCACGATTCCGGAGGGCAGGCTGCGTATTGTGATAGATTCAGATGCGAAAAATGAAGTGGACGATCAGTTTGCAATTGCCTGGGCACTCCGTTCCCCGGAACGTTTTCAGATAGAAGCAGTCTATGCAGCGCCTTTTTCTCATACGGTATTCCGGCATAATATAGGGGATTATGATTTCCTGGTTCAGGAAGACCCAAAGGAAGGCATGGAACAGAGTTATGAGGAAATAAGGAAGATTTACCAGCTGCTAGGTGAGAACCCGGATGGAAAGGTCTTTCGTGGCGCGACGGGATACATAGATGAAGACAGAAATCCCGTGCAGAGTGACGCAGTCCATGATTTGATCGAGCGTGGAATGAACAGTGAGGAAACACTGTACGTGGTGTCGATCGGAGCCTGCACCAATGTGGCATCTGCCTTGATACAGGAGCCAAAACTGGCGGAACATATTGTGGTAGTTTGGCTTGGGGGGCAGCCATTATATTTTGACCACGGGTATGAGTTTAACATGGGACAAGATATACGCGGAGCGCAGCACCTGTTTAACTGTGGCGTACCGCTGGTTTGGATTCCGTGTATGAATGTGGCCTCTTTGTTATCGTTTTCAGATGATGAAGCGAAGAGTAAGTTAAATGGAAAAAGTCGTATTGGTACATATCTTACGGATATTGTGCTGGATCAGTTTTCCAATCTGGATAAGGCGCTGTCGCGTGGCAAGATGCACAGAACGTTGCAGCTGCGTGGACGGGAGGATCAGTCGGAAGAGTATTTTGCACGGTTCGAGTCAAAGTATGTGGCCTGGTCGAGAACCATATGGGATATTTCCACGATCGCGTTTCTGAAAAATCCGGGCTGGGTACAGTCTACGCGTGTCCCGTCGCCGATTCTTGGTGATGACTGCCGTTGGGTAAAGGATCGGGAGATGACTAGCCGTCACGAGATCCGTGTGGCCAATTACTGTCAGAGAGATCTGATTTTCGGAGATCTGGTGGCATGTCTGAATCATGATTGAATATAAAAAAGAAAGATTTTGATTTATTTGGAAATTCCTTGTCAAATCTGTCGCATTATAGTATTATGACTTTATGACATTGCATATTCTGGAAATGGCGCTGTCTCGGAAAAGGAGAATTTATGGCGTTGACAAAAGAAGATGCAGTTATGCTATCCCAACTGTTCAGCGAGCAATTGGAAAAGCAGTTGGAGAAGCAATTGGAAAAGCATTTGGCCCCTATCCATGAACAGCTACAGGGTATTCATATGCGTTTGGACAGACTGGAAGAGTGCGTAACAAGGCTAGAGGAACGCGTAACGAGGTTGGAAGAACGCGTAACGAAGCTGGAAGAATGTATGACAGCCCTGGAAGAGCGTGTAACGAAGCTGGAAGAACGCATGACAGCCCTGGAGGAACGCGTAACGAAGCTGGAAGAACGTATGACAGCAATGGAAGAGCGCATGACGGTAATGGAAGAGCGCATGACGGTAATGGAAGAGCGCATGACAGCAATGGAAGGCCGTATGACAGTAATGGAAGGTCGCATGACAGCTGTAGAAGACCGCATGACTATCAACGAGGGACATATGCTGAAAGTAGAACTCATGCTGGAGAACGATATGCTGCCGAGACTTCAGAATATCGAAGCCTGCTATACCTCCACATATCGGAGGTATCAGTTTCGGACCGAACAGATCGACACCATGCAGGAAGATGTAAATGTTTTAAAAAAAGTAGTTCAGGAGCACAGCGAGATGTTATTGAGACTGGCCTGAATGCAGAATCGTGCAATGTCTGATTGCACAAAAGAGAAAAACGCCGTAGGCTTTGCCTGCGGCGTTCATACGTTACCGGTTCTGCTGGGCCAGCTCCTTCAGCTCCTGGAAGAGCTCCAGATCCTCTCTGCTGATTTTTAGATTGGAACAGAAGGTTCTGCCGTCCGGCTCCGTGACCTTGAATTCCAGAATCGTCCCTTCGTGAATCCCGTTTTGCATGACAGAATTCAGAAAAAGCGGAAACTTAGGGTGCGCGGACTGGAAACGGTCCCAGGCGGATTTCATTTTCAAAAGCTGCATTGGATTCATAGATAATTCTCCCTGTAAAAGTATGATATCTCATTGTAGTATAAAAAGGAAAAAGAAACAAGTCTTGAACAGCGTTCGTTATTTTTTTCACGGATCACAGACTTTTTACAAAAAAAGACTGGACGAATTCACCATTATGTGCGAAAATATAACCAAATGCGACGAAGCGGGACTTAAGCCACCCCGGGTCGCTATTAATCCATTCTGAAAGGAGTTTTAAAATGATTTATTCACATGAAGTCGAGATGATGTGTCCGGTAGCACAGGGCGTACACCATGGCGCCGCTCCGATTCCGGAAGAAGCAAAATGGGTACAGGCGAAGGAAGTTAAAGATATTTCCGGCTTTACACACGGCATTGGCTGGTGTGCACCGCAGCAGGGAGCATGTAAGCTGACCCTGAACGTAAAGGAAGGCGTTATCCAGGAGGCACTGGTGGAGACCATCGGATGTTCCGGTATGACTCATTCCGCAGCTATGGCGTCCGAGATTCTGCCGGGCCTGACTGTACTTGAGGCTCTGAATACAGACCTTGTATGTGATGCTATCAATACTGCTATGCGTGAGCTGTTCCTGCAGATCGTATACGGACGTTCTCAGTCCGCATTCTCAGAGGATGGACTTGCAGTAGGCGCAGGCCTGGAGGACCTTGGAAAGGGACTTCGTTCTCAGGTTGGTACCATGTACGGCACTCTGAAGAAGGGACCCCGTTACCTGGAGATGGCAGAGGGCTATGTAACAGGCATCGCTCTGGATGCAGAAGACCAGATTATCGGATACCAGTTCGTTTCTCTTGGCAAGATGACAGACTTTATCAAGAAGGGTGATGACCCGAACACTGCATGGGAAAAGGCGAAGGGTCAGTATGGCCGTGTAGCAGATGCGGTTAAGATCATTGACCCGCGTAAAGAGTAATCGAGGAGGTAGATGAAAAATGGCATTGTTTGAATCATATGAAAGACGTATTGATAAGATTAACGCTGTTCTGAACAGCTATGGCATCGCTTCCATCGAGGAAGCAGAGAAGATCACAAAGGATGCTGGTCTGGATGTATACAATCAGATCAAGGGCATTCAGCCGATCTGTTTCGAGAACGCTTGCTGGGCATATATCGTAGGCGCAGCTATCGCAATCAAGAAGGACTGCCGCAAGGCAGCAGACGCTGCAGCAGCTATCGGAGAGGGCCTTCAGGCTTTCTGTATTCCGGGTTCTGTAGCTGATACACGTAAGGTAGGTCTGGGACATGGTAACCTGGGCAAGATGCTTCTGGAAGAGGAGACCGAGTGCTTCGCATTCCTGGCAGGCCATGAGTCCTTCGCAGCAGCAGAAGGCGCTATCGGTATCGCAGAGAAGGCAAACAAGGTTCGTCAGAAGCCGCTGCGCGTTATCCTGAACGGCCTTGGAAAGGACGCTGCTCAGATCATCGCAAGAATCAACGGATTTACATACGTTGAGACGGAGTACGATCCGTACACCAACGAGGTTAAGGAAGTATTCCGCAAGGCTTACTCCGAGGGACTTCGCGCAAAGGTTAACTGCTACGGCGCAAACAGCGTTCCGGAAGGCGTAGCTATCATGTGGAAGGAGAACGTAGACGTATCCATCACAGGTAACTCTACCAACCCGACCCGTTTCCAGCATCCGGTAGCAGGTACCTACAAGAAAGAGCGTCTTGAGGCTGGTAAGAAGTACTTCTCCGTAGCATCCGGCGGTGGTACAGGACGTACCCTTCACCCGGACAACATGGCAGCAGGACCGGCTTCCTACGGAATGACCGATACTCTGGGCCGTATGCACTCCGACGCACAGTTTGCAGGCTCTTCTTCCGTTCCGGCTCACGTAGAGATGATGGGTCTGATCGGTGCAGGAAACAACCCGATGGTTGGTATGACTGTAGCAGTAGCAGTAGCTGTTCAGGAAGCAGCAGACGCTGGCAAGTTCTAAATATAAGCCGAATAACGACAGATAAAGTAAGAAGGCACTCACCGGAGAGTTTTGGTGGGTGCCTTCTTTTTGCTCTACAGGGAATACTGTGTTATATGAAAGTACGAAAGCTATAATACATATAATTCCTATATATGAAATAGGGTATTGACAAAAAAACAATCTTATGATAAAGTCACTATAACAAATCAAAGTTGCACAGTGAAAAATAAAGTCAATGGAGACTCCGAAGAAGCGCGTCTTGTATTGACTTTTTTTAGTTAAAGGAGGATAATATTATGGCAAACCTTAAATTGTGGGATTTTGTGAAAGAAGTAAAAGGGACAGGTTACAAATGGGTAGACCTGACACATGAGCTGAGCCCGGAAACTCCGCACTGGTATGGCTTCAAGCCGCTGGAAGGCAAGCTCCTTTTCGACTACAGAGAGGGAACCCCGGACGACATGATGGCTCCCATGAGATGTATTCAGTACAGCGTAGCCAGCCAGTATGGTACCCATGTAGACGTACCGCTTCATTTCTGGGGCGACGGTCGTGACATGAGCAAGATTACCGTAAAAGAGCTGGTATATCCTCTGGTAGTCGTAGACAAGTCCAAGGAATGTGCCGAGAACGCCGAATTCACCATGACTGTAGCAGATCTGGAAAAGTGGGAGAGCGAGAACGGCAGAATCCCGGAGGGCGCGTTCGTAGCATTCCGTTCCGATTGGCATAAGAAGTCCAATCTGGACAATCCGGACGAGAATGGCAATCCTCATTATCCGGGCTGGAGCGTAGACGCGATCAAGTGGCTGGTAGAGGAGCGTAATATCGGCGCCATCGGACATGAGCCGGCAGATACCGACCCCAGCTATGTGACCACAAGAGAAGACGCATATCCGTATCCGGGCGAGCAGTACATTCTGGAGACTGACCGCATCCAGATTGAGGTTATGAGAAATCTGGATCAGGTACCGGCTGTGGGAGCTATGATTGTATGCGCGTTCCCGAAGCTGAAGGATGGTACAGGCTTCCCTGCAAGATGCTTCGCAATCTGCCCCGAAGATTAAACTAGGAGGAATTTTATTATGCTGGAATTTGACGAGCAGCTTTCAAGACTGCAGAAACCGGATCGCGAGGAGATGACAGACGAGGAATACGCTGTCTTCAATAAAAATGTGGAGGTCATGGAGAAAAACTGGGGCTTTATTAACAATCTGTTTAAGATTCTTCCCCTGAACGCCAAGGAGTACATTGGATTCCTGAATTTCAAGAATTCCCTGTATAACGACACCTGCTATCTGACAGACGCGCAGAAAGAGATGATTGGCGTGGTTGTATCCTCTTACAATTGCTGCTGTTACTGCCTGACCACCCACGGCGACAATCTCCGCGGTATGTGGAAGAACGCCCGTCTGGTAGATAAGATTTCCTATAATTATCGTTCCGCCAAGGATGAGCTGTCCAAAGAGGACTACGCGCTTTGCGAGTATGCATGGTACGTAACTGCGCATCCCCGCGACATTGATCAGGAGCAGGTGAATAAGCTCCGTGAGGCAGGACTGGATGATCATCAGATTCTGGAAGCAGCCTTTGTAGCAGGCTTCTTCAACTACACGAACCGTTGGGTCAGCACCATCGCTCCGGTTCCGAATCCGGGTCATTACAGCCATAACCGTAATTTCGAAGATTAATCCTTACATAAAATAAGACCGAATCCTTTTTGGAAGGAGACGGTCTTATTTTTGTACAGTTAAATTTTGCGGTTGTTCAGGGGAATCGTCAGCTTTTTCAGCTTATCCATATTCGTCTTCGGCAAAGCGTTGCCGGGATAAATCTTATTCTTGATGGCTTGCATTCGGGCGTCAGTCTGAGCGATGATGTCGGCGCATTCCTTCAGTTCTGCGGACAGTTCATCCGTATTTTCCACATCCTCAATATTCTGTTTGTACTTCAGCTGATGATCGACGCTGGCCCAGAAGTCCATGGCGATGGTCCGGATCTGCACCTCTACCCGCATGTTTTTCTTCTGATTGGAGAAGAAGACCGGGATCTCGATGATCAGGTGCAGGCTGCGATAGCCGTTGTCCTTGGGATGCTCAATGTAATCCTTCTTCTTAATTAAAGTAATATCATCCTGGCGCAGCAGCATATCCGCCACGGTATAAATGTCGTCGATAAAAGAACAGATCACGCGGACGCCAGCCACATCATTCAGATTCTTTTCTACAGACTCCACGCTGACGGGCACGCCGTAACGGTGCAGCTTCTCTACGATACTCAAAGGCTTCTTCACCCTGGAGGTGATAAATTCAATGGGGTTGCGCTGATGATGGACACTCAGCTCGTCATTCAGCACCTCCAGCTTGGTTCGCATCTCACGGATGGCACAGCTGTACATCATCATCAATTCTTGGAATTCAAAGGCCTGATTGACAAAATAAGTTTGTATATCCGGAATATCCGTGGTATCGAGAAAGGTTTTCTGTAATTCGCTTTCCATAGGAGTCACCATCCTGTGTTATAAAATACATCTATTGTAGAATTGTTCAGGCACGGAGCAGTCACCTGATTGTTAAGATTATAACACATATAGAACAAAAATGGAAGAGAGAAAGCAACCCCTTGCAAAAGTCCCGAAAATGTGTATACTGGATATTAGTTATGCCCATTTTCGGAAAAGTTGTCCGGATGGGCTTTTGAATCGCAGGCATATACACATAGAAGATAAGGATGAATGAATTTATGGCAAATTATGTAGATGAAATTAAAAAAAGAAGAACCTTCGCGATTATTTCCCACCCCGACGCAGGTAAAACGACCCTGACTGAGAAGTTCCTGCTCTATGGCGGAGCTATCAACCTGGCAGGCTCTGTAAAGGGAAAGGCCACGGCCCGTCACGCGGTTTCCGACTGGATGGAGATCGAAAAGGAGAGAGGTATCTCTGTTACTTCGTCGGTATTACAGTTTAATTACGACGGCTATTGTATCAACATTCTGGATACTCCGGGACATCAGGACTTCTCCGAGGACACCTACCGTACCCTGATGGCTGCGGATTCCGCAGTTATGGTTATTGACGGCAGTAAGGGCGTGGAGGCTCAGACCCGGAAGCTTTTCAAGGTCTGCGCCATGCGCCATATCCCCATTTTTACCTTTATCAATAAGATGGACCGGGAAGCGATGGATATCTTTGAACTGCTGGACGATATCGAGAATGAGCTTGGTATTGCCACCTGCCCGGTAAACTGGCCCATCGGCTCCGGTAAGGCATTCAAGGGCGTCTATGACCGGAACACCGAGAAGGTGCTGCTGTTCTCCGACACTGAAAAGGGAACCAAGGAAGGTGAGGAGCTGGATTTGTCCATCAACGATCCACAGATTGACAGCATCCTGGATCCGGGTCAGAAAGAAAAGCTCATGGATGACATCGAGCTTCTGGACGGCGCCAGCGCGGAGTTCGATCAAGAGCTGGTGAGCCAGGGAAAGCTGTCCCCGGTATTCTTCGGATCGGCCCTGACCAACTTCGGCGTGGAGACCTTTCTGAAGCATTTCCTGCAGATGACCACCTCTCCGCTGCCCCGTAAGGCAGACGTGGGGCTGATTGATCCCATGGAAGAGGAGTTCTCTGCTTTCGTATTCAAGATTCAGGCCAATATGAACAAGGCACACCGGGACCGTATCGCGTTTATCCGTATCTGTTCCGGCAAGTTTACCGCCGGCATGGAGGTTTACCATGTGCAGGGCGGCAGAAAGCAGCGTCTGTCCCAGCCTCAGCAGATCATGGCGCAGGACCGGAAGATTGTGGACGAGGCTTACGCAGGCGATATCATCGGCGTCTTTGATCCGGGTATTTTCTCCATCGGAGATACCCTGTGTATGCCGGGCAGGCAGATTAAGTATGAAGGAATTCCGACCTTTGCGCCGGAGCATTTCGCGCGTGTGCGTCAGATTGATACCATGAAGCGGAAGCAGTTTGTCAAGGGCATTGAACAGATTGCCCAGGAGGGAGCTATCCAGATTTTCCAGGAGTTCAACACCGGTATGGAGGAAATCATCGTGGGCGTCGTGGGTGTTCTGCAGTTCGACGTTCTGAAGTATCGTCTGGAAAATGAATACAACGTGGACATCCGTCTGGAGCCGCTGCCCTACGAGCATATCCGTTGGATCGAGAACGAGGATATCGACATGAGCAAGCTGGTGGGCACCTCTGATATGAAGAAGATCAAGGATCTGAAGGGCAGACCGTTGCTGATCTGGGCCAACGCATGGAGCGTGGGCATGACGCTTGATCGAAATCCTGGTCTGATCCTGTCCGAGTTTGGCCGGTAATTATTACGGCCACAGACCATGGGAAACCCTTGTCAACAACGTGTAAAGTGTGATAAAATATAAAAAGCATGGCAGGAGAGGCGTATCTGTTGCCAGGTCGTGTGAGAAAGTAAGAAAAAAGCTTCGTGTAAGCAGGATAACCTGATTTACACAGAAAACAGGAGGTTTTGGATATGTCAAAGGAAGAAAAAAGAGGCGTTCATATGATACATGAGGACAGTCAGCTGGGCGAAGTTCAGATCGCGGACGAGGTAGTCGCTACCATAGCCGGGTTGGCAGCTACCGAGGTAGAGGGCGTGGCTTCCATGGCCGGCAATATCACCAACGAATTGATCGGAAAGCTGGGCGTCAAGAACCTGTCCAAGGGCGTCAAGGTTCTTGTGACAGACCGCAGCGTAGACGTGGATCTGGCTCTGAATATTGAGTATGGCTACAGCATCATGAAGGTATCTGAGAAGGTACAGGATCGTGTGAAGAGCGCCATTGAGAACATGACAGGACTGGAAGTTGCCATGGTCAATATCCGCATTGTTAATGTGAATATGGGAAAAGAGGATAAATAAGTAGCACAGGAAGGGGAGCGGCTGCAGTCAGCGGCTCCCTTTTCAAACGATTAAGAGGGAAAAAGGACAAGATGAAAAGACGAGAGTTAAGAGAGCATATTTTTGAACTGCTGTTTCGTATCGAGTTTAACAGCGCAGAGGAGATGCCGGAGCAGATCCGGATGTTCTTCGACAGCCTGGGTGAGGTGGAGCCGAAGGATCAGCAGTATATTGAGAAGAAATATGCGCATATTATAGAAAAACTGCCGGAGATCGACAAGGCTCTGGAAGATACGGCGGAAGGTTGGAAGGTATCCCGTATGGGCAAGGCCGATCTGACCATTTTACGTCTGGCTGTGTATGAGATGGAATACGATGAGGACGTTCCCGTGGGCGTAGCAGTCAACGAGGCGGTGGAGCTGTCCAAAAAGTTTGGCGGCGACGAGTCTCCGGCCTTTGTGAACGGTATTTTAGGTAAGATAGGAAAGACAGGAAAAGCGGAATGAAGCATGTCTATACGGTAGCGCAGGTAAACACATACATCAAGAATATGTTTACACAGGATTTTATGCTGAACCGTATTTATGTAAAGGGAGAGGTGTCCAACTGTAAATATCACAGTTCCGGGCACATCTACTTTTCTCTGAAGGATGAGAGCGGATCCGTGGCATGTGTCATGTTCGCGGGCGACCGGAAAGGTCTGGCCTTTCCTATGCAGGATGGACAAAGGGTGATTGTACTGGGGCGTGTCAGCGTCTACGAGCGCAGCGGCAGCTATCAGCTTTATGCCAGAGAGATCATCAAAGACGGCGTGGGCCAGCTTTACGAGGCTTACGAGAAGCTGAAAAACGAGCTTGAGGAAATGGGCATGTTCGCGCAGGAATACAAGCAGCCGATTCCTTACTATGTGAAACGGTTGGGTGTGGTGACGGCGTCTACAGGAGCTGCAGTGCAGGATATCCGCAATATTGCCTTGCGGCGCAACCCTTATGTACAGATTATTCTCTACCCGGCTCAGGTGCAGGGAGAGGGCGCGGCGGACAGCATTGTGCGAGGTATCAAGGCCTTGGATGCGTTGGGCCTGGACGTGTTGATTGTGGGCCGTGGCGGCGGTTCCATCGAGGATCTGTGGGCCTTTAATGAGGAAAAGGTGGCACGGGCCATCTTTGATTGCAATACGCCGGTGATCTCAGCAGTCGGTCATGAGACAGATACGACCATTGCCGATTATGTGGCGGATCTCAGGGCGCCGACGCCTTCAGCGGCGGCGGAACTGGCTGTGACGGATATCCGGGAGCTGTTGGAGCGGATGCAGGGCTATCGCAGGCAGTTTGAGAATATCTTCGGTCACAGAATGGAAGAATATTACAGAAGACTGGCGGAGTTGAAAACCAGAGTACAGCGTATCAATCCGGAGACACAGCTTCTGGAAAAGCGGATGCGTCTATCTGAATTATCCAACGGTCTTACGCAGGCCATGCAGGACAAGCTGTTAGATCGAAAGCATAGCCTGAATCTGTACATTGAGCGTCTGCACGGACTTTCCCCGCTTCTGAAGCTGCAGCAGGGTTATTCCTATACGGAAGGGCCGGATGGAAAGGCTGTAACCGGAATTGACGAGGCTGCAGAGGGCGAACAGCTCCGAATCCATGTGACAGACGGTGTATACACAGCGGTAGTAGAAGGCCGCGAAAGGATAAAGAGAGGGTAGAGCGGTATGGCGACGAAGAAAAAAGAAGCGACACTGGAAGAAAATTTCGCGGAGCTGGACGGAATGCTTGAGAAGCTGGCGGATCGGGACGTGCCGCTGGAAGAATCCTTCGCGATTTACGCCGAGGGCATGAAGCTTCTGAAGGCCTGCGGCGAAAAGCTGGATAAGGTAGAGAAAAAAATGCTGGTCATGAATGAGGAGGGCAAACTGGATGAGTTTTAAAGAAGAGCTTCGTACCAAGACAGAAGAAATTGAAAAATTGCTTACAACTTATCTGCCGCAGGAGACCGGGTTCCAGAAGACTGTTCTGGAGGCGGTGAACTATAGTGTACTGGCAGGCGGCAAGAGACTCAGGCCCCTTCTGATGAAAGAGACCTATCAGATGTTCGGCGGCGAGGGAAAGGTCGTGGAGCCCTTCATGGCAGCCATGGAAATGATTCATACATATTCACTGGTACATGATGATCTTCCGGCTATGGATAATGACGAGTACCGTCGCGGCAAGAAGACGACCCACGCGGTATACGGCGAAGCCATGGGTATCCTGGCAGGTGACGCACTTCTGAATCTGGCTTTTGAGACAGCGGCGGGAGCTTTCGATATGGAAACCAGTCCGCGGACCGCAAAGGCCTTACAGATTCTGTCCGGAAGGGCAGGCATCTACGGTATGATCGGCGGCCAGGTGGTGGATGTGGAATCCGAGGGACAGCCTCTCTCCAGAGAAAAACTGGATTTTATCTACCGGCTGAAGACCAGCGCGCTGATTGAAGCGGCCATGATGGTGGGCGCGGTCCTGGCAGGCGCTTCTGATGAAGAAGTGGCCGCCATGGAGCGCGTGGCGGGCGATGTGGGATTGGCTTTCCAGATCCAGGATGATATTCTGGATGTAACCAGTACGCTGGAGGTGCTTGGAAAACCGATCCACAGTGACGATAAGAATAACAAGACTACCTATGTAACGCTAGAAGGCCTTGATAAGGCAAAGAAGGATGTGGAGGAGATTTCCGAGAGAGCTCTTTCCACTCTGGCTTCCCTGGAGCATAAGAACGCGTTCCTGGAAGAACTGATCCGAATGCTGATTACAAGAGAAAAATAGAACTGAGGTGAGGATATGCTGCTGGAGCAGATCAATCAGGTCAATGATATTAAAAAACTGAACAAAGAGGACTGGGAGCCGCTGGCGCAGGAGATCCGGGATTTTCTGATCGAGAAAATCAGTGTGACAGGCGGCCATCTGGCTTCGAATCTGGGCGTGGTGGAGCTGACCATGGCCATGCATCTGGCATTTAACTTCCCTGAGGATCAGGTGGTCTGGGATGTGGGCCATCAGTCCTATACGCATAAGCTGCTGACCGGAAGAAGGGCAGGCTTCGATGACCTGCGGAAATATGGCGGCATGAGCGGATTTCCGAAGCGGAAGGAGAGTAACTGCGACTGCTTCGACACCGGTCACAGCTCCACCTCGATTTCAGCAGGCATTGGTCTGGTAAAGGCCCGGGAACTGACTGGCGGTCATCAAAGCGTCATTTCCGTCATCGGTGACGGCTCCATGACCGGCGGCATGGCTTTCGAGGCTTTGAACAATGCCTCTCAGTTAAAGAGCAATTTTATTATCATTCTGAACGATAATCAGATGTCCATCGCGGAGAACGTGGGCGGTTTGAGCCAGTACCTGAACGGTATGCGTTCCAACGAAGGCTATAACAATTTTAAAGCAGGATTACAGAATACCCTGGAGAAAATACCGGTATACGGCGACGGCATTGTGCGGCAGCTGAAGAAGACCAAGAGCGGCCTGAAGCAGCTGGTGATCCCGGGCATGTTCTTTGAAGACATGGGTATCACCTATCTGGGGCCGGTGGACGGCCACAATATCGACCAGTTGATTCGTACCTTCAACGACGCAAAAAAAGTGCATCATGCGGTGCTGATTCACGTCTGTACGAAAAAAGGTAAGGGCTATGAGCCGGCGGAGCGTCATCCGTCCCGGTTCCACGGCGCGGAGCCTTTCGTAATTGAGACAGGCCTGCCCAAGAGCAGACGGTCCAAGGCCAATTATACGGATATCTTTTCCACAGTGATGCGGAAGCTGGGTGATCGGGACGAGAAGGTGGTGGCCATTACGGCGGCCATGCCGGACGGAACCGGTCTCAAGCGCTTTAAAAATATGTTCCCGGATCGGTTTTTTGACGTGGGAATCGCGGAGCAGCACGCCGTAACCTTTGCGGCAGGTCTGGCGGCAGGCGGCTTGAAGCCGGTGGTAGCGGTTTATTCCTCTTTCCTGCAGCGCGCCTACGATCAGGTGCTGCATGACGTCTGTATCCAGAACCTGCATGTGATTTTTGCCATTGACCGGGCAGGACTGGTGGGCAGCGACGGCGAGACTCATCAGGGCATTTTTGATCTGTCCTACTTGTCCGGTATTCCGAATATGACCATTATGGCTCCGAAAAATAAATGGGAGCTTTCCGATATGATGAAGTTCGCGGTAAACTATGACGGTCCCATCGCCCTGCGCTATCCCAGGGGTGAAGCCTACGACGGCCTGCAGGAATTCCGCGCGCCCATTGCCTATGGCAGGAGCGAGTGGATCTATGAGGAAGCGGATATCGCCTTGATGGCTGTGGGCAGTATGGTGAAGACGGCGGAGCAAGTGCGGGATGCCTTAAAGGATACCGGTTACAACTGCACGCTCATCAATGCCCGTTTCGTTAAGCCCATCGACGAGCAGATGCTGGAAGAGGTGGCGAAGCAGCATAAGCTTCTAGTAACACTGGAAGAAAATGTAAGGAACGGCGGCTTCGGCGATCATGTGCTGGAGTATGTCAATGACAGAGACTTCGATATGAAGGTTCTGAATATCGCCCTGCCGGATGAGTATGTGGAGCATGGCAATGTGGCGCTATTGCACAAAGAGGTAGGACTGGACGCGGAAACCATTGTAAAACGTGTGATCACGGCTTATGTGGGTGAAATGTAAAAAGTTTACAGGCGGCTTCGCTGAAAGGTGAAGCCGTAAGAATAAAGCTTAGGAGAGAATGATATGAAGGTACGTCTGGACGTGCTTCTGGTAAACAGAGGCCTGGCAAAATCCAGAGAGCAGGCCAAGGCCATCATTATGGAAGGCAAGGTCTTTGTAAAAGGGCAGCGGGAGGACAAGGCCGGGTCCATGTTCGAAGAGGCTGCACCCATCGAAATTCACGGACAGAAGCTGCGCTATGTGAGCCGGGGCGGTCTGAAGCTTGAAAAGGCAGTGGCCCATTTTGATCTGGGTCTGGAAGGAAAGGTCTGCATGGATGTGGGATCTTCCACCGGCGGCTTCACCGACTGCATGCTGCAGAACAGCGCGGTAAAGGTGTACGCAGTAGATGTGGGAACCAATCAGCTGGACTGGAAGCTTCGAAGCGATCCGCGTGTGGTCTGCATGGAGAAAACCAATATCCGTTACCTGACTCCTGATCAGATCGATGAGCGTCCCCAGTTTGCCTCCATCGACGTGGCCTTTATCTCTCTGACGAAGGTACTGCTTCCGGTGCGGGAGCTTTTAAGCGATAACGGCCAGGTGGTGGCGCTGATTAAGCCCCAGTTTGAGGCAGGCCGGGAGAAGGTTGGCAAGAAGGGCGTGGTGCGGGAAAAGAGCACCCATCTGGAAGTGATTCAGATGGTCCTGACCTATGCCTGGTCCATTGGCTTTGATATTCTGGCACTGGAATTTTCCCCCATCAAGGGGCCGGAGGGAAACATCGAATACCTGGTATGGCTGCAAAAGACTGGCCGGGAAGCGGCAGAGGAGATTCCGACCTGGGAAGAACTGAAAAGTCATCTGCCCGAGGGCGTAGAGCCGGAGCGGATCGTGGACGAGGCCCATGGCACACTGGATGTAAAATAAGCAAATCGGGAAGAGATACAGATGAATCGATTTTATGTGATTACCAATGTGGAAAAAGATAAAAATTTGGAAACCACCCGTCAGATCTGCAACTATCTGAAAGCCAGAGGCTGTGAATGTACGGTCAGGGAATTTCAGAAAGAAAAAGAAACCGGAGAAAATGGAGATTATCGCTACACAGACGCCTCCCTGATTCCGGCCGGAACAGAATGCATATTGGTGCTGGGCGGCGATGGAACCCTGATCCAGGCAGCTCGGGACACCGTGGATCGAAAGATTCCTTTGCTTGGCGTAAATCTGGGAACCCTGGGTTTCCTGGCTGAGATCGAGAAAGCCGGTGTGCCGGACGCCCTGGACAGTCTGATTCTCGACAATTATACCATTGAACCCCGGATGCTTCTGGAGGGAACCGTATACCGGGAGGGCAGAGAGCCGGTGAAAAATCTGGCGCTGAACGACATCGTTGTGAACCGTGCAGGGGCGCTTCGTATTATCGATTACGAGATTTCCGTCAACGGGGAGCCGTTGAACCGGTATTCCGCCGACGGCATGATTGTATCGACTCCCACCGGATCCACCGGTTACAGCCTGTCCGCGGGCGGTCCCATTGTATCGCCCATGGCCAGCATGATTGTGGTGACGCCCATCTGTCCCCATACGCTGACTGCGCGAAGCATCGTATTGTCCGGCGGAGACCGGGTGACGGTGCGGACCGGAGCCGGAAGGAGAAACCAGAGAGAAGAATCCTTTGTAACCTTTGACGGCGAGGTGCAGGTGCCGGTGGCTACAGGAGATTATGTGGAGATAAAGAAGTCGGAAAAGACGGTCAACATATTGAAAATCAGCAGGGTCAGCTTTCTGGAGGTCCTGCGTGACAAAATGCGCGGCAACTAGGAGGAAAGACGAAATGAAGATAGAGCGGCATGCAAAAATCATTGAACTGATCAACGAGTATGCCATCGAGACGCAGGAGGAGCTGGCCAGCCGTTTGAATGACGCGGGCTTTCGGGTCACCCAGGCTACGGTGTCCAGAGATATTCGGGAGCTGAAGTTGACCAAGATGGCAGTAAACGGACGGCAGCGATATGTGGTGGTCCCCGGCAGCAGCGATCATATGGGTGACAAGTACATCGGTATCTTGCGTGACAGCTTTCTGTCCATGGAAATGGCTCAAAATATTCTGGTGGTCAAGACAGTGGCAGGCATGGCCATGGCAGCTGCAGCGGCGCTGGATGCCCTGCACTGGCAGGAGATCGTGGGCTGCATTGCCGGAGACGATACTATTTTCTGCGCAGTACGCAGTGTGGACGATACGATGATCGTCATGGAAAAATTAAGAAAAGCAATCAGGGATTAGCGAGAGGAAAAGTATGTTAGAGCATCTGCATGTAAAAAATCTGGCATTGATTCGTGAGGCAGAGATTGATTTTACGGAAGGTCTGAATATCCTGACCGGTGAGACCGGAGCGGGAAAATCCATCGTCATCGGTTCCGTGGGTCTGGCGCTGGGCGGCAAGGTGGCTAAGGATCTGGTGCGCCCGGGCGCGGACTTTGGTCTGGCGGAGCTGGTCTTTTCCGTTACCAGTGAGAGGTTAAAAGACCGCCTGAAGGAGCTGGACGTGATTCCCGAGGATGGGCAGATTATCCTGTCCAGGAAAATCATGAACGGCAAAAGCATCAACAAAATCAACGGCGAGACTGTCACTTTAAATCAGCTTCGGGAGACAGCGGCCCTTCTTATCGACGTACACGGCCAGCACGAACACCAGTCCTTATTGCAGAAGAAAAAGCATCTGGAGATTCTGGATGAATATGCCAAAGAAGAACTGCAGCCCATAAAGGAAAAGCTGGCGGCGGCTTACACGGAATGGAAAAAACTTACAGAAGAACAGAAAAACGCCCGGATGGACGAGGAGAGCCGCATGCGGGAGCTGTCTCTTCTGGAATTTGAAACAAAGGAGATTGAGGACGCAGGTCTGAGCATCGGCGAGGATGAGGAGCTGGAGCAGAGATACCGGAAAATGACCGGCGCGAAGCGGCTGATGGAGGCGGCTGGAACCGCCTACGGACTGACCGGTTACGAGGAAGCGGAAGGCGCCGGAACGGCTATTGGCCGGGCGCTCCGGGAACTGCAGGGCGTCCAGAGCCTGGATGAAGACCTGACGGATCTGACCGGTCAGCTTTCAGACATCGACAGCCTGTTAAATGATTTCAACCGGGAGCTTTCTGATTACGTATCCTCTCTGGAATTTGCAGGGGAAGAATTTGAGCAGGTGGAAGAGCGCCTGAATCAGCTAAACCATCTGAAATCCAAGTATGGCAAAACGCTGGAAGCGGTACTGGAATACGGTCAGAGGCAGCAGGAGCGCCTGGCGGCCCTGCAGGACTACGACGCCTATCTGGCGCGTCTGGAAAAGCAGACTGCGGAAAAAGAGCGGGAGCTGGAGGGTCTCTGTGAGGAGGCGAGCGTCATCCGGAAACGCTATGCCGAAGTGCTCTGCGCAAAGATTCGGGAGCATTTGATTGACCTGAACTTCCTGGATGTGGAGTTCGAACTGGAGTTTGACCGCATTTCCGGTTATACGTCGGGCGGCTTTGACGACGCGGAATTTGTAATTTCCACGAATCCGGGTGAATCCTTAAGGCCGCTGGCAAAGATAGCTTCCGGCGGTGAACTGTCCCGTATCATGCTGGCGATTAAGACTGTACTGGCTGATAAGGATCAGATTGAAACTGTGATTTTCGACGAAATCGATGTGGGAATCAGTGGCCGTACCGCTCAGAAAGTATCGGAGAAAATGATGCTGATTGGCAGGAGCAGACAGGTCATCTGCATCACCCATCTGGCTCAGATCGCGGCCATGGCGGACACTCATTTCCGTATCGAAAAACAGGTAGTGGACGGCGGCACACGGACCGAGATCCGGCGTCTGACTGAGGCAGAAAGTGTCGAAGAGCTGGCCCGTATTCTGGGCGGCGCGGAGATTACAGACGCTGTTTTCCAAAATGCCTCCGAAATGAAAGAACTGGCAGGTAACAAAAAGTCCCAGACTAGATAACCGGAGATTCTGCATACTAAAGACAGAAACGTGACATGTGTTTCTGTCTTTTTTGATCTTAGGCAGCGCGGCGAGGAGAGTGCAAAGATGATATGCAGAAAAACATACCGAAAATATCTTCTGGTTTTGCTGGGAATAAGCCTGCTGGTACTTGGCGTATATGATTATTTCCGGGAACGGGCTCTGATACCGGACTCCTATACCCAGACGGAGGGCGGCGCAGGGCCGGAAACACCCGGTTTCCCGGTGACGGCACAGATTCAGGAGAGTGTCACCAAAGCATCTTACGACAGTCGAAACGGAAGCAGTTACCGGATTTCCTATCGGTATCTGGGGGTGATTCCCCTGAAAGAAACGAACGTGCAGGTGACGCCAAAGACGACGGTAACGCCCGGCGGTATTCCCATCGGCATCTATATGGAGACCGATGGCGTCATGGTGATTGGAACGGGGAAAGTGACCGGACGCGACGGTTTGAATTATGAACCGGCCTTCCGGCTGGTGCAGGCCGGAGATTATATCCGTTCTGTGAACGGCGTGGAGATACGGGAAAAGGAAAAGCTAATAGAGAGTGTGGAAGAAAATGGAAGTGAGAAACTGGTTCTGGGAATCGAACGTTCCGGCCGGACTTTTGAAATCCGCCTGCAGGCCGCTGATACAGAAAATGGTTATAGGCTTGGCATCTGGGTACGGGACAATACCCAGGGGATCGGTACGCTGACATTTCTTACAGAAAATGGAAAATTTGGCGCTCTGGGACACGGTATCAATGATTCCGATACCGGGGAGCTTCTGAAGATCAGCGAAGGAAAGCTCTACGACACGACCGTGGCGGAAATCCACCGTGGAGAACCAGGTAATCCGGGGCAGGTAGCCGGGCTTATCCGTTATCGAAATAACCTGATCTGCGGACAGATTCAGGAAAATACAGAGGCTGGGATTTTCGGGGAAGGAACAGAGAGGCTGGGAGATAAGCTGGACGGGGAAGCAGTGGAGGTGGGATATAAACAGGAAATTACAGAGGGAGAGGCCTGGGTGCGTTCCGGGATCAACGGGGAAATGAGGGATTACCGCATTGCCATCGAGGAGGTGAAAAGGAACGCGTCGGACGTGAACAAGGGAATGATTTTACGGGTCACAGATCCGGAGCTTCTGGCTCTGACAGGCGGCATTATCCAGGGCATGAGCGGCAGTCCGATTATCCAAAATGGGAAACTGATTGGCGCGGTAACCCATGTATTTGTGAACGATCCGACAAAAGGATACGGCATCTTCGTGGAAGAAATGCTTTCCCATGTCAGTTAAAGAAAAAGCCTGTCGAAATCTGTCCCTGTCTGTCTGAAAATGCAGAACGATTGGAATTGCGGAAAAAGGAAATAAATGGTTATAATAGGTATATCACAAAACAAATCACAGACAGTACAGAAATGGGGGGAATCTTATGGAAAGGCTGACGATTGCAATTGCGGACGACAATGAAAGAATGTTGGAAATGTTGAATGCCCTGATACAGACGGAAAATGGGATGGAGCTGGTTGGCACGGCAGCAAATGGAGAAGACGCCGTGGAACTGATTCGGAAAAACACGCCGGACGTGGTGCTACTGGATTTAATTATGCCGAAGATGGATGGACTGGGCGTTATGGAAAAACTTAAGGAAGATAAGAGTCTGAAAAAGTTTCCGGCAATTATTGTACTTTCTGCAATCGGGCAGGAGAGCGTGACCGAGGATGCCTTTGCTTTGGGCGCAAGCTATTATATTATGAAACCGTTTAACAATGAAATGCTGCTGGGACGACTCAGAAGCTTTCTGAAACACGGCGAAAAGCTGAAACGCCCGGTCTGTTCCGGTGAGGCACAGGAGCCGGGGTGCCTGTACGGAGAGCACGATCTGGAGACCGATGTTACAAATATGATTCATGAAATCGGCGTGCCGGCCCATATCAAGGGTTACCAGTATCTACGCGACGCGATTATTATGTCAGTCAGGGATATGGAAATGCTGAGCTCTGTGACGAAGGTACTGTATCCCACCATCGCCAAGCATTATCAGACCACGCCAAGCCGGGTAGAGCGCGCCATCCGACATGCCATCGAAGTGGCCTGGAGCCGCGGCAAAATGGATACCATCGACGAGCTGTTTGGCTATACGGTCAGCAACGGTAAGGGAAAGCCCACCAATTCAGAATTTATCGCCCTGATTTCCGATCGCATCCGTCTGGAAAATAAGCGAAAGGTCTCTTAAATGTAAAAATTGCACAAATTATACTTTTAAATGCATTTCGAATGCGTTATAATGGATATAAATAAAATCCAAAATGAGCTGGGAGGAAATGCAGTGAAAAAGATCTTATTTGTCGCTTCAGAAGCGGTTCCTTTTATTAAGACGGGAGGACTGGCAGACGTAGTAGGATCATTGCCGAAATATTTTGACAAAGAGCAGTACGATATCCGGGTAATGATTCCTAAGTATATGTGCATCCGTCAGGAGTGGAAGGATCAGATGAAGTATGTGACCCATTTCTATATGAACCTGGCATGGCGCAGTCAGTATGTAGGCATCCTGGAGATGGAATATGAGGGCGTGAAGTTTTACTTTATTGATAATGAATATTATTTCGCCGGACCGAAACCCTATGGCAACATCTATGAGGATATCGAAAAGTTCGCGTTCTTTTCCAAGGCCGCGATCTCTGCACTGCCGTCCCTGGATTTCCGTCCGGACATCATCCATTGTCATGACTGGCAGACCGGACTGGTTCCTGTATATTTGAATGACTCATTCCAGGACAACCCGTTCTTCCGGGGAATTAAGACTATTATGACCATACATAACCTGAAGTTCCAGGGAATCTGGGATATGAAGACGGTCAAGGACATCACCGGTCTGAATGCATCTTATTTTACGCCGGATAAGCTGGAAGCCTATGGCGACGCTAACTATCTGAAGGGAGGCATCGTATACGCGGATGCCGTGACCACCGTAAGCGATACCTATGCCGAGGAAATTAAGATGCCATATTATGGAGAACACCTGGACGGCCTGATGCGTGCCCGTGCCAACTCCCTGCGTGGCATTGTAAATGGTATCGATTATAACGAGTACAATCCGGAGAGCGACAAATATCTGGTTCATAATTATAACGCTGTAAACTTCCGTAAGGAGAAGGTGAAGAACAAGACCGCCCTGCAGCAGGAGCTGGGTCTTGATGTGGATCCGAAGAAAATGATGATCGGTATCGTATCCCGCCTGACAGACCAGAAGGGGTTTGATCTGATTGCCTATGTGATGGACGAGCTCTGTCAGGATGAGGTACAGTTTGTAGTTCTGGGAACCGGTGAGGAGCGTTATGAGAATATGTTCCGTCATTTCGCATGGAAGTACCAGGGCAAGGTTTCGGCAAATATTTTCTATTCCGAGGCCATGTCCCACAAGGTATACGGATCCTGCGACGCTTTCCTGATGCCGTCCCAGTTTGAGCCCTGCGGCTTGAGCCAGCTTATGAGCCTGCGCTATGGCACCGTGCCTATCGTCCGCGAGACCGGCGGCCTGAAGGATACGGTAGAGCCGTACAACGAGTACGAGAGCAAGGGAACCGGCTTCAGCTTCACCAATTACAACGCCCACGAGATGATGCACACTGTCCGCTACGCAGAGCATATCTACTATGATAAGAAGCGTGAGTGGAACAAGATTATTGACCGTGGCATGGCTGTGGACTTCTCCTGGAATAATTCTGCGAAGAAATATGAGGAGTTGTACAACTGGCTGGCAGATTAAAGCGGATAGATTAGGCTGAAAATTGCAAATTTGTCAAGGAAAAGGGCTTGTCAAAGCCCTTTTCTTATGTTATACTTTCAAAGTTAGTGAAAAAACACGCGGGCGGAACCGGGAAAGGTGCCTGGATTGCATATGAACCGGTATTTCACGGTGAAGAAACTCGCGGAAGAACAACCAAATGGAGGAAAGAAACATGAGTGTAATTTCTATGAAGCAGTTACTGGAAGCAGGTGTTCATTTCGGACATCAGACAAGACGCTGGAACCCCAAGATGGCTCCGTACATCTACACAGAGCGTAACGGCATCTACATCATCGACCTGCAGAAGTCTGTAGGAAAGGTTGATGAGGCTTACAAGGCAGTATTTGACATCGCGGCAGAGGGTGGCAACATCCTGTTCGTAGGAACCAAGAAGCAGGCTCAGGACGCTATCAAGGTTGAGGCAGAGCGTTGCGGTATGTTCTACGTAAATGAGCGTTGGCTCGGCGGTATGCTGACCAACTTCAAGACCATCCAGAGCAGAATCGCTCGTCTGAAGGCTATCGAGAAGATGTCTGAGGACGGAACCTTTGATGTACTGCCGAAGAAGGAAGTTATCGCACTGAAGAAAGAGTGGGAGAAGCTGGAGAAGAACCTTGGCGGTATCAAGGATATGAAGCGCATCCCGGACGCTATCTTCGTAGTAGACCCGAAGAAGGAAAGAATCTGCGTACAGGAAGCACATACACTGGGTATTCCGCTTATCGGAATCGCTGATACCAACTGTGATCCGGAAGAGCTGGATTATGTAATCCCGGGCAATGATGATGCTATCAGAGCCGTAAAGCTGATCGTTTCCAAGATGGCAGACGCTGTTGTTGAGGCTAACCAGGGCGCAGCTGAGGAAGTTGCAGAGGAAGCTGAGACTGAGGAGACTGCAGAGGCTTAAGTAAAAGTCGAAAGTACAAGCGCAAAATTGCGCGAAAGCGTAATTTCTGTGCATCGTGAAGCGGCTACTGTGAGCGGAGCGAACAGTAAGTGACTTTATCCGCGTGTGCTTTACGGCACACGCGGCTTACACAAACGAATTTGGAGGGATTAGAAATGGCAATCACAGCAGGAATGGTAAAAGAGTTAAGAGAAATGACCGGCGCTGGCATGATGGACTGCAAGAAGGCCCTGACAGCTACCGAGGGAAATATGGACGCAGCTGTTGACTGGCTGAGAGAGAAAGGCCTTGCAAGCGCACAGAAGAAGGCTGGCCGTATCGCAGCAGAGGGTATTGTAGATACCTGCCTGATCAATGACGACCACAAGGCTGTTGTTGTAGAGGTAAATGCTGAGACTGACTTCGTTGCAAAGAACGAGAAATTCCAGTCCTACGTAGCAGACGTAGCAGCTCAGGCTGTTAAGACTGCTGCAAAAGATATTGATGAGTTCCTGGCAGAGAAGTGGGAGAAAGACCCGACTCTGACTGTAAAGGAGGCACTTGCTTCCCAGATCGCTGTTATCGGCGAGAACATGAACATCCGTCGTTTCGCTCAGGTTGAGGAGGAGAACGGTTTCGTAGCTTCCTACATCCATGCAGGCGGAAAGATCGGCGTTCTGGTAGACGTTGAGACAGACGTTATCAACGACGCTATCCGTGAGATGGCTAAGAACGTAGCTATGCAGGCTGCAGCTCTGAAGCCGCTGTACACCAGCGACGCTGAGGTAGAGCCGGAGTACATCGAAAAAGAAAAGGCTATCCTGATGGCTCAGATTCAGAACGATCCGAAGGAGTCCCAGAAGCCGGAGAAGGTTATCCAGGGCATGATCCAGGGCCGTATCAATAAAGAGTTGAAAGAGATCTGCCTGCTTGACCAGGTATATGTAAAGGCTGAGGACGGAAAGCAGACTGTTGCGAAGTATGTAGCTCAGGTAGCAAAAGAGAACAACGCAAACATCACCATCAAGAAGTTCGTTCGTTTCGAGACCGGCGAGGGACTTGAGAAGAAGAACGAGGACTTTGCGGCAGAGGTTGCAAAGCAGATGGGAATGTAATTCTCAGGAAATTATTTATAATATTTGTAAACACATGCTATAAAGATCTGATAAGTGCGGCTTCGCGAAGTATCTAATGCACACACACAACTTTAAGAAGTCCGGATTTTACAGATTTGACTATCATATGGATACGATAAGGGCGCAGCGTCAGTTGCGCCCTTGTTTTACGCGGGCAACGAGTCAAAGTCCGTGCTTGCGCGAGAGCTGACCACAAAGTTTTCGGAATGAAACCTTGAAAAGAGAAAAGTAATACTGTACAAACCCCTTCGTGTTGTTTTATAATGAGAAAAAATGTGAGGGGGTTTTTGTTATGGAAGCTTTATTTAGTGCAGTGAACGCAATCTGCGGTAAAATCCAGATTGTATCCAACTGGTTCTGGGATTTTCCGACAAACCTTGACTGGTACGCGTCCATTCCGATTCTGGGCAATTTCAGTCTGGCCATTATTTTATTAGTGGGAACCGGCATCTATTTCACCTTTAAGCTGCGTTTCGTACAGGTGCGCAAGTTTAAGTACGGACTTCAGGTGCTGATGAACAGCAAGAGTACAACCATGGGCATCTCTTCCCTGGGGGCGTTCCTGCTGTCCACGGCCATGCGTGTAGGCCCTGGCAATATCCTGGGCGTAACCGGAGCAATTTCTATCGGAGGACCGGGCGCGCTGTTCTGGATGTGGATTTCCGCGTTCTTCGGTATGGCGACTGCATTCGTAGAGTCTACTATGTCCCAGATTTTCAAGGAGAAGCGCGGCGACGCCTATGTGGGCGGACTTCCTTTCTACGGACGTCGTCTTTTAAAGGACGCGGCCTGGGCGGGCGTAGCCTTGAGCGTGCTCTACATCATTTACGCGTTCCTCTGCTTCCCGGCGCAGGGCTTCAACACCATTTCCGCAGTGGGAGCCATCGCTGGTGTGGTGACAGGAACGACCTTTGCAACCAATTCTGCACTGTACTGGGTGTCCTTTGCAGTGTTAATTGTGGTAACCGCGGTTACCAGCTTCGGCGGTATCAAGAAAGTATCAAAGGTAACAGATGTGTTGGTACCGATTATGGCAGTTGTGTATGTACTGACCGTTGTGGTTCTGGTGCTTTGCAATTTCACCCGGGTTCCGTGGTTCTTTGCAGCTATTTTCACACAGGCATTTAAACCGGCCGCAGTCTTTGGCGGAGCTTTTGGTATCGCTTTAAGCCAGGGCATTAAGAGAGGCCTGATGTCCAATGAGGCCGGCCAGGGAACCATTACCATGCCGGCAGCAGCGGCAGATACCGCTCATCCCTGCGATCAAGGCTGCGTACAGGCGCTGGGTGTATTCCTGGATACCATCGTTATCTGCACCCTGACCGGTTTTGTGGTTATTATGGGAAGAATGTGGCTGACCGGAGAGGCAGACGCCTGGTTTGAACTCGGCAAGCTGGAAAAATTCCTGGCATCCTGCGGCGCGCTGACCGGAAGCAGCGGAGCAGCATACAGCTTTGTGACCCTGCTGGTAAGCCTTTGCTTCGGCCTGTTCGCCTTCACCTGTCTGATGGGCTTCATGTCCTTCACCGAGATGTGCGCGAACCGTATCTCCGCCAATAAGGCCTTTATCAATGTGATTCGCGTTCTGTGTCTGGTGGTTATCAGCTTTGGCGTCATTACCAACATTGCGGGCATGGATCTGGGTGCCCTCTGGGATCTGAGCGATTTCGCCAACATCCTGATGGTATACTGCAACCTGCCGCTTCAGTACATAGGCTTCAAATACGTGTTGCGGGCATGGCGTCATTTCGAGAAACACGACGGAACCCCGTTTACTTCAGAGGTAGCGGGTATCTCCGTTCCGGTGTGGGATGAAAAAGCCGGAAAATAAAAGAGACGGGGAACTTTTCCCCTTGTAAAGCGGGCCGCTTTGGTATATAATTTCCAGAGCGGCCTGTTTTACGGAAGTAAGAAATGAAAGGCCATTTCAGAAGAATAACGGGAGTGAAGAAGAATGAGTAAAGTAAGAACAAGATTTGCGCCGAGTCCTACCGGAAGAATGCATGTAGGTAACTTAAGAACAGCGCTGTACGCATATCTGATTGCCAAGCATGAGGACGGAGATTTCCTGCTTCGTATCGAGGATACCGACCAGGAGCGCTATGTGGAGGGCGCGGTCGATATCATTTACCGTACCATGAAGGAAGCGGGCCTGGAGCATGACGAGGGTCCGGACAAGGACGGAGGCGTGGGCCCCTATGTGCAGAGTGAGCGCCAGGCGGCAGGCATCTATATGGAGTACGCGAAAAAGCTGATTGAAAAAGGCGAGGCTTATTACTGCTTCTGCGACAAGGAGCGCCTGGAGTCTCTGAAGACCGAAGTGGCGGGTAAGGAGATTGTTGTATATGATAAGCACTGTCTACATCTGTCTAAGGAAGAGGTAGAAGCGAAGCTGGCAGCGGGCGTACCATTTGTTATCCGCCAGAATAATCCGACCACCGGAACCACCACCTTCCATGACGATATTTATGGCGATATCACCGTAGACAATGCGGAGCTGGACGACATGATCCTGATCAAGTCCGACGGATATCCGACTTACAACTTCGCGAATGTGGTAGACGACCATCTGATGGGAATCACCCACGTAGTCCGTGGAAATGAGTATCTGTCCTCTTCTCCGAAATACAACCGCCTCTATGAGGCGTTTGGCTGGGAAGTGCCGGTCTATGTACATTGCCCGCTGATTACCGACGAGGAGCATAAGAAGCTGTCCAAGCGCTGCGGCCATTCTTCCTTCGAGGATCTGCTGGAGCAGGGCTTTCTGCCGGAGGCGATTATCAATTTCGTAGCGCTGCTGGGCTGGAGTCCGGATGAGGATCGGGAGATTTATTCTCTGGATGAGTTGATTAAGGCTTTTGATTATCACCACATCAGCAAGGCACCGTCCGTATTCGATTACACCAAGCTGAAATGGATGAACGGTGAGTACATCAAGGCTATGGACTTTGATAAGTTTTATGAGATGGCATTGCCGCATCTGAAGAAGGTCATTACCAAGGATTATGATCTGAAGAAGATCGCTGCTATGGTAAAGACCCGTATCGAGGTGTTCCCGGAGATCGAGGATATGGTAGACTTCTTCGAGGCAGTTCCCGAGTACGACACCGCGATTTATGCGCATAAAAAGATGAAGACAAGCGCCTCGTCTTCTCTGGAGGTTTTAAAAGAGCTGCTTCCGATCCTGGAGGAGCAGGAGGACTACAGCAACGACGGACTGTATACACGTCTTCTGAAATATGTGGAGGAGAAGGGCTGTAAGAACGGCTATGTGCTCTGGCCCATCCGAATCGCCGTATCCGGCAGGCAGATGACGCCCTGCGGAGCCACCGAGCTCATGGAGGTCATCGGCAAGGAGGAGACTCTGAAGCGTGTGCGCGCAGCGATTGCAAAGCTGGAGGCATAAAATTTGAATTCTTTATCTGAAGTACAGCAGAAGGCCGTCACCCACCGTGACGGCCCCATGCTGGTTCTGGCGGGACCCGGTTCCGGTAAGACGATGGTACTTACGAGACGGGTTCAGTATCTGACGGAAATCTGTCACATTCCACCCGGAGAGATTCTGGTGATTACTTTTACAAAAGCGGCGGCAAGGGAAATGAAGGAGCGGTATCTGCGGCTGACGAACAGCGCGAATACGGCTGTTTCTTTTGGTACCTTTCATGCGGTCTTTTTCCAGATCCTGAAGCTGGCCTATGGCTATCGTGCCGACAATATTCTCCGGGAGACCGAAAAATACCAGTTTCTGCGGGAGGCAGTCTATAAGCAGAAGCTGGAGCCGGATGACGAATCAGAGCTCATCGGCAGTATCGCGGCGGAAATCAGCAAGGTGAAAAATGATCGGGTGAACCTGCAGGAATATAAGGCCACATCCTGCAATACCAAAAGCTTTACCGCCATTTTTAACGAATACGATAACCGCCTGCGCCGCAGCAATAAAATCGATTTCGACGATATGCTGGTCTACTGCTACCAGCTTTTGAAGGAACGGAAGGACATTCTCGGGGCCTGGCAGCGGAAATTCCGGTATATCCTGGTGGATGAATTTCAGGATATCAATCAGCTGCAGTACGACATTGTGCGGATGCTGGCGGCGCCGGAGGATAACCTGTTCATCGTAGGCGACGACGACCAGTCCATCTACCGTTTCCGCGGCGCGAAGCCGGAGATTATGCTGCACTTCAAACAGGATTATCCGGCGGCGAAACAGGTGCTTCTGGATACGAACTACCGCTGTACGCGCCTGATTGTGGAAGGAGCCTGCAAGGTTATCGAGAATAATAAGCAGCGTTTTGCCAAGAAAATTCAGGCGAACAAGCAGGAAGGACCGCCGATTCTGCACCATAAGTTTCGGGATCAGGATGAGGAGTACGAGTGCGTCGTTGATAAGATTAAGACCTACCGGGAAAAAGGAGGTTCTTATCGGGATATCGCGATTCTGTTCCGGACCAATACCCAGCCCCGGAAGCTGGTGGAAGAACTGATTTCCGAGGGAATTCCGTTCCGGATGCGGGACGCACTGCCGAACCTCTATGATCACTGGATTGTGAAGGATATTTTTGCTTATCTTCACATGGCCCGGGACATGAAAAAGAGTCTGGTGAAGCGCGAGGACTTTTTGCAGGTCATGAACCGCCCGAAGCGCTACCTGGGGCGAGAATGTCTGGACAGCGAAGTGATTTCCTGGGAGGAGCTGCTTACCTGGTATGACGATAAGCCCTGGGTCTGCGAGCGGATCGAAAAGCTGGAGAAGGATTTGAAGATGTGCGGACATTTAAGTCCTTCCGGGGCCCTACACTATATCCGAAATATCATCGGCTATGAGGAGTATCTGAAGGAATATGCCGATTACAAAGGAAGAAAACCGGAGGATTTCTTTGGAATTCTCGATGAATTAAAGGAGCTGGCTTCCGGTTTTAAAACTCTGGAGGAGTGGGAAAACCATATCGCATCCATCCGGGCAGAGCTTCTGAAGCAGGCGAAGGAGCGGGAAGCGAGCAGCGATGGCGTGATATTGTCCACCATGCACAGTAGTAAGGGTCTGGAATACCGCATCGTATTCATCATCGACGCCAATGAGGGAATTACGCCCCACAAGCGGGTGCTTTTCGAGGAAGATATGGAAGAAGAACGGCGGCTGTTCTATGTGGCCATGACCCGGGCAAAGGAGCTGTTGTATATTTTTTCGGTGAGAAAGCTGTATGGAAAGAAAGCAGAACAATCACGTTTCGTAGAAGAGCTTTTAGAAGAGTAGGCGAACGAAAAAAGAGCCGAGAGGCATATATTCTCGGCTCTTTTTTCTGTGCTTTGAAAAGTGGAAATGTCTATCTGCCTGTCTATTGATTTGAGCGAAATAGATAAGCTTTAGTTGGTTTCGTCGAAATCAACATCCTCGCCGTCAGCCTCAACTAACTCATCGTACTCGGCTGCGTCCAGCATCTGATCGAACATGTCAGCCACTGCGTCGTACTCCTCATCGGACTCGATATTGTCCAGAACCGGGCTTCCGGTGCTGTTGTCGTAACGGTACAGATATACCTCGCCGTCCTCGTTCTCGCCGTTCTCATCCAGAGGAAGCAGGGCGATGTAGTCACGTCCGTCCACCGGGAAGATGGTGAGGATAGCGCATTCTACGGTTTCGTCATTGTCCAGGGTCAGGGTTACGGTGATGTCTCCGTTACAGGTATCGCAGTTGCCGCCGCAATCCGGTGTGCTGCATTTATTGTCTGCCATTTGATTGTTCTCCTTTTTATTTGGTAAATGTGTGTTACTGATAATACTCTATCAGACCTGAGAACGAAAAGCAAGAAAAGAATTGAATTGCCGGGAAGTTTGTATTAAAATAAGAAAGATTGAGCGCTGGCCGAATGGACAGAGACTTTCCAGAATATGAGAGAAACGCGCCAGGATACGCGGCGCAGCAGAGAGGACTTAAGACGATGAATTTTATATTTTCAAAACGGGCAGAGGCGATAGAGGAAGGTATCTTCGCAGCCCTGGCCCATAAAAAGAACGAACTGGCAGAGAAAGGTATGGAGGTCTATAATTTCTCCATCGGTACGCCGGATTTTCAGCCGCCGAAGCATGTGGTGGACGCCATGGTGGAGGCCTGCAAGGATCCGGAAAATTATAAATACGCCATTACGGACAGGCCGGAGCTTATCAAAGCCATGCAGGATTTCTATCAGACCCGGTTTGGTGTGAGCCTGGAGGCAGATGAGATTATGACATTGTACGGCTCCCAGGAGGGTATGGCTCATGTGGCGGTGGCCCTGTGCGATCCGGGCGATATCATGCTGGCCCCGAATCCGGGTTATCCGGTATTTTCCCTGGGACCGCAGTTGGCGGGTGCGAAGATCGAGACTTATCCGCTCTATGCGGAAAATAATTTCCTGCCGAGATTCGAGGATATTCCGGCGGAGACTGCGCGGGCAGCGAAGTTTATGATCGTATCTTACCCGTCCAATCCGGTCTGCTCCGTAGCGGATGACGCTTTTTATGAAGAGCTGATTGCGTTCGCGAAAAAGTACAACATTATCATTCTGCATGATAATGCTTATTCCGATATCATTTACGATGGAAGGGAAGGAAAGTCCTTTCTGTCCTATCCGGGCGCGAAGGAGGTGGGCATCGAGTTTTACTCCCTGTCCAAGAGCTACAATATGACCGGCATGCGCATGTCCTTCGCGGTAGGTAATCGTGAGATTATTCGGGAATTTTCCAAAGTACGCTCCCAGATCGACTACGGTATCTTCCTGCCGATTCAGATGGCGGCGGTGGCAGCCCTGACCGGTCCTCAGGATTCCGTAAAGGAGCAGTGCGCCGAGTATGAGCGGAGAAATAAGGCTCTCTGCGGCGGTCTTCGCTCCATCGGATGGAACGTGCCGGACAGCCAGGGTACTATGTTTGTGTGGGCTCCCCTGCCGGAAGGCTATACGGACAGCGCAGCTTTTACGATGGAATTGATGGAGAAGACCGGCATGATCGTGACCCCGGGCAGCGCCTTTGGCGATTTGGGCGAGGGCTATGTGCGGATGGCGCTGGTGCATCCGGTTCCGGTGATTGAGAAGGCGATTGCAAGGGTGCAGGAAAGCGGTATTTTGAAAAAATAAGGCGGCTGTGTTACCATTAAAATGCAGAACAAAACGGAAGGGACGGGTACTGCACCGTGGGTTTTGTAGAAGACATTACGGATTTTATCTTTGTGGAAAATGAGCCGGAGCGGGCCGATATCATTTTCATCCCTGGCGGCGATCAGGGCGGTATTGCGGTGACGGCGGCGAAATTGTATCTGGATGGCTATGCGCCCTGCGTGCTTCCTTCGGGCCGCTTCAGCAAGCCGGTGGGACGATGCCGGATTCCCGGCTATGAGGCGCAGACAGAATGGGATTTCCTGCATGATATTCTGATGCGGGAGGGTGTTCCGGAGACGGCCATTCTGAAAGAGAAAGAGGCGACTTATACCTATGAAAACGCCATTTACTCCCGGAAGGTGACGGAAAGCCTTGGTCTCTCTATCAAGAAGGCAATTCTCTGTCCTCAGGCCTGTCATGCACGCCGGGCTCTGCTGTATTATAAAGTATGCTTCCCGGAAACCGAGTTCTTGGTCTGCCCGACAGTGACCCGGGAGATCAGTCGGGACAATTGGTTCCTGGACGGGCAGAAGATTGATGTGGTATTGAAGGAAATGGAAAAATGTGGAAGCCAATTCCATGAGATTTTAAGAGAATTTGGAAAGCAGGAGGAAGGAAAACGATGAGCGTGGATATCAATGAAGTGATGCAGCTGGTCCGTGAGACCAGACAGTTTGTGGAAAACCGGGATATGGCGGGCCATGTGAAGGTAAAGGGCCTGGCAGATTATGTGACCCAGGTGGATACCAACATCCAGAATTTCCTGCGGGAGAAGCTGGGCGAGCTTGCGCCGGAGGTCGAATTCCTTGGTGAGGAGGATGGGCTTCACGCTATGAAGGGCGACACCTTCTGGATTCTGGACCCCATCGACGGTACGACGAATCTGGTGCATGATTATCAGCACAGCACGGTGTCGCTGGGACTTTACAGCAAGGGTGAAATTATCCTGGGCGTCATTTATGATCCCTTCCGGGAGGAGATGTTCTATGCCGAGAAGGGCAAGGGCAGCTTCGTCAATGGCCGTCCTATTCATGTGGCTGAGACAGAGAATCTGGGACAGACCATCATCGCCATCGGAACCGCGCCCTATCAGAAGGAGCTGGCGCCTCGGAATTTTGCCTGCTTCCAGCGAGTGTTTGAAAAATGCGAGGATATCCGGCGGACAGGATCGGCGGCCATGGATCTGGCCTACACGGCGGCCGGACGTATCGGCGGTTACTTTGAGGCAAGACTGCAGCCCTGGGATTTCGCGGCGGGAATGCTGATTCTCACCGAGGCGGGCGGCAAAATTACCCGCTATGACGGCTCAGAAGTAAATCCGGTGGAACCGGGCGGCATCGTGGCGACCAACGGGAAGCTGCATGAGGAGCTGCGGGCGCTGCTGTAAATGGATGATAAGACAGATATACATCAAAAAAATTTCATGCCGATAGTGCGGAATGTGTATCTGTAGAGTATTCTTAAAAACATAAGATATAAAAACAAAAATAAAGAAAACGGATAGCACTGTGGAAGATGAAGTGACCTTCAAAGTTGGAAATCTAACAATTGGAGGTTGGTACAACCAGAGCGCTGTCCGTTTTCTTATACATTATTTTAAGGTTTGGTTTATTCCGGATACACCAGTCGATCCTCTTTGATATCATAGAGCACATTTTCCAGATACCGCTTTGCCAGATACTTCGCCATGGGCAGATTCATATCCAGGTAGTTGCCACAGTCACGGGCGCTTGCTCCGGGCACGTCGCCCTCGAAATCCCGGATGAACTCCCACATTTCAATCATCAGCGGAACGATATCCCTGGACTCATAATCGCCGGTCAGCAGCAGATAAAAACCGGTGCGGCAGCCCATGGGGCCGAAGTAGACCGTTTTGGAGCCGTAGTCCTTATGGTTGCGTAAGAAGGTGGCTGCCAGATGCTCAATGGTGTGCATCTCAGCGGTATTCATGACCGGCTCCTCGTTGGGGCTGGTGAGGCGCAGATCAAAGGTAGTGACGACCGTGCCGCCCACCGGATCCTTGCGGGATACGTAGACGCCGGGCTGAAGCAGCAGGTGATTGATGGTGAAACTTGTGATTTTTTTCATAATATTATAAATTCCTTTCGTAATGTTGTGAAATTTGTGATATAATGATAATAAATCTTACATTTTCATCGCAGATAAGTCATCGCAGACAGGATTCCAAACAAAATGCGAGTCTGAACCATGGAATAAAAATCTGCAACGAGAGTATACCACAAAAAACCTGAAAAGAAAAGAGATGCATGCCTTGAAGAAAAGAGAACGAGACTGGCTGCCGGTTACCGTCCTGCTTTTGACGGTTCTGCTGCTGGTGCTGTGTCTGGTGGGCTTCGATCACCACGAGCCGGACGGACCAGACGGAAATGGAAAAGCGGCGGAATCGGAGCTGTCGACTGACGAGCTGCAGGTCACTTTCTTCGATGTGGGCAAGAGCGACGCGATTCTGGTGGAACAGTCCGGCTACCGGATGCTCATTGATACAAGCTTCGACGACCAGGCGGATGTGCTGCTGGATTATTTTGCGGATCACGGCATCGATACCCTGGATTACCTGATTATCACCCATTTTGACAAGGATCATGTGGGCGGTGCGGACAAGATCCTGGACGCTATGCACGTAAAGAGGGTGCTGGAGCCGGATTATACGGTGGAGAAAAAGCAGTTCCGGGAGTATCGGGAGGCGCTTGTCCGTAATGGGATCACAGCCATGCGCATCACTGATGTGGAACGCCGCAGCCTGGGCAAGGCGTCCTTTATCATCTATCCGCCGGAAGAGAAGGATTATGATGGAAATGACAACGACCTGTCGCTGGTGCTCAGTCTGCGCTACGGCACCCAGAGCTTTCTCTTCACCGGAGACAGCGAGCAGGAGCGCCTGACCGAGCTGATGGAGCGGACGGATCTGAACCTGCATCATACAGTTCTGAAGATGCCCCATCATGGCATCAAGGAAAAGAACACGATCGCCTTTCTGGAAACGGTAAGGCCGGTTGCCGCAGTGGTCACCTGCAGAAATGAATGGTGGATCTCCGGCAAGATAAAGCGGACCCTGAACTGGCTGGGCACCGACGTCTATCTGACCAGCAATGGAAATGTGGTCTGTCTTACGGACGGGAATCATGTGGAATTTAAGCAAGGATGATTTTTCATAGTTGGGCTTGAAAAATGGGCGGGATACGCTTACAATGGTAAATAGCGTATCTGCGCCTATTTTGTATCATGGAGCTTGTACAGATACAGATATTTAACGAGGAGGAAATTGAAATGAGCAAAATTGATGAAATTCGTGCCGAGATGGTAAAGGCCATGAAGAACAAGGACAAAGACAGAAAAGAAACCCTGTCCATGCTGCTTGCCGCACTGAAGAATAAAGCCATTGACAAGCGTGCGGACCTGACTCCGGAGGAAGAGTTCGAGGTGGTAAAGAAGGAGATCAAGCAGACCAAGGAGACCATGGATCTGGCTCCCGCAGACCGCACCGATATCATTGACCAGTGTAAGGCCCGTCTGGCTGTTCTTTCCGAGTTCGCACCGGAGGAAATGAGCGAGGACGCTATCCGTGCCGTGATCCGGGAGGTTATTGCGGGTCTTGGTATCGAGAACCCCACCGGCAGGGACAAGGGCAAGATCATGAAGGAGCTGATGCCGAAGGTAAAGGGCAAGGCAGACGGTTCTCTGGTCAATAAGTTAGTGGGTGAGCTGCTTGCGTAAGGTGAAGTTTTTGACACTTTGCGTCCTGGCAGCGATGGGGCTTTCGGCCTGTGGAAAAAAGGACGCGGAGGTTTCTGTGCCGCATGTGGAGGTTGTAGAACAGCCGAAGATCAGCCAGACAGAAGAAGAAAAGGAGGCTGAATTAGGCCTTGAGACCGCGCCGGGAACCGTGCTGGGACAGGAAGAAGTAACGGTGATGGAAGGCGAGGAGCCGAAGACAGTTCTGTATACAAGAGTCCGGGGCATCGGGGATTTCTCCCTGGCTTACGACGCGGAAACCTTTTCGGTGGAAGCATCAGCTGACAGCCTGACCTTTCAGGCGCTGGAGGAGGGCGTTCCGGCCTTTGTCCGGGTGGAACGATCCGATGCGGCTTCCACCGAGGATGCTGCCGACCAGGTGGTACTGGAAAGTGATGAGGAGTGTACCGTGGAGGATGTGACCGTGGGCGAGGGGGAATACCCGGCTGTATGGGTCAGCTATGCGGAAGGGACGGCGGATACGGAGCGTACCTGCGACGTTTATATTTTCCGCTATAATGATATCCTGTATACGGTCCAGATGGACTGCACGGTAGGAGATTATGAAAAAATCGGACAGGCGGAGCAGATGATTCTGTCCACCCTGCGCTTTGACGAAGGATAAGATAAGATGAACAAGACACAGATTCAGCATTCACTGCTGTTGTTTCTGACAGCAGTGATCTGGGGAACCGCTTTTGTGGCGCAGAGCGTCGGCATGGATTATGTGGGTCCCTTTACCTTTTTGTGTACCCGCTCCTTTATCGGCGGGGCGGCGCTTCTGCCGGTGATCGCCTTTATGGACCGTCAGAAGAGTGAGGAAGCGCGGCTGGAGGAGAAGAAGCCGGAGAATCGGAAGGTCCTGATAAGGGGCGGTATTCTCTGCGGCCTGGCCCTCTGCTTTGCCAGCGCCTTTCAGCAGTACGGTATCCTGTTTACGACCGTGGGAAAGGCCGGTTTTATCACGGCCTGCTACATCGTGCTGGTGCCCATTGCGGGGATATTTTTTGGAAAGCGCTGTGGGATCAATGTGTGGATTGGCGTAATTCTGGCCGTGGGCGGTCTTTACTGCCTCTGTATTACGGAGACCCTGCGGATTGGAACCGGAGATATTCTGGTGTTTATCTGCGCGTTCCTGTTTGCAGCGCATATTCTGATCATTGACCATTTTACGCCCTATGTGGACGGCGTGAAAATGTCCTGCATTCAGTTCTTTGTCTGCGGCATCGTGGCAGGTATCGGAATGCTGGTGCTGGAGCAGCCGGATATCTCAGATATCCTGATGGCGTGGCAGTCCATTCTCTATGCGGGACTTCTGTCCAGCGGCGTGGGCTACACCCTGCAGATCGTGGGCCAGAAGGGTCTGAACCCGACGGTGGCCTCCCTGATTATGAGCCTGGAGTCAGTGGTATCTGTGCTGGCGGGACTTTTGATTCTGCATCAGACCCTGAGTGGTCGCGAGGCGCTTGGATGCGTACTGATGTTCGCGGCAATTGTGCTGGCGCAGCTGCCCCGGCGGGAAAAGGTATCTTAGTCGGCGTGCAATGTAAAGCTTTTGTTAATTGTGCTGCAATATTCTTGCAGTATGAGAAATAATAAATATAATGAAAGAGAATGATTTATGAAAATTTTATTTGTATCCCTTGGCTGTGATAAAAATCTTGTGGATTCTGAGGTGATGATTGGTCTTCTGGGTAAAAAAGGCTTTTCCTTCACCGACGATGAGACAGAGGCAGATGTAATTGTCATCAATACCTGCTGCTTTATCAATGACGCCAAGGAAGAAAGCATCAACACGATTCTGGAGATGGCGGAGTACCGCAAATCCGGCAGCTGTAAGGCCCTGATTGTGGCCGGCTGTCTGGCTCAGCGTTACAAGCAGGAAATCGTAGACGAGATTCCGGAGGTAGACGCGGTTCTCGGAACCACCACCTACGACGCCATCGTGGAAACCGTAGAGAAGGTGCTGGAGGGTCAGAAGGAGCTTCATTTTGAGGACATTGACCGTCTGGTACCGGAACAGGAGGGTGCAAGAGCCCTGACCACCGGCGGCCACTATGCTTACCTGAAGATTGCAGAGGGCTGCGATAAGCACTGTACCTACTGCATCATCCCGAAGGTGCGCGGCAACTACCGCAGCGTTCCCATGGAGCAGCTTTTAAAGGAGGCACGGGAGCTGGCGGAGGGCGGCGTCAAAGAACTGATTCTGGTGGCCCAGGAGACGACCCTTTACGGAAAAGATATTTACGGCGAGAAGAAGCTGCCGGAGCTTTTAAAGAAGCTGGCTGAAATTGGCGGCATTCAGTGGATTCGTGTGCTGTACTGTTATCCGGAGGAGATTACGGAAGAACTGATTCAGGTTATGAGGGATGAGCCAAAGATCTGTCATTATCTGGATCTTCCCATTCAGCATGCGTCCGACCGGATTCTGAAGCGTATGGGAAGAAGAACTACCCGGGCAGATTTGCGTCATATCATTGGACGGCTCAGGGAAGAGATCCCGGATATCTGTCTGCGTACTACGTTGATTACCGGATTCCCGGGAGAGACCCGGGAAGACCATGAGGAGCTGATGCGTTTCGTGGATGACTGCGAGTTTGACCGGTTAGGCGTCTTTACCTATTCTCCGGAGGAGGATACCCCGGCGGCAGGCATGCCCGATCAGATTCCGGAGGAAGTGAAGGAGGAGCGGAGAGCCGAGCTTATGGAGCTGCAGCAGGAGATTGCCTTTGACAAGGCGGACGCCATGACAGACCGGATTCTGGAGGTTATGGTAGAGGGCCAGGTGGCTGATGAGAACGCTTATGTGTGCCGTACCTATAAGGATGCGCCGGGTGTAGACGGTTATCTGTTCCTGAATACGGACGAGACCCTGATGAGCGGCGATTTTGCGAAGGTGCGCGTTACCGGAGCCGTAGATTATGATTTGATAGGAGAATTAGCAGAATGAATTTACCCAATAAATTAACCACACTTCGTGTATTGATGATCCCGTTTTTTGTTGTATTTATGCTGACCGATCTGGGCGGCGCTTATTCCGAGTACATTGCGGTCGGAATTTTTATCGTGGCAAGTCTGACGGACCTTCTGGACGGTAAGATTGCGAGAAAGTATAACCTGGTCACCAATTTCGGAAAATTCATGGATCCGCTGGCAGATAAGCTTTTAGTCTGCTCGGCCATGATTTGTCTGGTGGAAATGAACCGACTGGCAGCTTGGATGGTCATTGTAATTATTTCAAGAGAGTTCATTATCAGCGGTTTCCGTCTGATTGCATCGGATAATGGAGTTGTTATCGCAGCAAGCTACTGGGGAAAGTTTAAGACGACTTTCCAGATGCTGATGATCATTCTCCTGATTCTCGATCTGGGAGGGGTATTCACCACCATCGAGGCTGTTGTTACCTGGATTGCGCTGATTCTGACCGTAATATCGCTGGTTGATTATCTGGCAAAAAACAAAGGAATACTTCTGGAAGGAGATATTTAAAATGGGAGAGCAGCAGAAGACACTTGCGGAGGAAGTAGTAGAGCTTTTAAAAGTGGATGAGCTGACCGTGACTACGGCAGAGTCCTGTACAGGAGGCCTTGTGGCCGCGCGTCTGGTGGATGTGCCGGGCGTATCCGAGGTATTTAAGCAGGGCTTCATCACCTATTCCAATAAGGCAAAGAGAAAGCTTCTGAATGTAAAGAAGACAACTCTGAAGGAATTTGGGGCAGTCAGCGAAAAAACCGCCCGGGAAATGGCCAAGGGCGCTATTCTGGCAAGTGGCGCGGACGCTGCGATCGCTACGACCGGTATCGCAGGACCGGACGGTGGAACGGAAGAGAAGCCGGTGGGCCTTGTATATATCGGCGTATCTGTACGGGGACAGATGTATGTGGAAGAGCACCATTTTGAAGGCGATCGGAGCGAAGTACGGGAGAGTACCGTGCAGGCTGCTCTGGCGCTTCTGAAAAAAGGACTTGAGGAGACAGACGGAAATGACCAAGACCATTAAAATTAAATATTTTACCGATAAAATCGAGAAGCTGGCTTACATCGGCGGCAAATCCGACTGGGTGGATCTAAGAAGCGCAGAGGATGTGACTTTGAAAAAGGGAGAATTTAAGCTGATTCCCCTGGGAATTGCCATGGAGCTTCCAAAAGGCTATGAGGCCCATGTGGTACCCCGCAGCAGCACCTATAAAAATTTCGGCGTGATTCAGACGAATCATATGGGTGTCATTGACGAGACCTACTGCGGTGACAACGACCAGTGGTTTATGCCGGTCCTCGCCATGCGGGATACAAGGATTCACGTCAATGACCGGATCTGTCAGTTCCGGATTATGGAGCATCAGCCGGAGCTGGTATTTGAGGAGACAGAAATCCTCGGTCATGCGGACCGGGGCGGACACGGAAGTACAGGAAAGGCGTAGAGATTATGCAGATTGTCACATTTGCGTCTATTGAGATCGGCTCTTACGAAGTGGGGATGAAGATTCTGGAGCTGTCTCAGAAGAATGGCATGAAGGAAATCGACGATATCCGTTACGGACTGGAGCTGGGCAAGGACGCCTATAACCAGAAGGAGATCAGCAATGAGATGCTGGAGGAGCTGTGCGAGGTGCTGGAGGATTTTACCCGCATCATGAAGGAATATCAGGTAGACGACTACCGGGCCTGCGCCACCAGTGCCATTCGCGAGACGCGGAACTGCCTTCTGATTCTTGATAAGATTCGTGTACGGACGGGCCTTGAGGTGGAGGTCTTAAGCAATTCTGAGCACCGGTTTCTGGGCTACAAATCCATTGCGTCCAATGAGGAATCCTTTCAGAAAATCATTCAGAAGGGAACCGCCATTGTCGATGTGGGCGGTGGCAGCATCCAGATTTCCCTGTTCGATAAGGACGCCCTTGTGTCTACTCAGAATCTGCGTCTCGGAACCATGCGTATCCGGGAGCGCCTGGCGGAGGTGGAGAACCGCACCACCCATTTCGGAGAGATCATTGAGGAAATGATCAACAACGAGTTGAAAAGCTATAAGCGGTTATATCTGAAGGAACATGAAATTAAGCATATGATTCTGGTAGGCGATTATATCAATCAGCTGGTAGACAGGGGCGGTAAGGCGAAGAGTGTATCCTTTACCCGCGAGGAATATCTGAATCTGTACGAAAAGATTCTTGCGGACGGTTCCCGGGAGAAAGCCATGGAGCGACTGGGCGGTATGGCTGAGAACATGTCTCTGGTACTGCCGGCGCTTATTATTTACCGGAAGCTGATTGAAGAGACCGGAGCAGAATTCATCTGGGTACCGGGCCTGAATATCCGGGACGGTCTGGCTTACGATTACGCGGAGCGCAAACGGATCTTTAAGCCCAGCCATAATTTTGAAAACGATATCATCGAGGCAGCCAAGAACATTGCCAAGCGCTATCAGAGTAATAAAACCCATCTTCAGGGAACGGAATATCTGGCTCTCACCATCTTCGACAAAATGAAGCGGATTCACGGTATGGAGAAGAGAGAGCGCCTGCTTTTGCAGATTGCGGTCTGGCTTCATGACTGTGGTAAATACATCAGTATGACCCATACGGCGGAATGCTCCTACCAGATCGTTATGTCCACGGAGATTATCGGTCTGTCCCATCGGGAACGGGAGATTATTGCCAACGCTATCCGGTTCGATACGGAGGAGTTTGTATCCTTCGAGGAATTTTCCATGGGCAGCAGCCTGGATCGCAACGATTATCTGCTGACGGCGAAGCTGAGTGCCATTCTTCGTGTGGCTAATTCCATGGATCGCAGCCATAAGCAGAAGTTTAAGAATGTCCGCGTTACTTTAAAGGAGCGGGAGCTCCTGGTGGTGGTGGATACGGTAGAGGACATCACATTGGAGCAGGGACTCTTCTCCCACAAAGCGGATTTCTTTGAGACTATTTTCAGTATAAAGCCCGTTATCCGGCAGAAAAGGCAGGTATAAGAGAGGATGGATAAGAAAGAATTTACCAGACATGAGTACTACAGAAACCGGGAGCTGTCCTGGCTGGCGTTCAATGAGCGTGTGCTCAGCGAGGCGCGAGACAAAACGATTCCACTGTTTGAACGGCTGAAATTTTTAAGCATTACCGCGTCCAATCTGGATGAGTTCTTTATGATTCGTGTGGCTTCCCTGAAAGATATGGTCCATGCGGGCTATACCAAGAAGGATATTGCCGGTATGACGCCGGAGGAGCAGATCGAGGAGATTACGAAGGAGGTAAGAGGGCTGGTGGCTCTCCAGTATTCCACTTATTCCCGCTCTCTTTTGCCGGCGCTTAAGCAGAATGGTCTCCATGTAATTCAGGAGCATGAGGCCCTGACCAAAGAGGAAGCTCGCTATGTGGATCGCTATTTTCGGGACAATGTCTATCCGGTGCTGACTCCCATGGCGGTGGATTCTTCCAGACCTTTCCCGCTGATTCGCAATAAGACCCTGAATATCGGTGCGCTGCTTCAGAAAAAGGGCGAGAAGAACGCCGAACTGGAGTTCGCCACGGTGCAGGTTCCGTCGGTGCTGCCCCGTATTGTGCGTCTGCCTGACAGTGAGGACGGCATAAAAAATGTGATTCTACTGGAAGAAATTATCGAGCGGAATATGCAGCAGTTGTTCCTGAAGTATGATATCGTCAGCGCCTCTCCCTATCGTGTTATGCGAAATGCTGACCTGACCATCGACGAGGACGAGGCGGCGGATCTGCTGAAGGAAATTCAGAAGCAGTTGAAAAAGCGTCAGTGGGGCGAGGCGATTCGCCTGGAGGTGGAAGAGAAAATTGATAAGCGTCTTTTGAAGATTCTGTCAAAGGAGCTGGATATCAAAGAGCAGGCCCTGTATAAAATCAACGGACCGCTGGATCTGACCTTCCTGATGAAGATGTACGGCATGGAGGGCTTTGATAATTTAAAGCTTCCGAAGCATGTGCCTGCACCGGTGAAGGAGCTGCCCGCGGACTGTAATATTTTTGATGAGATCAGAAAGGGCGATATCCTTCTGCATCATCCGTACCAGACCTTTGATCCGGTGGTGAAGTTTGTAAAGGACGCGGCCAACGATCCGAAGGTACTGGCTATCAAGCAGACACTGTACCGTGTCAGCGGTAATTCTCCGATCATCGCAGCTCTGGCCCAGGCGGCAGAGAACGGCAAGCAGGTTTCGGTTCTGGTGGAGCTGAAGGCCCGTTTCGATGAGGAGAACAATATCATCTGGGCGAAGATGCTGGAGAAGGCGGGCGCTCATGTAATCTATGGTCTGGTGGGTCTGAAAACCCACAGTAAGATCACCCTGGTGGTACGAAGAGAAGAGGACGGCATCCGCCGTTATGTTCATCTGGGTACCGGTAACTACAACGATTCTACGGCAAAGCTGTATACCGATATCGGACTTCTGACCTGCTCCGCGCCCATTGGAGAGGATGCTACGGCAGTTTTCAATATGCTTTCCGGTTATTCGGAGCCGGAGGGCTGGAATAAGCTGTCACTGGCGCCGCTGTGGCTGAAGGATCGGTTCCTGAGTCTGATTGGACGGGAAACCGAGCATGCCAGAAACGGAGGAGAAGGACGGATTATCGCGAAAATGAATTCCCTCTGTGACCGGGATGTGATCGTGGCGCTTTACGAAGCGTCCGCAGCAGGCGTACAGATTGACTTGGTTGTCCGGGGGATCTGTTGTCTGAAGGTGGGGATTCCCGGTGTCAGCGAGAATATCCGCGTGCGTTCCATTGTGGGCAACTTCCTGGAGCATAGCCGAATTTTCTATTTCTACAACAATGGTCAGGAGGAGGTCTTCTGCGCCAGCGCCGACTGGATGCCGCGAAATCTGGAGAAACGTGTGGAAATCATGTTCCCCATTGAGCGGGAGGAACTGAAGGAGGAGGTCATTCACATCCTGGATATCGAGTTAAAAGATAATGTGAAGGCTCATGTGCTGCAGCCCGACGATACCTATGAAAAGATCAACCGCCGTGGCAAAGCGCCTTTGAGCTCGCAGGATTACTTTGCGGAAGAGGCAAAGGAGAAGGCCGGGGTCGATGAACATGCGGTGAACCGCCGGGTGTTCATTCCGGAGGAACCGGTGGAGTAGGAAGCGGGTTCCTGAGAACGCAGAGAACAGTAACGGAAGCGGATTTCCCGGATAAAATTAAGAATAAAAAAGGACGAGAGGAGCGTATAACATGAAAAAACTGACAGCACTTACAATGACGCTTGTGATGGCCGTATCTCTGGCAGCCTGTGGCGGGAAAGCGCAGAGTGTAACTTATACAATGGAGCAGGACAACGAAGGTCTGAAGATGACCGACACCATGACACTGAACGCCAAAGGCGACAAAGTTCAGAAGATGGAGGAGACCATCGCGCTGGACATGACAGGCTTTGACGACGATACTCAGACCCTGATGACGGAAGCCTATGATTCTCTGGTGGAATCCTATCAGGCCGTAGATGGCGTGGAATGCACCGGAAGCGCGGCGGACGGTGTGTATACCATTGCTATCACCATTGATACCACAGGCGATGCGGTATCTAAGCTCGCTGAGCAGGGATTGCTTCAGGTAGATGGCGGTACAAACGGCATTTCTCTGGAAAAGACAGGAGAGGCACTGGAAGCAGGCGGCTATACAAAGGCAGAATAAAACAGGATGACGCAGAAGCTCCGGCGGGACTGAAAAGAACAGTTCTGCCGGAGCTTTTTCATGTAACAGGAAATTCCTATGGAATCCCCTGTTACATGAAAAATATTATCGCATAAAATTTGCGAAGTATATTTTATCTCATTCCGTGAAACAGCTTAAGCAAGCATGAATTTCTGAATAATTTCCGCAATTCCGGAATGATTGTTGTCGTGCTCGGTAATGTAGACGCCGTAAGCGTACATCTCCGGACGGGCATTCTTCATGACACAGGGGGTCTTAACCGCCTGCAGCATGGTGATGTCATTTTCCGCGTCGCCTGCGGCCAGGGTATTGTCGAGAGGCACATTCAGGTAGTTGCAGAGCCAGCGGATGCCGCTGCCCTTATTGATGCCCTCGGGAAGAAATTCCAGATATATGTCGCAGGAGAAGAACATATCAATGTGGTGTTCCTTGCTCCAGGACTCCATGTGCTCACGGAATTTCTCAAGGTTAGCGCGGTCATGCAGGTCGATGAACAGCATCTTGATGGGATCCCGGGTAATGACCTTGGTTACGTCATCCAGAACCTCATAGTTTACCATGGTAGATTTGGCATAGTACTGAATCTCCGGGTCTTCACGCTCGCAGAGAACGCCGTGATCGGAATAGGTCTGGGGATGCAGGCCGAACTTGTAAGCCTCGTCGAAGGCTTCCCGGATACAATTCTTATCCACGCCGGTCTGGAAGATGATTTTCTTCGTATGGGCGTCATAAATCAATGCGCCGTTGGAAGTGATGGCATAGCAGCCGGGCTTGTCCATGTGCAGCTTCTCCAGCTGAAAGATGGTGCTGTACAATGGGCGGCCCGTGGTGACTACTACGGCGTGACCTGCTTCGGTAGCCTTCTGAATGGCCGCCAGATTCTCTGGGGTAATATTCTTGTTGTCGTCCAACAGGGTTCCGTCCAGATCCACAAATAAAATTTTCTTTTCCATGATCAAAACTCCTCATATAAATCTCTGGTACCAGAAAGATTATAGCACGAAAACATCTGGCATAAAAGCATAGTTTTGGAAAATAGAGGGATACTACATGTAGAAAAATGCCTGACCGCGCGGAAATGCTTTGTGCCATATGCTGTGGGTGGCAGCAATACGGAGGTACTAACATGAGTGAAAAACTGTCTGTCAGATTAAAAGAAAATACATCCCGTCTGGACGACATCCTGAACCTGGATATCAATTTCGATATCATCCGGAAAGGCATCCGGACCGGTGGCCGGGACGCCTGCATCTACTTTATCGACGGCTTCCTGGAAGAATCCGTTATGGAAAAGCTACTGGAATTTTTTTACAAGTTAAAACCGGAGGAACTGCCCATGACCGCGCAGCAGATGGCCGATCATGTGGTTCCCTATGTGGAAGTTTCCGCCATGGAGGAACTGGACGAGATTCTGAAGAACCTGCTGTCCGGCGTCACCTGTCTCTTCATTGACGGTTATGACGCCTGTATCGGCCTGGACTGTCGTTCTTATCCCATGCGGAGCGTGGACGAGCCATCCAAGGACAAGGCCCTCCGGGGGTCAAAAGACGGCTTTGTGGAAACCCTGGTCTTCAACACAGCCCTGATTCGAAGACGAATCCGGAGCCCTCATCTGTCCATGGAAATGATGACGGCGGGAAAAACATCCGAAACGGACATCGTTCTCTGCTATATGTCCGAGCGGGTGGACCGGCGGCTCTTACGGGAGCTGAAAGGAAGAATCAGCGCGATCCGGGTAGATGCCCTGACCATGAACCAGGAGAGTCTGGCCGAGTGCATCTACGAGCGGAAATGGTATAACCCATTTCCAAAATTCAAATTCACCGAGCGCCCGGACTCAGCCTCAGCGGCTATCCTGGAGGGAAATATCGTGATCCTGGTAGACAATTCGCCTCAGGCCATGATTATTCCCACATCGATCTTCGATATCATTGAGGAGGCGGACGATTATTACTTTCCCCCGGTGACGGGCTCCTATCTTCGGCTGTCCCGCTTTCTTATTGCCATTATTACCCTGCTTCTGACGCCGACCTTTCTGCTCCTGTATCAGAACCCGGGCTGGATTCCGGACTGGCTGGCTTTTATCGTCATCAAGGACACGGTCCACGTGCCGGTGGTCTGGCAATTTCTGATGCTGGAGCTGGCCATCGACGGCCTGCGGCTGGCCGCCATCAATACGCCCAGTATGCTGAGCACGCCCCTAAGCGTGGTGGCCGGCATCGTTCTGGGTCAGTTTACGGTGGATTCCGGTTGGTTCAACGCGGAAATCATGATGTATATGGCCTTTGTAGCCATCGCCAACTATACCCAGTCCAGCTATGAACTGGGTTACGCCCTGAAATTCATGCGGCTGATTTTACTGATATTGACTTCGACATTCAATCTCTGGGGCTTTATCGCCGGATTAATCCTGACCGCAGCTGCTATCGTCGGCAATAAGACCGTGGCCGGAAAAAGTTATATCTATCCGCTGTTCCCGTTGAATCTGACACAGTTGAAAAAACGGTTCCTGCGGTTGCGGCTGAAGGAGTAGAAAGAGGAAGAATGCGAAGAAAAAGCACTGCTTTGGTAAAAATCAAGGCAGTGCTTTTTGTTACGAAGTATCCGTAAGGAGCTGCCGGTGGCAGATCCTGTAGGTGACGGTTCACAAAAAAGCCCGGGTATGTTATGATACTGACAGAACACCGGGGAGGATAGAGTATGAGTCGATATTTTCCACTGTTTGTGGATCTGGAACAGAAAAAAATCGTTGTGGTGGGCGCAGGCCGTATTGCGGAGCGGCGGATTCAGACGCTGCTTTCCTTTGAAGCTCAAATTACCGTCATTGCGCCGGAGGCGTCCGTGAAAATCCGGAAGCTTGCAAAAGAAGGCCGGCTTCATTGGCAGCAGGAACGCTGGAGTCCGGAAGCGGAGAGCTTTCTGGATGGAAGCCTGTTTGTATTGGCGGCGGTGGATGACGGGGCGGTCAACAAAGCGGTCTTTCGCGCCTGTCGGGCGCGCGGCATTCCGGTCAATTGTTCCGACGATCGGACACGCTGCGATTTTTATTTTCCGGGCATCGCGGAAGGCGGCGGCGTCACCGCAGGCGTTACGGCGGGCGGGACGGATCACCGGCTGGCCAGGGAAGCCACTGAACGCATTCGGAAGTGTCTGGCAGAAATATGAAAAAGATGATCTATTTTTGAGAGAATATGGTATACTGCTAGGAGAGAAAAAGATACCGAAAAGAGGAGTTGAGATTATGGATATGAACATCAGACCGCGCCGCCTTCGGAACGGCGTCAACTTACGGAAAATGGTGCGGGAGACCAGGATGGACAAGAGTTCCCTGATTTACCCGATGTTTGTAAAAGAAGGAACCGGAATCAAAGAGGAGATTCCTACCATGCCGGGTCAGTACCGTTACAGTATCGACCAGCTTCCCTACGCACTGGAGGAGCTTGTGAAAACGGGCGTGGGCAGCGTCATGTTTTTTGGTATTCCCGATCACAAGGATGCTTGCGGAAGCGGCGCTTACGATGAAAATGGCATCGTGCAGAAGGCGTTCCGGGAAGCGAAGAAGCAGTTCCCGGATTTGTACTGCATTGGCGACGTCTGCATGTGCGAGTACACATCCCATGGCCACTGCGGTATTCTCCATGGCGAATATGTAGATAATGATAAGACTCTGGACTATCTGGCGAAGATTGCCCTGTCCCAGGTGCAGGCCGGTGCGGATATGGTAGCGCCTTCTGATATGATGGATGGCCGTGTGGCAGCCATCCGCTCTATCCTGGACAGCAATGGCTATGTGGAAACACCGATTATGTCCTACGCGGTGAAGTACGCATCTGCGTTTTACGGACCTTTCCGCGACGCGGCAGGCAGTGCTCCGGCCTTTGGCGACCGTAAGTCCTATCAGATGGATTACCACAACCGCCGGGAGGGTGTCAAAGAGGCCCTTCTTGACGTGGAAGAGGGAGCGGATATCATCATGGTAAAACCGGCCATGAGCTATCTGGACGTCATTGCCGAGGTGAAGGAAAATATCGTTCTTCCGGTGGCAGCCTACAGCGTCAGCGGCGAGTACGCCATGATCAAGGCGGGCGCGTCTCTCGGCTATATCGATGAGGCTTCCATCATCTGCGAGACCGCGGCCAGCGCGTACCGGGCAGGCGTAGACCTGTACCTGACCTATTTCGCGAAAGAGATCGCTGGCTTTATGGACGAAGGGAGAATTGGCTAATGAACAAATCAGAAATGCTTTTTGCAGAAGCAGTAGAACATATCCCCGGCGGCGTAAACTCGCCGGTGCGGGCTTTTGGCTCTGTCGGTGAGACGCCCCGGTTTATCGCGTCGGCAAAGGGCGCATATATGACAGACACAGACGGTCAGACCTATCTGGACTTTGTAGGATCCTGGGGTCCTATGATCCTGGGTCACAATCATCCGAAAGTATTGGCGGATGTGCTGGAGGCCTGCCGGGAGGGCTTGAGCTTCGGTGCAGCCACCGAGCGGGAGGTGGAGATGGCAGAGCTGATCTGCAGCATCGTTCCTTCTATAGAAATGGTTCGTATGGTAAACTCCGGTACCGAGGCTGTTATGAGTGCTATCCGCGCGGCCAGAGGTTTCACCGGCCGCAATAAGATTATCAAATTCGCGGGCTGCTATCACGGCCACAGCGACGCCATGCTGGTAAAGGCAGGATCCGGAGTCATGACCGCGGGAATTCCGGACAGTGCGGGCGTTCCGGCAGGCTGTACCCAGGATACGCTGACGGCAGTATACAACGATCTGGATAGCGTACAGGCCATTTTCGACCAGTTCAAGGGCGAGGTGGCGGCAGTCATCGTAGAGCCGGTGGCGGCCAATATGGGCGTGGTGCTTCCGAAGAAGGGATTCCTTCAGGGGCTTCGCAGACTCTGTAATGAGAACGGAAGCCTGCTCATTTTCGATGAAGTTATTACAGGCTTCCGCCTGAGCCTCTCCGGTGCCCAGGGGTATTTTGACATTGAGCCGGATCTGACCACCTTTGGTAAGATCATCGGCGGCGGTATGCCGGTGGGCGCTTACGGCGGCAGAAAAGACGTGATGAAGCTTATCGCTCCCAGCGGCCCGGTTTACCAGGCGGGAACCTTAAGCGGCAACCCGGTGGCCATGGCGGCCGGACTGGCTCAGTTAAAGCTTTTACAGGAGACGCCGGAATTCTACGAGGAACTGAACCATAAGGCGGATGTATTCTTTGAGGGTATGCAGGAGGCGGTCCGCGCCGCAGGCAAGCCCTGGGTGGTGAACCATATCGGCTCTCTGGGAAGTATCTTCTTTACCGACGGCCCGGTGACTAATTATGCGGAGGCAAAGACCTCGGATACGGCAAAATTCGGGGAGTATTTCTCTTATATGATACAGAACGGCATTTATCTGGCGCCGTCCCAGTTTGAGGCTATGTTCCTGTCCGCAGCCATGACAGAGGACGAACTGGAGAAGACACTGGATATTTTCAAGGCGTACCTTGGTCAGCGCTAAGCAGAAGGAGGACATACTATGGATAAGAAAAAATACGTAGCTTATGTGGGAACTTATACCCATGGCAACAGTGTGGGGATTCATCTTTTTGATCTGGACGTGGAAAATGGTACCATGAAGGAGCGCAAGGTTATCCCGATTAACAATCCTTCTTATATCAAAATGTCCCACAACGGAAAATTCCTGTATTCCGTCGCCGACGAGGGCGTGAGATCCTTTACGGTGCAGCCGGACGGGGATCTGGTTCCGTTAAATTGCGCCAGCATCGAAGGCATGCGCGGCTGTTATCTGTCCACTGATAAGGATGACAGATACCTGTTCGTGGCAGGCTGGCATGACGGCAAGGTGACAGTCATGCGTCTCAATGAGGACGGTACGGTAGGAGAGATGACCGACGAGGTTTTCCACAAGGGCCTGGGCAGCGTGGCCGAGCGGAATTTCCGCCCCCATGTAAACTGCGTGAACCTGACGCCGGACGGAAAGTATCTCTGCGCGGTGGATCTGGGAACCGACCAGATCAAAATCTATAAATTTGACCACCGTACCGGTAAAATCGAGCTTTTGGATCTGCTGTTCTGTGAACTGGAGTCTGCGCCCCGGATCATCAAATTCAGCAGAAGCGGAAAATTTGCCTATGTGATCAGTGAGCTGAAGAATTATATTACGGTCTACAGGTACGACGGAAGCGGAAAGAACCCGGTATTTGAGGAGATTCAGAAGGTTTCCACGCTGAATGATTACCATTCCGCCACCAGCGCGGCCTGCGCCCTGCGGTTCTCCAGAGATGACACGAAGCTCCTGTGCACCAATGCCGGGGACAATACGGCAGGTCTTTTCCATGTGGATACCGAGACCGGACTGCTGGAGAAAATCTGTATTCTGCCGATTAGCGGGGATTACCCGAAGGCCATTGATTTCTTCCCGGATAATAAGCACATCATGTCACTGAACCATGAGAGCAATACCATCACCACCTTTGAGGTGCATTATGACAAAAACTATTTTACGGCCAAGGGAAAACCGATCTCCATTGAGACGCCCAACTGTGTTCTGGTGGCAGAGATCGAAGGGTAGTGGGGATGGATAAACTACTACAATTTGCAGACCCCACGCGCATACGCGTGGGCTCCTGCTTTGCAGGAGGATACAGGAGAAAAATTTCTGCCCTTACATGCGAGCATGACGTGCAGAAGTTTTTCTCCTGTATCGTCTGCAAATCATAGCCTTGTACCCTTAAAAGTACAAATTATTTCCTGTCAGGGCTTGCAAAATATGGCGAAAGCACCTAAAATGGAGATAGAATTATGGTGTACATTGTGAAATGTACTGTGAGCCGGCGAAGGGCAGCTTTTGTCGGCTCATAGAACTGTAATAAATTATTTACAAGAAAAGGAGAATGTATCATGAAATTTGTTGTTGAAACCTCAGCACGTCACGTACATGTAACACAGGAGGATCTGGAGACTCTGTTCGGTAAGGGTCATGAGCTGACCAAGAAGAAGGATCTGTCCCAGCCGGGTCAGTTTGCCTGCGAAGAGAAGGTAACCATCGTAGGAAGCAAGAAAGAGATGAAGGCTTCCATCCTGGGACCGGTTCGTCCGGAGACACAGGTAGAGCTGTCCCTGACAGACGCGCGTTCCATCGGCGTAGACGCTCCGATCCGCGAGTCCGGCGATGTTGCAGGCAGCGGCGCATGTAAGCTGGTAGGACCGGCAGGCGAGGTTGAGCTGAAGGAAGGCGTAATCGCAGCAAAGCGTCATATCCATGCAACTCCGGAAGATGCTGAAAAGCTCGGCGTAAAGGATAAGGATGTTGTATCCGTAAAGATTGATACCGAGGGCAGAAGCCTGGTATTCGGCGATGTAGTTGTTCGTGTAAGCCCGAAGTACGCTCTGGCTATGCACATCGATACCGACGAGTCCAACGCAGCAGCTTGCGGACGCGAGGTATTTGGTGAGATCGTAAAATAATCGCGAAGGCAATGAGCAGTGCGTCAGATGGCGAAAACTCAGATGTCATGCTTGCATGAGCAGATGAGCTTTAGACAAATGACATAGGGCGAAGCCCGCGCACGAGTGAGCCTGCTCATGAGTGCCACTGCGAAGTAAATATGAATTAAGGAGAACACATAGCTATGAAAATCTTAGTAATCAACTGCGGAAGCTCCTCTCTGAAATATCAGCTGATCGATATGGAGAATGAGTCTGTAATGGCAAAGGGTCTCTGCGAGAGAATCGGAATCGAGGGTTCCAAGCTGACACATAAGGCAAACGGCAAGGAAATGGTAATCGAGCAGGCTATGCCGGCACATACCGAAGCAATCAAGCTGGTTATGCAGGCTCTGGTAGATCCGGAGTACGGTGTAATCAAGGATACCAAGGAGATCTCTGCAGTCGGACACCGCGTTCTGCACGGCGGAAAGGTTTACAGCGATTCTATCGTAGTTGACGAGGATGTAAAGCGCGTAATCCGCGAGTGCTTCGACCTTGGACCGCTGCATAACCCGGCGAACCTGATGGGTATCGAAGCATGCGAGGCAGCTATGCCCGGAACTCCGAACGTAGCAGTATGGGATACCGGATTCGGTATGAAGATGCCGGAGAAGGCATACCTCTATGCAATCCCCTATGAGTACTATGATAAATACAGCATCCGTCGTTACGGCTTCCATGGCACCAGCCATCTGTTCGTATCCGGCGAGGTTCTGAAGTTCGCTGAGCTTGACCCGGAGAAGGGCAAGGTTATCGTATGTCACCTGGGCAACGGAGCAAGTATCTCCGCATCCATCGGCGGCAAGTGTGTAGATACCTCCATGGGTCTTACCCCACTTGAGGGTCTGATTATGGGTACCAGAAGCGGCGATGTGGATCCGGCTGTTATCCAGTTCATCTGCAACAAAGAGGGCAAGGACGTCAATGAGGTTCTGAATATTCTGAACAAGAAGTCCGGTATCCTTGGCATGAGCGACGGCATCTCCAGCGATTTCCGTGATGTAGGAAAGGCAGCAGAGGAAGGCAACCATCATGCACAGGTAGCTTTGGATGCATTCATCTACCGTGTAGCGAAGTACATCGGCGCATACACAGCAGCCATGAACGGTGTAGACGCTATCGCATTTACAGCAGGCGTAGGCGAGAACGATATCGAGAGCCGTAAGAAGATCTGTGAGTACCTGGGATATCTGGGCGTAGAGATCGACGACGAGGCAAATAACTGCCGCGGTAAGGTGCAGATGATCTCCACTCCGAACTCCAAGGTTAAGGTCATGATTTACCCGACCAACGAGGAGCTGGCTATCGCCCGTGAGACACAGCGTCTGGTAAAATAATTTATTAGAAATAATTTTCCGTTGTAAGTGAAAATTACTTGACAAACCACTGCTGGGTAGTTATAATAGCCTAGTGTGCATTAGGAGAGAACTATGCTGATCAATTTGACAGATGTTTTGTCCTGTGAGGAAAAAGTGGTTAAGAGGACAGTGGAGACGGAGCTTCGGTCTTTTGACATAAGCCTGGGAAGCTTTCCCCTGACGGAGGAACGACCGCTTACACTGGTGCTTACGAATCTCGGCAATGATAAATTGCTGATTGAGGGTGAGTTCGCGGTGAAGGCGCAGATTCCCTGTGACCGCTGTCTGACGGAAGTGGACGTGCCGATTGAAGTTTCTTTTTCAAAGGAAGTGGATATGAAGCAGTCTGCGGAAGGAAGAATCGATGATCTGGACGAAACCGATTTTATCAATGGATACAACCTGGACACAGACAAACTGGTGTATGGAGAGCTTCTGGTCAACTGGCCCATGAAGACCCTCTGCAAGCCGGACTGCAAAGGTATTTGCAGAAAATGCGGGAAGAACTTGAATGAAGGTCCCTGCGGCTGTGATACGGTGGAGTTGGATCCGAGAATGGCGGTTATAGCCGAAATTTTTAAAAACAGTAAGTAAATCAGAGGAGGTGTAACCTATGTCTATTTGTCCTAAGAATAAATCTTCCAAAGGTAGAAGAGATAAGAGAAGAGCAAACTGGAAAATGAGTGCAATGAATCTTGTAAAGTGCAGCAAATGCGGCGCCCTGATGATGCCTCATCGTGTTTGCAAGTCCTGCGGATCTTACAACAAGAAAGAGATCATCGCTCAGGATTAATTCTGACGAAAAGAGATGGAGCAGTAGAGCCGTAAGACTTTACTGCTCTGTTTTTCTGAAAGACAGAAAATCGAACAAATAGTTTTAAAAATGTATTTGTAAAAATACAAGAAAAAGTGAAAAAGTGCTTGCATTTCTCCGGAAACTATTATATACTAAACAAGTCGCAAGCGCGAAAGAAAAAATGGTCGATTGGTCAAGCGGTTAAGACGTCGCCCTCTCACGGCGAAAACAGGGGTTCGATTCCCCTATCGACTGCTAGAAAACCCTTGAATTTCAAGGGTTTTTTTGTGTCTTAAAACCAAAATGTGAGAGTTACATGCTATTATGTGGCGGTTCGATGTGAATTTCGCATAGTACCTGCATAGGAACGGTTCCTTGCAGAGAAACTAAGGGCATGAAACGAAGATATGAAGTCCTTATCATACTATTTATCATTGTGCTGACCATACCGCTGACCAGAGGCCGTGGACTTACAGAGACGAATTTTTCAGTTCTGGGTAATCGAGGCAGCAGGCGGATATGTTTCCTGCTCTGGGCTGCGCTGGTGGGAAGTTATCTGTATTTATATATAGAAGAAACAGCGGAGCTGGCAAAATGCGCAGACAGGACGCAGGAATGGCTGACAGGCCTGGCGCTGGCAGTATTTCTGTGTGGAATTGGTCTGCCCTATCGCACGAGACTGGTTCCCCTTATGGCGCGTATCCACGTATATCTGTCCGTGGGCGGAACCATTCTATATCTGTTCTGCATCAGGCGTCTCCTTATTCTGCTGGAACGACAATATGGGACAGGGTTTCGCATAGAAAAGTGGATTGCGATATCTATGACAGCCGTAGGAGTCTTTCTGTACATTTATGTCGGTATTATTTCCAGTCTGCTGGAAATCTACGTAACCCTGGGAAGCTGCATCTACCTGTACAGACTCAGACGAAAAATAGAAAAATGGGTTTGTAAAAGCAAAACGAGTATGTTATACTATTAAAGTTGAAAACAGAACATTTGTACGGGACGTCCCGTGACTATAAAATCAGGAGTGAACAACATGGCAAATCAAACAACCTACGACGCAGGCAGCATTTCCGTTCTGGAAGGACTGGAGGCGGTACGTAAAAGGCCCGGCATGTATATTGGCAGCGTGTCCCGCAAGGGCCTGAACCATCTGATCTATGAGATTGTGGACAATTCCGTGGACGAACATCTGGCGGGCTTCTGTTCGAAAATCAGTGTATATCTGGAGAAGGACGGATCCTGTACTGTGACGGACAATGGCCGTGGTATTCCCGTGGACATGCACGCCAAGGGCGTATCCGCGGAGCGTCTGGTATTCACGACTCTGCACGCAGGAGGCAAATTCGACGATTCTGTATACAAGACCAGCGGCGGTCTCCACGGTGTGGGTTCCTCTGTTGTCAATGCCCTTTCTACATACCTGGATATCGAAATCAGCAGGGACGGCTGCGTACATCACGATCATTACGAGCGGGGTATCCCCACCATTGAACTGGAGGAAGGCCTGCTTCCGAAGCTTCGCCGCACCCGCGAGACCGGAACGAAGATTAATTTTCTGCCGGATCCGGAGATCTTCGAGAAGACCCGTTTTCAGGCGGAGGAGGTCAAGAGCCGTCTCCACGAGACTGCTTATCTGAACCCGGAGCTGACGATTATCTTCGAAGATCGCAGAGGCGACGAGGTCGAGCATGTGGAGTACCATGAGGAAAATGGCATCATCGGCTTCGTGGAGGACCTGAATAAGAACAAGGAGACCGTTCACGAGGTTGTTTATTTCAAGGGCGAGTCCGAGGGCATTGTAGTTGAGGGTGCGTTCCAGTATGTGAATGAGTTTCATGAGAACGTCCTGGGTTTCTGTAACAATATTTACAATGCTGAGGGCGGCACTCACCTGACCGGCTTCAAGACCATCTTTACCACGGTCATTAATAATTACGCCAGGGAGCTTGGCATCCTGAAGGAGAAGGACGCGAACTTCACCGGCGCGGATGTGCGAAACGGTATGACTGCGGTCATTTCCATCAAGCATCCGGCTCCCCGTTTCGAGGGCCAGACCAAGACCAAGCTGGATAACCAGGACGCTTCCAAGGCCACAGCAAAGGTCACCGGAGACGAGATTGTCCGCTATTTCGACCGCAACCTGGAGACCTTAAAGAGCGTTATCGGCTGTGCGGAAAAGGCGGCGAAGATCCGTAAGACCGAGGAACGTGCCAAGACCAATCTCCTGACCAAGCAGAAATATTCCTTCGATTCCAACGGCAAGCTGGCCAACTGTGAGAGCCGGGACGCTTCCAGATGCGAGATTTTCATCGTGGAGGGAGATTCCGCAGGCGGTTCTGCCAAGACAGCCCGCGACCGGAATTTTCAGGCCATCCTGCCGATACGAGGCAAGATCCTGAACGTGGAAAAGGCCAGTATCGACAAGGTTCTGGCCAACGCCGAGATTAAAACCATGATCAACGCCTTTGGCTGCGGTTTTTCCGAAGGCTACGGCAATGACTTCGATATTACAAAGCTGCGCTACGATAAGATCATTATCATGGCCGATGCGGATGTGGATGGAGCGCACATTTCCACGCTGCTATTGACCCTGTTTTACCGGTTCATGCCCGAACTGATTTACGAGGGCCATGTCTATATCGCCATGCCGCCTCTCTACAAGGCCATGCCGGCCAAGGGTCAGGAAGAGTACCTGTACGATGACAAGGCCCTGGAGCAGTATCGGAAGCGCCATAAGGGCAGTTTTACCCTGCAGCGCTACAAAGGTCTGGGAGAGATGGACGCGGAGCAGCTCTGGGAGACGACCCTGAACCCGGCGACCCGTATCTTAAAGCGCATTGAGATCGAGGACGCCCGTATGGCCTCCAGCGTCACGGAGATGCTGATGGGAACGGAAGTACCGCCCAGACGGGCATTTATCTACGAGCACGCCCGCGACGCGGAGTTGGACATATAAAGGGAGGAAGCTATGGAAGAACAGATTATACGCACAGAATATTCAGACCTCATGCAGAAATCCTACATCGACTATGCCATGAGCGTCATCATTGCAAGGGCTTTACCGGATGTGCGGGACGGCTTAAAGCCGGTACAGCGCAGAACCCTTTATGATATGTACGAGCTTGGCATCCGCTATGACCGCCCGTATCGAAAATGCGCCCGTATCGTCGGCGATACCATGGGTAAATACCACCCCCACGGCGATAGCTCCATCTACGATGCCCTGGTGGTCATGTCCCAGGATTTTAAAAAGGGCATGCCCCTGGTGGACGGACACGGCAATTTTGGCTCCATCGAGGGCGACGGCGCCGCCGCCATGCGATACACCGAGGCACGCCTTCAGAAAGTAACCCAGGAGACCTTCCTGGCGGATCTGGATAAAGATGTGGTGGATTTTGTTCCGAATTTCGATGAGACGGAGAAGGAACCCAGCGTCCTGCCTGTCCGTCTGCCGAACCTTCTGGTGAACGGATCTGACGGTATTGCAGTCGGTATGGCCACCAGCATTCCGCCCCACAACCTTGGCGAGGTTATCGACGCAGCCAAGGCCTATCTGAAAAACCCGGAGATCAGCACCGAGAAGCTGCTGGAGCTGATGCCGGGACCGGATTTTCCCACAGGCGGCATCATCGTCAACAAGGACGAGCTTCCGGCTATCTACGAGAGCGGAACCGGAAAGATTAAGATCCGCGGCCGTGTACAAGTGGAGAAGCTGAAGGGCGGTAAGGAGCAGCTGGTTATCACGGAGATTCCCTACCCGATGATCGGCGCGAATATCGCCAAATTCCTGAATGATGTCGCAGGTCTCGTGGAAAGCAAGAAGGCTCCGGAGATCACTGATATCTCCAACCAGTCTTCCAAAGAGGGCATCCGTATCGTCCTGGAGCTGAAAAAGGGTGCGGATACCGAAAACCTGAAAAATATGCTTTACAAGAAGACACGTCTGGAGGACACCTTCGGCGTCAACATGCTTGCAGTCGCCGACGGCAAGCCGGAGACCTTAAGTCTGCGCCAGATCCTGGAGCATTATATCGAATTTCAGTACGAACTGACCACCCGGAAATACCGCACCTTGCTGGCAAAAGAGCAGGAGAAGCGGGAGATTCAGGAAGGCCTTATCAAAGCCTGTGAGGTCATCGATCTGATCATTGAGATCCTGCGGGGCAGCAAGAATATCAAGGATGCCAAAGCCTGTCTGACTGCGGGCATCACCGACGGCATTCGCTTCAAGTCCGAGGCTTCTAAGAAACGTGCCGCAAAGCTTCATTTCACCGAGCGTCAGGCCCAGGCTATCCTGGAGATGCGTCTGTACCGCCTGATTGGTCTGGAGATTCAGGCTCTGATGGAGGAGAATCAGAAAACGTTGAAGAATATCGCGGAGTATGAGGATATTCTGGAAAATCATTCCAGTATGACCCGCGTCATTCTGAAAGATATGGACACCATCAAAAAAGCCTATGCCCGTCCCAGACGGACAGCCGTGGAGAATGCGGAGGCTATTGTGTTCGAAGAGAAGAAGATCGAGGAAATGCCGGTTATGTTCCTGATGGATCGCTTCGGCTACGCTAAGACCATCGACATGTCCGTCTACGATCGCAATAAGGAAGCGGCAGACAGTGAAAATAAATATGTATTTTCCTGCATGAATACGGGAAAAATATGTATATTCACAGACACCGGAAAGCAGCACACCGTGAAGGTACAGGATCTGCCCTTCGGAAAATTCCGGGACAAGGGCGTGCCCATCGACAACTTCGGCAATTTCTCCAGCACCGAGGAGCAGATTGTCGGCATTGGCAGTATGGAAGTCCTGAAGCATCAGAAGCTGTTGTTTGGCACCCGTCAGGGTATGTTGAAAATTGTGGACGGCAGCGAATTTGAGACAAAAATGAAGACCATGGCGGCTACGAAGCTGAACGAGGGAGACGAGCTTCTTAAGGCCATTGTCACAGACGGAACCGGGCAGGTGGTGCTGCAGAGCCGGGACGGATATTTCCTGCGCTTCGATATCTCCGAGATACCGGAGAAGAAAAAGGGCGCGGTCGGAGTCCGGGGGATGCGTCTCGCAGAAAAGGACGCGCTGGAAGCGATTCATCTGTACCATGCAGGACAGGAAGAAAGCATAGAATATAAGGAAAAACAGCTTGTATTAAATAAATTAAAAGCCGGAAGCCGGGATACGAAGGGAGTAAAGGTCCGGGTGTAGGGCAAAACGCAAGGGTCGGACAGGATAAGCTGTCGATACCTGCACGAGGAGGAATTGTTATGAAGATTCTGGTTACGCTGCCTTTGAACGAGAGACAAAAGGAACGGTTGGAAATGAATTTCCGTCATCTGGAATTTTGTTACTGTCTACAGAAAGACGTGACAGAGGAGGTCATCCGGGACGCGGAGGTCATCCTGGGAAATGTGGATCCCGCACTTTTGAAGTATGCGGAGGAACTGAAATGGCTGCAGCTCAATAACGCCGGAACTGAAGGCTTCTGCGACGGCGCGTTGCCGAAGGACGCGGTGCTGACCAACGCCACCGGCGCTTACGGCCTGGCTATCTCTGAGCATATGATCGGCGTGCTCTTTGAACTTCAGAAAAAGCTGAATCTCTACGCCCGGAACCAGCGGGAGCATGTCTGGAGGAGCGAAGGCCACGTCCATGTGATTCAGGGAAGCCGAGTGCTGGTCATCGGTATGGGCGATATCGGAACCGTGTTTGCCCGGAAGATGAAGGCACTGGGCTGCCGTACCGTGGGAATCAAGCGGCGCGAGGGCCGGAAGCCTGAGGGCGTGGATGATCTCTACACCCTGGAGCGTCTGGAGCGGGAGCTTCCGAAAGCGGATATCGTAGCCATGAGTCTGCCGGGTAACCAGGATACCTATCATATGATGAACGCGGAGCGCCTGGCGCTGATGAAGGAAAACGCAGTTCTCATGAACGTAGGCCGTGGTATCACCGTAGACACTGACGCCCTGGTGAAAGCACTGCAGGAGAAGCGCATTGCCGGAGCCTGTCTGGACGTGACCGATCCGGAGCCCCTGCCCGCCGAACATCCCCTCTGGGATATGGAAAATGTCATCCTGACGCCCCATATCTCCGGCGGCTACGCATTGCCGGAGACCCTGGAGCAGATTCTGACCATCTGTATCGAAAACCTGGAATGCTATATGGTACAGAGACCGCTCCGCAACCTGATTGACATGAAAACAGGGTACTGCGAGTAAGTACAGTGGCTTGGACGAGATTCATCGGAAAGTGCATGTTGAGACAGAGCCACCCATGAACGGTAAGTATTGAATTATAGATAAAACTATGGTATGATTTTCTTTAAATATGGTATTCATAGGAATGAAAATACAAACAGAAACGAGGAAGCGTTATGGAAAATGAGGCTACAAGCAAAAATTTTATTGAGCAGGCCATAGAGAAGGATCTGGCAGAGGGCGTATACGATACCGTCCACACCCGTTTCCCGCCGGAGCCCAACGGCTATCTGCATATCGGACATGCAAAGTCCATCCTGTTAAACTACGGACTGGCTCAGAAATACCACGGCAAATTCAACATGCGTTTTGACGATACGAACCCGACAAAAGAGAAGACCGAGTTCGTAGAGTCCATTTTAGCGGATATCAAGTGGCTGGGCGCAGATTGGGAAGACCGCTTGTACTTCGCGTCCAACTATTTTGACCAGATGTACGAGGCAGCGGTAAAGCTGATTCAGAAGGGAAAAGCATTCGTTTGCGATCTGACAGCGGAGGAGATGCGGGAATATCGTGGAACCCTGACCGAGCCGGGCAAGGAGAGTCCCTATCGGAACCGGAGCATCGAGGAAAACCTGAAGCTCTTTGAAGAGATGAAAGCGGGCAAATACGCGGACGGAGAGAAGGTGCTGCGTGCCAAGATTGACATGGCCTCCCCGAACATGAACATGCGTGACCCGATTATCTACCGTGTGGCGCATATCAGCCATCACAACACAGGTGACAAATGGTGCATCTATCCCATGTACGATTTTGCCCACCCCATTGAGGATGCCATCGAGGGTATCACCCATTCCATCTGTACCCTGGAATTTGAGGATCACAGACCGCTGTACGACTGGGTTGTACGGGAGCTGGAATACCCTCATCCGCCCAGACAGATTGAATTTGCGAAAATGTATCTGACCAACGTGGTCACCGGTAAGAGATATATCAAAAAGCTGGTAGAAGAAGGCATCGTGGACGGCTGGGATGATCCCCGCCTGGTATCCATCGCAGCGCTCCGCCGCCGTGGATTTACGCCGGAGTCCATCAAGATGTTCGTAGACCTGTGCGGCGTATCCAAGAGCCAGTCTTCCGTAGACTACGCCATGCTGGAGTACTGCATCCGCGAGGATCTGAAGCTGAAGAAACCGCGTATGATGGCAGTGCTGGATCCGATTAAGTTAGTGATTGATAACTATCCGGAAGGACAGGTGGAATACCTGGACGCAGCCAACAACCTGGAAAATGAAGAACTGGGCAGCCGTAAGATTCCGTTCTGCCGCGAGCTCTACATCGAGCGCGACGACTTCATGGAGGAGCCGCCGAAGAAGTACTTCCGTCTCTTCCCGGGCAACGAGGTGCGTCTGATGCATGCTTACTTTGTAAAATGTGAGAGCTTCGTCAAGGACGAGAATGGCAAGATCATCGAGGTACATTGTACTTATGATCCGGAGACTAAGGCAGGCAGCGGCTTCACAGGCCGTAAGGTGAAGGGAACCATCCATTGGGTACCGGCTCCCTGCGCTATCGACGCAGAGGTTCGTCTGTATGAGAACATCATCGACGAGGAGAAGGGTGTCTACAATGAGGACGGCAGCCTGAACCTGAATCCGAATTCCCTGACTGTCGTAGAGCATGCTTACCTGGAGCCGGGCTTCGAGGGTGCGAAAGCCTTTGACAGTTTCCAGTTCGTGAGAAACGGATTCTTCTGCGTGGATTACAAGGATTCCACACCGGAGAAACTGGTCTTCAACCGAATCGTATCCCTGAAGAGCTCCTTTAAGCTTCCGAAGGCATAAGAGAACACATGCGCGAACTGACGATAAATTTAAATCTAAAGGCAGAGACACCTCTGTACGAACAGATTTACCATTATATTAAACAGGATATTCAAGACCAGAAGATCCTGGCTGGAGAGAAGCTTCCCTCCAGCCGGGCTCTTTCTCGTTATCTGGAAGTGAGCCGAAGTACGGTGGATTTGGCTTATGGGCAGCTTCTGTCAGAGGGCTATGTGGAATCCATCCCGTGCAAAGGCTATTATGCCTGCCAGATTGAAGGACTGTATCATCTGAAGACCGGAGCGGACCGGGGGGAGTCTGAGCCAAAGACCGAAGAAAAGCGATGGAAATATGATTTCACCCCCAATGGCATCGACCTGGACGGCTTCCCCTACGGCGTCTGGCGGAAGGTGACGCGAAATGTGCTGCTGGACGACCGGAAAGAACTGTTCCAGCTGGGTGATCCGAAGGGCGAGTGGGAGCTTCGGGAGACTATCAGCCGCTATCTTCACCAGGCCCGTGGCGTCAACTGCCGTCCGGAGCAGGTAGTGCTGGGAGCAGGAAACGATTACCTGATGATGCTGATTGCCGCCATCCTGGGCAAGCGGAAGCTGGCCATGGAGAGCCCTACCTACAAGCACGCATACGGTATCTTTGAAAAAATGGGTTTTGAGCTTTGCACCGTGCCTGTGGACGCTTCCGGTATGCGTGTGGATGAGCTGACCGCGTCGGGCGCGGATGTGGCTTACGTGATGCCGTCCCACCAGTATCCGCTCGGCATTGTCATGCCCATCAAGCGGCGGCTGGAGCTTTTGAAATGGGCGGCGGAAAAGGAAGACCGCTATCTTATCGAGGATGATTACGACAGTGAATTCCGCTATCGCGGCAAGCCCATTCCGGCACTGCAGGGAGCGGATCAGGCCGGGAAAGTCATTTACATCGGAACCTTTTCCAAATCCATTGCGCCCGCTATTCGAATCAGCTACCTAGTGCTGCCGGAACAGCTTCTTGCGACCTGTGAACCGGAGCTCCAACGCTTTTCTTCTACCGTATCCCGTATCGACCAGATGATTCTGAACAGCTTCATCAAAGAGGGACACTATGAGCGTCACCTGAACCGCATGCGCGCCATCTACGGCCACAAGCAGGAGAGCCTGGTGGGTGAGCTGAAAAAGCTCTCCGATATCTGCAGCATTCGCGGTGAGGACGCCGGCGTCCATCTGCTCCTGGAATTCCGCAATGGACTGACCGAAGCCGAACTCATCCGCCGGGCGGAAGCCGAGAGCATCCGGGTATATCCGTTGTCTGAATACAGCATCGATGCCACCGCCCCGGGACGCCGCCCGACCATATTGCTGGGGTATGCGACCATGACGGAAAAGGAGTTGAGAGAGGCTGCGGAGAGACTGGCGGAGGTGTGGAGGTAGTGATAGTCAGAAACTTGGAAAAATGAAATCAGAAATATATTTAGAAAGATCATTCTATATGGAAAATAGAATCCATATAGAGTGGTCTTTTTTTGTATGCTTAAATAAAAAGGGGAGGAACAAACCACCATGGAGCGCGTCATTACTAAGGAAAAAATCGAGCAATTCCACCAGCGCCTGATCTGCACAGAAAAAAGCAGCCAGACCATCCGCAAATATCTGCGGGATATTCGAAAACTTCAGCAGTATGCAGGAGACAGGGAAGTAAGCAAAGAGCTGTTGGTCAGCTATAAAGCATATCTGGAGCAGAAGTGCCACTACAAGGTGAGCAGCATCAACTCCTATCTGGCGGTTGTAAACCATTTCTGCGCCTGTATGGGCTGGAATGACCTGCGGGTGAAAATGATCCGAATACAGCAGGACGCCTTCGCTCCAGAAAATCGAGAGATGACCCAGGAGGAATATGCCCGGTTGATTCGAACCGCTCAACATCAGGGAAATGAAAAACTATCCTGTCTCATCCAGACCCTGGGCAGCACCGGCATCCGTATCAGCGAACTGCGTCATATTACCGTGGAGAGCCTGCGCTTTGGCATGGCCGAAATTCATAACAAAGGAAAAATGCGCCGCATCCTGTACCCGGGTGAGCTGCAGAAACTGTTGAAAAAATATGCAAAAAAGGAAAAAATCGAGAGCGGCCCCATCTTCCGAAGCCGCAGCGGAAAACCGCTGGATCGAAGTAATATCTGGCGCATGATGAAGCGCCTGAGCCATGCGGCAGAGGTAGATGCCGCGAAAGTCTATCCCCACAGCATGCGCCATCTGTTCGCCCGCTGCTTCTATAAAATAAAGAAAGACATCGCCAAGCTGGCAGACGTCCTGGGCCACAGCAGCATCGAAATCACGCGAATCTACATCAAATCTACCGGGCGCGAGCATAAGAGACAGCTGGATAGTATGCGGCTGGTGATAGGGGATGGGGAACAAAAAAAGACGACATAATAAATATTATGTTGTAGATAAGAGATAGATTTTGAGGATGAAAACAGATTTGTGAATACCATATGAAAAAAGATGTCTTATTTTTGGACAAAATGCCCCTATGACATTACACATCTGTGTAGTGCCATGAGTCAAATTGCTTGAAATGTGTTTAATTTTACAGAAAAAGGATCCTTGTGTTTTAAAAATACCTTGTATTACCGTATTGAATGCGCTATAATCTATAAATGATAAGCGGGAGAGACAACATAATATTTATTACGTTGTCCTTCCCAACCACCCAATCCCCGCAGAAACAAGGAGCCGAAAGCATATGTGGTACGTAGCGCAGACAGCATGCGGAAAAGAACGGGCAGCCATCGAAGAGTGCCGCAATGCACTCCCTGAGAACCTTGCGGCACGTATTTTTGTGCCCAGATATCAATACAGGAAGAAATATCAGGGACAATGGCATACCGAGGAGGCGGCAGCCTTTCCGGGCTATGTGTTTATAGAAAGCGAGAACTCCACAGAGCTGGAAGAGGCACTGGAACGCATTCCGCACACGGTTACGCCGGTGCGAATCGGTGGCGGTTTCTACCCGATTCGGGCAGAGGAAGAGACTTTCTTAAGGCAAATGCTGGATGAGCAGGACTGCATCCGCTGCTCCATCGGCTATCTGGTAGACGGCCAGTTGATGGTGTGGCAAGGTCCCTTAAAGCACGCAGTAGAGCGGGTGCGGAAGATAGACCGTCACAAACGCCTGGTAGAAGTGGAAGTAAGGCTCTTTGAAGAAAGCCGACAGATGAAGCTGGGGCTGGAAGTAAAAGCGAAGGTCAGTGGGGAAGAGTATGAAAGGATGCTGGAGACGGCATAGGAGATTATGGAAAATAAGAAATCGGATGAATTAAAAATATGTCTGGTCGGTTCCTCAGGAGGACATTTGACACATTTATATATGTTGAAACCATTCTGGAAGGATAAGAAACGGTTCTGGGTCACCTTTGACAAAGAAGACGCACGGAGCTTGTTGGAAGGGGAAACCATGTATCCCTGTTACTATCCGACCAACCGCAGCCTGAAAGCCCTGATAAAGAATACGAAGATCGCCTGGAAGATACTTCGAAAAGAAAAGCCGGATTTAATCATATCCAGCGGGGCAGCAGTTGCGGTTCCATTTTTCTATCTGGGCAAATTGTTTGGTGCAAAGCTCATTTACATTGAGGTCTTTGACCGTATCGACAAACCGACCATGACCGGAAAAATGGTGTATCCAATCGTAGACAAGTTTATCGTCCAGTGGGAAGAACAGAAAGCAGTTTATCCGAAGGCTGTAAACTTAGGAAGTATCTTTTAAGGAGAAAATCACATTATGATATTTGTAACGGTAGGAACCCACGAACAGCCGTTTAACCGCCTGGTACAGAAAGTGGACGAGCTGAAACGCGACGGTATCATCCGGGAAGAAGTCGTCATGCAGACAGGCTTCAGCACATACGAACCACAGTACTGCCAGTGGAGCAAGCTGATACCCTATCAGCAGATGGTACAAAATGTGGCCAACGCCCGCATCGTCATTACCCATGGCGGTCCGGCCAGCTTCATCATGCCGCTGCAGGTCGGTAAGATCCCGATCGTTGTACCGCGACAGCATCAGTACGACGAGCATGTGAATGACCATCAGGTGGAGTTTGCACGGAATGTGGCGGAACGGATGGGGAATATTCTAGTGGTTGAGGATATTGAAAAACTCGAACAGATGATAACGGATTATGACGAGATTACCAAGGGTATGAGGAATGAGAGTGGGAGCCATAATTTGGAGTTTAATCGGGAGTTTGAAGAGATCGTAAATAATTTATAGAAAATAGCAGGTAGAAATATAAATATGAGAAAAATACTGGTACTGATGGCTACTTACAATGGGGAAAAATATCTGTCGGAGCAGTTGCGAAGCATATGGGATCAGGAAAATGTAGAGGTATCTGTGCTGATTCGCGATGACGGTTCCACGGACGGAACGCATGAATTATTAAATCATTACCAAAAAGAGGGAAAACTGGAGTGGTATACAGGAAAACATCTGAATGTATCCAAAGGATATTTTGACCTGATGTGCCATGCGAAGGGTTATGAAGCAGATTACATCGCATTTTCGGATCAGGATGATGTCTGGGATAGAGATAAATTGTTCGTTGCAGTAAAAAAACTGGAAACTGCAGAAGAGACAGTTCCGGCACTTTATTACTGTGGACAGGAGCTTGTAGATGGGAAACTGAATCCTATAGCAAAGCATGAACTGAACAGAGAAAGAAATCTGACAGCACGTTTTGTGTTATCAGATTTTGCAGGCTGCACAGGTGTATTTAATAAGAAACTATTAAACGAAGTCGTAAAATTCAAACCGGAATATATGCTTATGCATGATACCTGGGTTTTAAAGGTATGTCTCTGTCTTGGCGGGAAAGTTTACGTGGATCCGGAGTCACACATGAAATATCGCCAGCACGGCGGGAACACCGTGGGTCTGGGAAGAAGTCTGCCTGCTTATATGAAACAGGTAGGGCAATATTTGAATGAATACCAGATAGAACGTCAAATGAAAGAGCTGGTGCGTGGATACGGAAATGAAATGGTTCCGGAATATCGGAACCTGGCAGAAATGATATGTGAGTACAGACATAACCGAAGGTATCGGAAAAAATTGCTGGATCGGAAATATATCAATTTTTGTAATAAAGGTCTGAATCTGACTTACTGGCTGAAAGTTCAGCTGAATAAATTATAACAATGGAGATAAAAGATGATTATCACAAAAACACCTTTCCGCATGTCATTTTTTGGCGGTGGAACAGATATGGAAAGCTTCTTCCGGGAAAATGGAGGTTCTGTGCTTTCCACAACCTTTGATAAATATTGTTATGTAAATGTAAGACATTTACCCAGGTTTTTCGATTATAGTACGGAGCTTTCTTATTCCAGAACAGAGCGAGTGACAGCTGTGGAGCAAATTCAGCATCCGGCTATCCGGAATGCAATGAAAATGCTGGATATGCATGAAATCCGCCTGACATACGAAGCAGATCTTCCGGCACGCTCCGGATTGGGAACTTCAAGCTCTTTTGCGGTAGGAATGCTGAATGCATTCTATGCGTTAAAAGGAAAATACGCAGATAAAAAAAGACTGGCTGATGAAGCTATCTATCTGGAACGGGAGCTTTGTCAGGAGGAAGGAGGCTGGCAGGATCAGATTGCAGCCTCTTTTGGTGGCTTCAATCGAATTAATTTTAATGCAGAAGGATATGAAGTGCTTCCGGTGATTATTTCCCCGGAACGGAAAAAACAGTTAAATCAGAACCTGATGATGTATTTTACCGGGTTTACCAGATTTTCCTCGGAAATACAGAAGGCAAATGCTGCAGGCAGAGAAGATAAGACGGCGCAGCTAAAAGAAATGCTGTCCATGGTGGATGAAGCAGAAAAAATACTGACAGATAAGGAAGCTTCGCTGGATGAATTTGGCCGTATGCTGGATTATACCTGGAAATTAAAAAGGCAGACAGGCGCAGCAGTTTCCACAAACAGCATCGATGCGTTGTATGCAGTGGGTATGAAAGCAGGAGCTCTCGGTGGCAAGCTGCTGGGAGCAGGCGGTGGTGGCTTCCTGATATTTTATGTACAGCCAGATAAGCAGGAAGCAGTGCGAAAAGCAATGAAGGATCTGATGCATATTCCATTTGCTTTTGAAGATGGCGGAACGAGAGTCATTCATTATACACCGGAAACCTATGTACCGCAGGAAGGCTAAGGCAGGAAAACTCGTATGAAAACAGTAATTATGGCAGGAGGGAAAGGAACAAGAATCACCTCTGTAGCCAGTGACATTCCAAAACCAATGATAAAGATAGAAGGAAAACCGATTCTGGAGCATGAACTCAAATGCCTTAGAAAGCAGGGCTTTACAGATATCATTATGACGGTAAGCCATCTCGGAAATATCATCATGGATTATTTTGGGGACGGCAGTCGGTTTGGAGTCCATATAGAATACTATTTTGAAAAAGAACCCCTGGGAAATGCAGGAGCCCTGTTCAAATTAAAAGAAAAACTGGATTCTGACTTCCTTCTCCTGAATGCGGATGCCATGTTTGATGTGGATTTTTACCGTTTTGTGGAATGCCACCGGAAAAAGGGTGGCCTGGTTACATTATTTACACATCCCAATAGTCATCCTTATGACAGTGGCCTGATCATTGCAGATAAAAATGGAACGGTGGAGCAGTGGCTGGCAAAAGAAGATGAGCGGCCTCTCTATTATAAAAATCGGGTCAATGCAGGTCTCCATGTTATCAGTCCCAAAGTACTGGAAAAGGAAATTGATGGCACAAAGATAGATTTAGACAGACAATTGCTGAAACCTCTGGCTGGCACGGGAGCCATGTTCTGTTATGACAGTCCGGAATATGTCAAAGATATGGGGACACCAGAACGGTATTATGCGGTTTGTGAGGATTTCAAGGCAGGCAGAGTGACCGGAAAAAATTTAAAGCACAAGCAGAAAGCGATTTTTCTGGATCGGGATGGAACGATTAATAAATACGTGGGGTTTTTACGGAAGCCAGATGAATTTGAATTGCTGGAAGGCGTTGCAGAAGGGATAAAAACGATAAATGCAATGGGATATCTGGTCATAGTGGTAACGAACCAGCCAGTCATCGCAAGAGGCGAAGTAAGCTACGAAGAGCTGGAGGTAATCCATAACAAAATGGAAACCCTTCTGGGGCAGGAGGGCGCTTATCTCGATGCAATTTATTACTGCCCACATCACCCTCATAAAGGATATGAAGGGGAACGCCCGGAATTGAAAATAGACTGCGACTGCCGAAAACCAAAGCCTGGAATGCTATGGAAGGCTGCCAAGGATTTCAATATTGACTTATCAGCATCCTGGATGATAGGGGATGGGGAAATCGACATAGCTGCCGGAAAAGCTGCCGGATGTAAAACAGCTTTGATTGGAACAGAAGCCTATGGTCAGGAATATACAGCAGCTTCCCTGTTACAATTCATGGAATATTTAAAAAAGGAGCAGCAGTGATGATGGAAAACAGATTACAGAAACATATTGATTTACTGATAAAAAGATATCCGGCACTGCAGTCTGTCGAACAGCAGATTACAGAGGCCTATCTGATTATGGAGGAATGTTATCAAAAGGGAGGAAAGCTGCTGATAGCAGGGAACGGCGGATCAGCAGCGGATTCTGAGCATATAGCAGGAGAACTGATGAAGCGGTTCAAAACACCCCGTCCGGTCAGTCAGGAATTTGCAGATAAATTGAAAGAAATTGATCCGGTACGTGGTAAAAATTTGGCCGAGAATCTGGAATGTTCCCTGATGGCAATTCCACTTGTGGCGCATGAAGCACTGACTACAGCTTATATCAATGATGTGGACGGGCTTGGAGTATTTGCGCAGCAGTTATTCGGTTTTGGAAGGCCAGGAGATGTTTTTCTGGGGATATCAACTTCCGGAAACAGCAAAAACATCATGAGCGCAACAGTAGTGGCCCGTGCAATGGGAATCAAGGTAATCGGATTGACCGGAGCCGGAGGTGGAGAACTGGAAAAGGTTGCGGACGTATGCGTGAAGGCTCCGGAGACAGAGACCTATATGGTACAGGAATACCATTTGCCAATATATCACTGCTGGTGCCTGATGCTGGAAGAAAAATTTTTTGGAGAAAATAGAAGTGTGTGAAAAGATGAGAAGAAAAATTTTGTATATTTCTATGTGTATGCCATTTGATAAAGCATTTCATGCAGGAGGAAAGACTTTTAATTATTATATAAATTCTTTCGCAAATGATGAAAACAATGAAATTACGTTGATAGCGAAGGTGCTTCCTGATGAAGAAAAATTTATAGAAACAGTAAATTCCAAAATTAAAAAATATTTGGTAGCAACACCAAAACAAGGACTGCATAAATGTATTAGTTATGCCAAAAGTTTAAATTCTAAATATAATCCGTGTTACAAATATGGAAATGTGCTTACAAAAGAAATATACGATCAAATTGAAAAAAAGTTACATATATTGCAGGATGAGGGGTACAGACCAGATGTAGTTATTTTGGAATGGACCTCTATGTTGCTTTTTATTGAACAAGTAAAAAAATATTTTCCAAATGCAAAATATGTGGCTTCAGAGCACGATGTCAGTTTCTTGGGATACTTGCGTAAGTACGAAAAAGCAGAGGGCTTCTTAGATAAAAAGATAAAAAAGATAGCCTATGATAGTTTGAAATATCACGAATTGAATGCAATAAATAAATGCGATTTAGTGGTCACCCATAATTTAAAAGATAAGAAATTGTTAATTAAGAATGGTGTGGAAACAGAAAAAACAGATGTTATAGTTCCGTATTATGATAAATTTTCGGTGACAAAACGTGAGCCAAATAAACGGGATATTATATATTATGGAGCGATGAACCGAATTGAAAATTCGACTAGTGCTATATGGTTTGCAGAAAATGTATTGCCGAGATTAGCTGATTGCAAAGTTAGATTCATTATTATTGGAAATAAGCCGCCTAAAGAATTGATGAACATGGCAAATGATAAAATTATAGTAACAGGTTTTGTAGAAGACCCATCGTTATATTTTGAACATGCGATGTGTTTGGCTGCCCCGTTGTTATTAGGAGCTGGAATAAAAGTGAAGATTATTGAAGCTTTATCTTCTGGTGTTCCAGTGCTAACAAATGATATAGGAATAGAGGGAATAGATGCAGAGGATGGCAAGGAATATTTTCATTGCGAAAAACCGGAAGAATACGAAATGGTTATAAGAAAAATAATAAGTGGAGAGATTGATACAAGTGTTATCACGTCAAACGCAAAACGAATGATAGAGGAAAAATATAATTTAGAAAACTCTTCTAAAAATTACAGAGAACGTGTATATCAGTTGGTAGAAAACAGAGGAAAATAAAATTGTGGATAAATTAGTTGCAATCATATTGGTTAATTATAACGGATATAGAGACACAGTTAATTGTGTACATAGTATTTTATTGAGTGAATATAAAAATTATAAAATTATTGTGGTGGATAATGCTTCTACCAATAATGAGGAACTAAAGAAAGATAAATTTTTAAATGAGAACACTGACTTACTCTTTTTAGATAAAAATATCGGATTTTCAGGAGGAAATAATAGAGGAATAGAATATGCTCAAAAATTATATGATCCAGCATATTATTTGCTTTTGAACAATGATACAGAAATTCAGGACAAAGCATTAGGAGAACTTGTAGAAACTTTTGAAAGAACCGAAAATTGTGGATTGGTAACAGGAAAAATATTTTATTATGATAATCCGGAAATTTTATGGGCAGCGGGAGGAAAATTTGATTTTCATACCGGAATTGCGGATCAGCCTGCAATGGGAAAACGAGATGGAAATGAATATGCAGGTGAGCATGAAACTACATTTTGCACAGGCTGTGTGATGCTGATAAGCAAAGAAGTTATGGAACGTGTAGGAAAACTGAATGAAGAGTTTTTTCTTTATGCTGAGGATACAGATTATTGCTGTCGGGTTATGAGTGAGCAATATAAGTTAATGTATACCGGAAATGCCATAATTTACCATAAGGTAAGTGCCAGCAGTGGGAGGAGTAGTAAGATAACCCAGTATTATAATATTCGAAATAATTTTTATATTATTAAGTGGTATTGTAGGAACAAAATGTATGGATATTTAAAAAGATGGTATAGATTAATGAAGGAAATTATGCGAGGAGAATATGAACTGAAAAATGTAATACTTGCATGGAAAGATTTCCGAAAAGGAATATTAGGTAAAGTCGATATATAAGGGGTAATAATGAAAAAATATGATTTGTCAAAATATTATGTATTTATATTCATCTTTTTGATGTATTTTATTCCGAAATATTTTGAATATACAACATTTGTAAAGATAAATGGGGTAATTCAGATTATTAATGTACTTAAACTTGTATCATACGCGTTGGCTATAATATGGTGGAGTATAAATATTCTGGGAAAAAAGAAAATACCTGTTTACTATTATATACTAATATTGTTTTTGCTGGTTTATTTTACTTACGAGGCATTTATAAAAGATAGAAATAATGTTTTTATTGTGCTATTGTTTTCGTTAATTTTTGAAGAAAAGTATATGAGACGATATGTAAATGATATTTTGAAGATATCGGTATTTCTTTATGTATTGACAATCGTTGCATGTTTCTGTGGGGTTATTGAGAATGTGTACAGAGACCGTGAAAAATTCGGAACAACATGGACGGCAGGAGGATTAGGGTTTGAATATTCTGGACAGTTAGCGATGATGCTGATTCCAATAGTCTTTTTATATTATTACAAACGTTCAGACAAGATCAAATGGTATGAGAATGTGCTGTGGTTATGCATCAATGGCATAATTTTCATCCAAGCACGGACGATTATGGCATTTGGATTGGTTGTGCTTTTTATAATAACATTTAACTGGCAGAAGCTATGCCGAAGGAAAAGAAAAAGGACAATCTTAGAAAAATCATATATAAAATGGTGCCCATACATTTTTGCACTTTTAACAGGGGGAATGTTACTAGCGTATAGGGATGGAAATGTAATAGGAAAAAAATTTGATTTAATTTTAAATGGAAGACTAAGTCTTGGAGTAGCAATGATCAAAAAATATGGTGTTGCATTATATGGAACAACATTTGTAAATTCAACGAAGCCGGCATATGAAATTTTGGATTCAGAGTATGTGCATATGTTAGTGGGAGAAGGTATATTATATTTTCTTATTGCCTTGGTAATCTGTCAGTTGATCATGGAAGCTTCCATAAAAAGGCAGGATGCGTATCTTACCTTGATATGGATGATGATACTATTTAACGCAATGTTTAATAATGGAATTTTTAATTTAGTTATGAATCCATTTGGAATTATATTGTCAGTTAGCATTAAGGATATTTTTAGAAAGAAACATTTTGGAAAATATGAGGAAGTGAATCAAGTGCTATTATGAGTAAATCAATTAAGAAAAATTTTATTATGAATATAATTTTGACAATGTCAAATTTCTTATTTCCATTAATTACTTTTCCTTATGTTTCAAGAGTTTTATTGCCTTCTGGAACCGGAAAAGTAGCCTTTGCAACATCTGTAATTTCTTATTTTTCTATGTTTGCACAATTGGGTATTCCGACCTATGGAATAAGAGCATGTGCGCAGGTAAGGGATGATAGAAACAAATTATCAAAAGTGGTTCATGAGCTTTGCGTCATCAATGGAGTGACGATGATTTTGGCTTATCTGACATTTTTTTGTGGGATTTTTTTCGTAGAAAGATTACGGAATGATAAGTTGTTATTTTTAATTATGAGTTCCATGATTCTGTTCAATTCTATCGGCATGGAGTGGCTATATAAGGCATTGGAAGAGTATACCTATATTGCAATACGTTCAATAGGATTTAAAGCGATTGCGGTAGTTATGATGCTTATGGTCGTTAAGAGTCAGAGTGATTATGTTATATATGGTGCAATATCAATCTTTGCAGCATCAGCATCTAATATCATGAATTGTGTGAACGCACATAAATATATTTCATTACGGCCAACAGGAAATTACAATTTCCGACAGCATATTAAGCCGATTCTAATTTTCTTTGGAATGTCATGTGCAACTACAATATATACAAATTTTGATACGGTAATGTTGGGATTCATGAAATCAGATGTAGACGTGGGATATTACAACGCAGCAATAAGAATAAAAAATATTCTTGTGAGCGTGATTACATCATTAGGAACGGTCCTTTTACCCAGGGCAGCATATTATATTGAACATGGTTTGGAGAGTGAGTTTAATTATATAGCAAAAAAGTCTATTAATTTCGTATATATTTTAGCATTACCGATGATTATATATTTTATTTTATATGCACCGGAATGTATCTATTTTTTGTCTGGCAATGCATATCAGGGCTCCATTCTTCCAATGCAAATATTGATGCCTACTTTATTGTTTATAGGTTTAACTAATATCTTGGGAATTCAGATTATGGTTCCTCTGGAAATGGAACAATGGGTATTGTATTCCTATATTATAGGCGCAGTCGTCGATTTAGTAATAAATACACTGCTTATTCCAACTATGGGAGCCAGTGGGGCTGCTATAGGAACTTTAATTGCAGAAATAGCTGTAATGATATATCAGTATAGCAAAGCAAAAAAGAAAATGCAGGGTATGTTTACAGAGATAAAATATATAAAGTTAATCATTGCCTTAGTAATAGGAAGCATTTTAGCAATAGTTGCAAAGCAAATAAATATAGGGTATTTTATTGCATTAGCAATATCATCAATATTATTTTTTGGAAGTTATTTTGTTGTTTTATTGGTTTTAAAAGAACCAATGATGTGTGAAATAGAAAAGCAGATTTTATGTAAATGGAAAAAGGATAAATAAATGAGCGGAATGATGCAAAAAAGGAAGCCTAAAAAATTAAACTGTAATATATGGATTATAGGAATAATAGTTGCTTTGCTTTATGCACAGCATTATGCAGTTCCTATGTTTTTTGATGATTATGGATATGCAAGTTTATCTTATGGATGGAATGGAAACCAACATGGGATGCTATATACAATAGGGGATGTTTTTAACTTCCTAAAGTTTCAATATTTGAATTGGGGAGGACGAATAGTATATTTCTTTTTTGAAATAATGGTATTCAGAATAGGTGGAGTACGTTTAATTCAGGTTTTACAAACATTGATTATAACAGGAATTATATTGCTAACGGCTCAAATCATTATGAAAAATATTGGAGAAAGAAACATACTTCAGTTACCTGTTATATATATCCTTTCATTTGCAATGTATGGAACTTTTGCGTTATTTTGCGCAGCGGATGGAATTTACTGGTACACATCCAGTGTGCTTTATGTATGGCCATTTTTACCATTCTTACTTGGAATACTGATTAATATGCAGAATCAAGTAAAAAGGAGATGGATTAATTTAGCATATATGTTTTTAATGTTTCTTGCAGCGTTTTCTCAAGAGCAAGTTGCTGTGTTAATTATCGTTTATTCAGTGCTGGATTTTAGTTTTGAGCTTTTGCTAAAAAAAGAAAAATTAGAAATAGCATTACATGGTATGATTGGTGCATGCGTTGGCGGAGGATTAGAAATTTTAGCTCCAGGAAATTTTAATCGTGCATCAAATGCAATGTATTCGGAATTTTCGAATTATAATATTATACAAAAAATCAAATATAATTTTCCTAAATTATTGGAAATTAATATAGGGGATTATAATTGGATTTTTATAATCATTTTATCGGTAGTTTTAGTTGAAGTATGTTTGCAATTTGAGAAAAAAGTGTTTCATAGAATGGTACCTGTAATTTTGGCACTTATATTAGGAATTATATATGGACGATTCAATACAATTCCTGAAAAAATAACGTTATGTATTAAAATTGTTTGGTGCATATTATTTACTACAATTTTGATTTTATATTTCATAAAAAATAGTTCATGGAAAATGCTGGCATTACTAATAGGCGGGCTGTGTTCACAAGGTATGATGTTGGTAATTCCAAGTATTTCGGTTAGATCGTGTTTACCATTTATGTTTGTACTTCACATAGTGTCATTAAATGCTATGATTGAATTTGGAAAAATAGAGAAATACAAAAAATTGTCAATTCTTATTATGATGTGCATTGGGTTATATGGAATTGTTAATTTTTCATATATCTTGCATGGATACTGGGTAAATTATGAAACACAGCAGATGAATCATTATAAGTTGCTGGAAGCATCTTATCAAAAGCTGGAAACAAAAGAGAAATCAGAAATTGTTTTATATAAATTACTAGATGACAAATTTGCAAATATAATGCAGTATAGGGAAGGATACGATTATATGATTTATTGGATATGCAAATACTACGAAATTCCGGAAAATATAAATTTTATTTGGAGAGATAGCTTATATTGGTGTGAGAAGAATACGAAATAGGACAGCGGTTGGATAAGGTGAAAAGATGATGAAAAATAGTGACATTTTATATCTGGTAATTCCATGTTACAACGAAGAAGCTGTTTTACATGAAACGGCGCGGCAGCTTATGAAAAAAATGAAGGCTATGATTGAACGAAACATGATTTCAGAAGAAAGCAAAATCATGTTTGTGAATGATGGATCCAAGGATAAGACATGGGACATTATACAGGAGTTGCACAGGTTAAATCCGATTTATTCTGGAGTGAAATTATCTCGAAATAAAGGCCATCAGAATGCATTACTGGCAGGACTTATGACTGCCCGGGAAAAGGCAGATATGGTGATTTCTCTGGATGCAGATTTACAAGATGACGTAAATGTTATTGATAAGATGGTGGAGAAATATTACGAAGGAAGTGATGTAGTATATGGGGTACGAAGTGCCCGGGATACCGATACCTTTTTTAAAAAATTTACAGCTGAGGGTTTTTATAAAATTATGCAGGCCATGGGTGTGGAAATCGTATTTAATCACGCAGATTATCGCCTGATGAGTAAACGAGCTCTGGATGGATTATCTGAATTTCATGAAGTGAATTTGTTTTTGAGAGGGATCGTCCCTTTGATTGGTTACAAATCGGATATTGTTACCTACGAGCGTCATGAGCGGTTTGCAGGAGAATCAAAATATCCGTTAAAAAAGATGTTGGCTTTTGCTACAGATGGCATTACTTCCTTTAGCATTAAACCTATTCGCATGATCACGACCTGTGGCTTTTTGATTTTTTCTATAAGTATTTTGATGTTACTGTATTTTATAGTAATACATATGTTAGGAAAAACCGTGCAGGGATGGACCAGTACAGTAGTATCTATCTGGGCCATAGGTGGTCTGCAACTTCTGGCTATTGGAGTTATAGGTGAATATATAGGTAAAATATATCTGGAGACAAAAGCACGCCCGAAGTATATTATCGAGACAGTATTAGATAAATAAAAGGGAATAAACATAAATGCTCCATAACTGGAGCCTTTCATTATCTGCATCTGTCTGCAATAATAGCCTTATACTAGCTGACAGCATGGTACTTGGAGTTGATGATACATTGAAACTTTCTGTCGTAGGTCTTTCACTGGATGAGACAGATAAAGATATTATAGAAAGTTTTTTGGATAAGACGGAAGAAGATGAGATGTATAGAGGAAAGTATATTTTTCGAAAACTTTCAGATTGTTAGGAATGCGCTGTGATATGAAAACAGAAAATCATATGAGAAAACAAATTGTTTTATTGTTGCTGTCAACAATGTTGGTAATACTGATAGGATACATCTTTATCTATCCAGATCGAATGGTAACAGATACTGTGGTGACCACTTCTTATGATGCATCATCATCCGAGACAACATCCAAAATTCCACTGGAAAATGATGCAGAGTGGCTTCAAACTTTAACTTTCTCTGAAAGTGGATTTCTGGATAGTGTGAAAATGAAAGTAACAGATATTCCAGAGAGTATATCCGGAGATATTAAGCTGTCCATTCTGGATACAGATAGAAATGTCCTGTATTCCGAAGAGATTCCCTGCCAGAGATTGATAGATGGGACATACTATCAGATGTCTGGGTTCACTGAAATTGCGCTCTATGATATAGGGATAAAAGTGAAAAAAGATGACATTCTGTTTCTTTCCTGTTTACTTGAAAAAAATGAAGCGGAAGCGCCAGCATTGACTGTTTATCAAAGGAAAAGCGACATAAAATTATGGATAAGTGGAGTGTTGCAGTCAGGGAAAATGCTTCGGATGAGTTACTGTACGGTAAAGAAGGGGCAGTATTATAGTGTGGCTGTATTACTTGCAGGTATGATTGCGCTACTGCTTCAGATAGTGAGAAAGAGGGAGGAAGCATTCCGCAAAAGCGCCTGGATCTTTGAACTGGCACTACCGGTTTTTGTATTGCTATTATTTGCCTGGATAAATGGAAATATAGAATATGTCAAAAGTATTTACGTAGTGACAGGAATAGTATTGTTGTATGTGATATATCTGTTTTTGCTTGGTTTGTTCCAGGTAAAAATAGGTGAAACATTGTTCGTGATGATTTGTTTGGCTGTTACTCTGGGAAATTATTATGTGCAGGAATTTCGTGGACAACCTATTATGGTTACTGATATTTTTTCGGCAGAAACTGCATTTACAGTAGCTGGGAATTATGTGTATACCTGTTCTTTCCCGATATTGGCTGTTGTGATAATTTATGCATTGCTGTATATCACAATTATTTATAATGGATTCCCGGTTTTAAAGCTACATATAAAAAAGAGGCAGGAAATTGTTATAAGGAGTCTTATTGTTTTAGGAAGCTGCGGAGTATTCTGGGGTATTTGTTATTTTTCCAAACTCAATTTAAGTGGTTGGGATATCAATGAAAGCTTCGAAAAATACGGGTGGCTTTATACGAATACAAAATTGATTAAAAATTTCACGAATACAGCTCCGGAGGGATATGCCGAAGGCTTAGCCCGTAAATTTATAGAAGAGAACGCTAGTTATACAGAGGTAGAAGAGGGGGGTGATAAGATTCCACAGAATCTAATTGTAATTATGGATGAATCCTTTTCGGATTTATCTGTATTAGGTGAATTTAGAACAAATCAGGAAGTGCTGCCGTATTTTAACTCGTTGAGTAATAATGACAGGATAGAAAAGGGCTGGCTCGGCGTTCGGGTATTAGGCAGCGGTACGGCAGTGACAGAATGGGAAGTACTTGCAGAGGGCAATAGTGCATTTTTGGAAATTGGTTCTCTGTATCCTTATAATTTATTGGCGAGCGGTTTGGGCAAATACAATTATGAAAATTTGTGTACAGCGGCAAGGAAAAAAGATTATTATCCGATAGCCATGCATCCGTTTAATGGGGCAAACTACAATCGGGATAAGGTGTATCCCTTAATGGGCTTTCAGAAGTATTATAACATTGATAATTATTATGAGGGTGACGAATGGATTCGCTGGTGTGTATCAGATAAATCTGATTTTAAACGGATAATAGAACAATATGAAAATAAGGAAACAGATAAGCTATTTGTGTTCAATGTTACCATGCAGAATCATGGTTCTTATTCCTATCCGATGGAATCCTACGATATAGTAGCGCAGGATATGGAAAGTGAAGAACTGAATAGTTATCTGACTCTGGCGCATTATACGGATCAGGCGATAGAATATCTGTTAGAATATTTTTCAAAAGTAGAAGAGCCGACAATGATAGTACTTTTCGGAGATCATCAGCCAAACATGACAGATGATTTTTATGAAAAGGTATTTGGAGCATCCGATATCACAGAACAGCAGGATGAAACCCGGTATGTGACACCTTATTTAATCTGGAGCAATTATGACAGAATCACTTATAACAGGCCTTATATTAATGCAGGTTATCTTGGCGCAATCATAAAAGCGGAGGCTGGTCTGGAATTAACAGAGTGGGATCGGTATTTACTGCATGTAATGGATGAGTATCCAGTGATTGGAAAAAATGGGATATTTGATAAAGAGTACAATTATACAGCGTATGAGGATATCACAGAAGAGGAAAGTGAAGAACTGAATAAGATGAAATATGCACAGTATTATTGGTGGACCAATTAAAAAATAAAGCGAAAGAAAAATGGGAAAGAGGATATAAAAATAATTGTAAATTTATATTCATAGCTAATTTAAAACCACGGAGGACCCACATGAACCACAAAAAGATAACAGCCTTACTTTTATCCCTAAGCATAATAACCGCTCCCGTGCAGCCCGCACAGGCCGCAGCGCTGCCAGCTTTCGAGCCAGTTCCTACAGTCGAATCCTCCATACCGGAAGAACAGCAGGAGGATATTTCGGCTGTGGAAAATGAGAAAAATATGGATGCTCCGGAATCCGGGGAATCCAGCGAAGCGGAAAGAACTACGGATGAAGAAGCTGCGGAAAATAAAGCAGAACAGAATTCCGATATTCAGGACAATACAGAGATAAAGGAAGCGGAAGAGCAGACGGATATCCAGGCGATGACAGAGGTTCCGGAACCGGAGAAACCGGATACACTCTCTTTTGGCGATTACATAGAAAGCGATCTGGATTACAACACTCCGGTTTATGACGCAGGAATTGCCACCTATGCCAGTCTGCCGTCGGCATTTCCGGATGATATGAATGTTTTTGAAACCACCTATCCGTCCAACCGGAACCAGAATCCTTATGGAACCTGCTGGGCCGTGGCTTCCACCGGGCTCGCAGAATTTGATCTCATCAACGATTCTCTGGCTGGCAGAGGAAGCTTTGACAGAAGCCTGGATCTGAGTGAGCTGCAGCTGGCTTATTTTACCTATAATTCCGTGGTGGATCCGCTGGGTGGAACAGAAGGAGATTACACCAAGTATTATAATGAAAATGCTTCTGTTTCCTATCTGAATTACGGCGGCAATTATGCCATGGCGGCCAGAAGGCTGGCCCAGTGGTGCGGAGCCGTGCCAGAATCTCTGGTGCCCTACAGCCAGGCAGCGGCCACGGTGACAGGAGGACTGGACAGCTCCTATGCGTATAGCCATGATGTGGCGCATCTGGAAAATATCTATATGGTCAATATCCGGGAAAATGCGTCAGATGTAAAGCAGCAGATTATGGAGCATGGTGCGGTGGGCGTGATGTATTATCATGCAGATGCGGCTATGGGATGGAATTCCGCACTGGGACGGTATACTTATTATGATTCCGCAACGACAGGCGGAGGACATGCAGTTATGATTGTAGGCTGGGACGATGATTTTTCCAGAGACAATTTTACCGCGGCGGAAAAGCCTTCGGAAAATGGCGCCTGGCTTGTCCGGAACAGCTGGGGACTCTATGCCAATTATTTCTGGATGTCCTATGAGACGGTGTCTCTGGCCGATACGGCATGGGTATTTGATTTTGCAGAGCAGGATGACTATGACAATAATTATCAGCTGGATGGGGGAATTATGTCTTATCCGGATACCAGTCATCGGATCCTGGCCAATGTATTTCAGGCAAAGCAGGTAGCAGATGTCGGTTCGGAGACGCTGAAAGCTGTATCGCTTACATTTTCCAAAAATGCGGGAGTGGAGTATCAGGTTGAGATTTATACAGATCTGACAGATGCTGCGGATCCCCTGAGCGGAACCAGGCAGGAAGCGGCAACGACGACAGGCAGGACAACGTATGCCGGAACTTACACGGTTTCTCTGGAGCATACAGTTACGTTGAAGCCTGGGACTGCTTTTGCAGTGGTAGTGACGGTGGATGCTCCGGCGCTGGATTATGAGCAGGCACAGTCGGTAGCCTCGGAGGATTTTTCGAAGACCATCTGGGACTGTGGGGTGAGCGTAGGGAACAATAAGAGCTTTTATTACAGTGGAAGCAGGTTTTATCCCTTTTACTGGGGCAATTATTGTGTGAAGGCATTTACTTCCGACGAAAAGGAAAGTATCGATCCGAAGCCGGAACCGGAGCCTGTCCCGGCAGGTGTCCGATATCGGGCCCATGTGCAGGATTACGGCTGGCTGGATCCGGTGCAGAATGGAGAGATTGGCGGAACCACCGGACAGGGTCTGCGTGTGGAGGCCTTTGAGCTGAGTACGGAAAATGTGGACGGACTGGATGTGCATTATATGTCTATGGTACAGGGGAAGGGCTGGCAGGAGGAGCAGGGAAATGGAGCTGTCAGCGGAACTACCGGACAGGGAAGACAGATTGAAGCTGTCATGATTTCCCTGGGCGGTCAGCGTGCGGATCAATACGATATCTGGTACCGGGTCCATGTGCAGGATTATGGTTGGTTGTCCTGGGCTGCTGACGGGGCTCCGGCAGGGACAGGTGAGTCTGGAAGACGTATCGAGGCCATGCAGGTTGTGCTGCTGCCTAAGGGCGAGAAGCCGGATAATGAATATGGAGGGGTGAAATCAGACAACAGTCAGTCTTATCTGTCGGAATCAGGGTTCGTGCCTTCCATGCAGTATGGATATACGCTGCAGTATCAGGCACATGTACAGAATTACGGCTGGCTGAGTACAGTTCCGGAGGGAAGTGTGGGCGGCACCACCGGAAAAGCGCTTCGCATGGAGGCCTTGAAGCTTTCGGTGGATAATAAGCTGTATTCTGGTTCAGTGGTTTACACCACCCATGTGCAGGATTACGGCTGGCTGGATAATATCTATAATCAGGCTTCCTGGAAACAGGACGGGCAGATATCGGGAACCACCGGGGAGGGAAGGCGCTGTGAAGCTGTCCGGATTGCCCTGACAGGTGAGCTTTCCAGGTATTATGACATCTATTACCGGGCTCATGCTGCGAATTTTGGCTGGCTTTCCTGGGCATCCAACGGCGAACCAGCAGGAACCGCCGGATATGGCTATCAGATGGAAGCGGTTCAGATCGTGATGCGCCCCAAAGGAAGCGGAGCGCCCGCAAGGGATTATCAGGGAGTGACGTCAGCGACTACAGCGGTGTATGTAGCCAAATAACAGTTGCTATCCCGCCACTCCAATGCTACAATGATCATATCGGTCAGGGTCAGGACATTCTGGCCCTGGCCGGTTTCTATATGCGCCTGGCGGCGCACGTTTCTAACGGGTGAAAGTTCCAAAGTAAGCGCTTTATAATCAACCGGATAGTCAACCTCCAACTTTTATGAGATACTTCAAATACTTGGAGTAATTCACTTTCTATCCGTTTCTCGGCGTTGCAAAAGCTATACTTCAACTTCAAATCTCAGAGCGCATTTTTGATAGCTTTTGTTGTACCTGGTTACTCCAAAATCTGAATTGGAGGAATTAAATCAAATGAGTACAACTTCAAAGGATGAACATTGGTTAGAGCTGATCACCCAGTGCAGAGCCAGTGGACTTACCGATCGCCAGTGGTGTATAGAAAACCGGATCCCTGTCAGCACATTTTACTATCATATCCGGGCGCTGCGGAAGAAAGCCTGTGAGGTTCCGGAAGCAGTGGAGACTGTGGGGCAGAAACAGGAAGTTGTCCAAATCCCGCTCTGGGAAATGGAACAGCAGACTTCCGCTCCCGTTGCCGCAGACCGGCCTTCGATTTGTCTGGATATGCAGGGTATCCGCATTGAAATTCACGAACAGGCTGGGGCGGATGTGATCCGGAATACTCTTCTTGCCCTGCGGCAGCTTTGTTAGGCGAATTGTCTGGTGTGGCTAAATTTTTCCTTGTAACTGGCTATACCGATATGCGGAAAAGTATTGATGGCCTGATGGCAATCGTACGGGATACCTATGAATTAGATCCATACAGCAATTCCCTCTTCCTTTTCTGTGGCAGACGCTGCGATCGGATTAAGGCACTGCACATTGAAAAAGATGGTTTCTGCCTGTATTATAAGCGCTTAGATAATGGACGGTTTCAATGGCCGCGGGATCCTTCCGAAGTAAGAAATCTCACCCGCCAGGAATACCGCTGGCTCTTAGAAGGTCTTTCCATTGATCAGCCCAAGGCAATCCGGCCTGCAGGGAAAAAGGAATTCTAATCTTTGTGCAAAAGGGAGAAAAATTTTCTTTCTCTTGCCGGGCTAAAAAATACAGCAGATAAGTTATCCACAAAACAAGGGAACATCCGGAAGAGCAGGAGGATAACCTGCTCTATATGCCCCAGATGATTGCCTATGTGTGGAAAATCAGACATTTTTCAGAGGCAATGTCCTGCCAGAGCGGTATGTTATCCACATTTCTTTTTCGTCACAATGACGATGGAGGACAGATGGGACATTCGCTTTTTTGCTAGATTTTCAGTATAATAGGAACCAGTAAAAGAAAGGTGGTTTCCTATGCGGCAGTCAGAGATGGAAGCTCTCATGCAGCTTCAGAAAGAGACAATTGAATCCCTTCGCCAACTGGTAGACAGCCAGCGGCTTACCATGGAACAGATGGCCAAAAATCATGAAGAACAAACCGCGCAGCTAAACCAGACCATCGCAAATCTCAATGAAACAGTTGAGTATCTCAAGAAAAAGCTGTTTGCATCTTCCAGCGAAAGAACAAAAAAAGAGGAGTTTCCCGGACAGCTTGAGCTGTTCAATGAGGCAGAGGCGGAAGTAGATCCATCTGTCCAGGAGCCAACCCTAGAAGAAATGGTGGGTGGTTATAAACGTAAAGCAAGAAAAGCGAAAGCTATCAGAGAAGAGATCCTTGCAAGGCTTCCAGTGATTGAAGTTCTCTGCAGCGTGCCGGATGAGGAAAGAAACTGCCCTTATTGTAATACACCCATGGCAGTCATCGGGAAAAAGGTTGTGCGGGAAGAACTGCGGCTTATCTAGGCAAAAGTAGAATGGATTCAGTATGTACAGGAGGTGCTTGGCTGCCCGGAATGTAAGAAAGATGGTGCCAGTGTTATCGTCGGGGTCGAAACACCAAGCCCCTTACTGAAGCACAGCCTTGCATCCCCATCCACAGTTGCTTATGTGATGTATCAAAAATATGTGAACAGTATCCCTCTTTACCGGCAGGAAGCAGACTGAAAACAGCTTGGGGTCCGGCTGCCCCGGGCGACGCTGGCAAACTGGGTTATCAAATGCGGCATAGATTATATGGAGCCGGTGTATGAACAGCTTCACAGGCATCTGTTGGAACGAGACATTATCCATGCAGATGAAACACCATGCCAGGTACTGAAGGAGACAGGGAAAACGGCACAGTCCAAGTCGTATATGTGGCTGTATGGCTCCGGAAATGATGAGCTGCCGCCAATTCGGCTGTATGATTACCAGCCCAGCCGGGGCGGCTATCATGCAGAAGAGTTTTTGAAGGATTTTACCGGATACCTTACCTGTGATGGCTTTGGTGGTTATAATAAGCTGAAAAATGTCATTCGCTGCGGCTGCCTTGCGCATATGGGACGGTACTGGCATGAGGCACTGCCGGGAAAAATGAAGAAATCGCCAGATAAGACTCCGGCGGAGATCGGGTTTGATTACTGCAACCAGTTGTTTGAACTGGAGAGAGGGTACGCAGATTTGGATGCCGACACCCGGAAAGCCAAGCGCCTTGAGACAGAGCCTGCCATATGGGAGGCTTATTGGGCGTGGCTGGAAACAGTGAACCCTGCTGGCGGGAGCCGGCTGGCCAAAGCAGTGACCTATGCGAAAAATCAGAAGCCCTATATGGAGAACTATTTGTTAGATGGGCGGTGTTCCATATCGAACAACATCGCAGAAAATATAGCCCGCCCTTATGCTGTAGGAAGGAAAAATTTTCTGTTTCATGATACGGTAAGAGGAGCGCGGGCCAGTGCCATTGTTTACAGCTTAGTAGAAACAGCAAAGCTTAACCATCTGAACATTTATGCATATCTGGAGACCGTACTGCTCTATATGCCGGACTACAAAAATGAGCCCGAAGGTATAGAAGAGCTGATGCCATGGTCTGAGATGATACAGCAGCGATGCCGGATGAAATCAAAAAACTGAAGTTGGAGTATTTTACTTCAATGATAATGGGATATCTTGCGGAATGATAGCCATTATTTTATTGAGCGCTTACTTAGCATATAGGAGAGTGGAAAAGAGATTGCAGAAAATTTACAGATGAGACAGTGGGAGTACTTATACTCGTCAGATAAATGCTGGGTTTACCGTTTGCAAAGAAAGGGAATAGATGATGATTGATTTTTCAATTATCAAACAAGTTAATTTATGAAATATACAGGTGATTTGTGTGTGCTTAAAGAAAATTGTTAAGAGCAATATGGTAAAGAATAAAATCAATTGGATTATTATTTTCGGAATGTTTATGCGAATTGCGTATATGCTGTATACCCCTATGACAGTGAGAAGCCATGATTTTGGGGCGCTTGATATCAACGCTACAGGGCATGCAGCATATCTGCTTAACTTAATGGAAGGGCATCTTCCATACACAAATAAATTTCAATTTTATCAACAACCCTTTTACTATTTCCTATCTGTCGCACTGGCTAATTTGCTAAAGGTGTGCATTCCGAATTTGACGATATACCAGATGCTGGAAGTTTCAAAAATTATATCATGTTTAGCATCATGCCTGCTTCTCTTTGTGGTGTTGAAGCTTGGAGAGGCAGTTAGAATGGAAATGACAGGTATGGAAATATTAATGCTATATGTGGCTTTTACACCTGTTTTTTATTTACGAGGAGGTAGTGTTGGACCAGATATGCTGGCAACTTTTTTTGTGACAGCTGAGTTTTTATGGACTTTGTATTGGAAGAAAAATCCAAATTGGAAAAACACTTTGTTCCTTGCACTACTATATGGCTTGGGTGTGATGACAAAGATTTCCTGTGCAATTGTTGCAGTTTATACGATAATTGTTTTTTTGGAAAAATTATGGAGAAGTTCAAACAAAAAAGATATTGTTGGCTGGATGAAAAAGTATTTTTGCTTTGGAGCCGTTAGTTTGCCATTGGGACTATGGTATTCTGTGAGAAATTATATAAAATTTCAACAGCCGTTAAGTTATGTTCCGGACATCGGAAGACAGTCGGGACTCTATATAGGAAATCACACTTTTACATCCCATTGGGTCGGAAATTCAAAGCTTGTCTTTTTGGGGAGCACCATACGAAGCATGGTATGAGCCTGTTCAATACCGCCTTTCTGCCCACTACGCATAGGATCACAATAGTAAATGTTGGAGCGCTGGAATCCGGTTATCCCTGTTTCCAATGAATCTGGATCTCCGAATTCAGAACCGCGATCGGTTAGGATATGTTCAAACAGGGAAAGAAATTCATAAGTTCCCAAACGTTTCTTCAAACGGTCAAAAACAAGCCTTACAGCACCTTCCGTGTTGCGGTTCATCAGAAAAGCTAGGAATAGTTTTTCTTTGGTGAAGAAAAAAGTAAGCAAAGTTTTAGCGGAATCGTTGGAGGAGTGAACGGTATCCATTTCCACAAAGGAATCCAGGTGTAGTTCTGAAAAATCAGAGTAAGTTCTGCCAGTAAAAACTTTCCGGTCAGAAATCTGTGTTTTGTGTACTTTCCTTGGTTTGAATTTTACCTTTCGTTTTAAATCAATGTTTCTGGATGTAAAAAGGCCCATATCGAGATAGGTGTAGACTGTTCTGACCGACATATCCAGTTCCGGATGGTTGGTGATGATCTGATACGGGGACTGTCCTTGGGCAATCAGGGGACTGATAACTTTATCTTTAAGACGCAGTTCATGTCTGGAGAGACTGATGCCGGAACGGGAGTCAGAAAGCGTTTCCCGATATTTGCGGTCAGCAGCTTTGGCATTGTAGTTATATTTGTGAGCAATCGTGCAATGGTTTATAAGCTTTGTGCAGCCATTGCAGACATAAGGGGCCCTGTCCAGACGGTTACAGCGTTCTTTTTCAAAATCAGGGCATGTTTGGTTGCAGGTGGGGCAGGAAGCACATTTCACGCCACAGAGAACAATTTTTCCACAGGCATAAGAGTAAATGTGAATTGTGCGAGAGAGAATTCCACTGGGGATTGAGGGAGTGGAATTCACAATTTCATTTTTCATCGTTCTCAACAATTTAAATATCAGTTGCCAATCTACACACCAAATGCTAAAATGGTCATATCGGTCAGGGTCACGTTCCTTGTGCCCCTGACCGATTTTATATTCATTGAAAGGAACCCTTGAGCTAGAAGGAGCTTCCTGTATAATGATTAAGTGTTTTACTTTTGAAAACTTTAAAAGCTTTGAGAAGGCTGAACTTAATCTTGAAGCACTGACAACTTTGATAGGAACAAATTGTTGAGAAAAGTGATTTTACGATATACTAACGATATAAATTATGGACAGGAGGTCAAGCGACATATGGAAATGGATAAGACTATGTATGGAAGTAGAGAATTGGAATTTGCAATTTTCTGCATTGAAAATGTTGCATCAAAATTAAATGTGGATGCTGCAAAAGTCTATGCCGCTTTGACAGAACAGACAGACATTTTGAATGAATATATCATTCCAGAGTATGAAGTTCTTCACACCCAAAGCAAGGAGTATATCGTGAATGATATTATTGATATTATGAAAGAAAGGGGTGTGAAACTATGATCTTATATCATGGCTCATTTGTAGTGGTTGAACAGCCGGATTTGTTGCACTCCAGACCGAATGTTGATTTTGGGAAAGGTTTTTATGTCACACCCATTTATGAGCAGGCAGAGAAATGGTGTAGCAGATTTAAACGTCGAGGTAAGGATGGTATTGTATCGCAGTATGTGTTTGACGAAGGCGCGTATAAGGATTTAAAGGTGCTGACATTTGATGCCTATTCAGAGGATTGGCTGGATTTCATCCTGAACTGTCGAAGAGGGCAGGATGGTACAGATTATGATTTTGTGGTTGGCGGTGTTGCAAATGATAAGGTGTTCAATACGGTAGAACTGTTTTTTGATGGATTGATTGATAAGGCGGAAGCTATTCACAGGCTGCAATATGAGAAACCGAACCTGCAAATGGCTTTTCGAACGGAGAAGGCACTTTCTTATCTGAAATTTAAAGGGAGTGAAAGAGTATGAATGCAAATCCGATTCTTCTACAGAAGAAATATGCACGAGTAGTAGCACTTTTCGCAAAAGAGAATAACATTTCATTGGAGAAAGCTCTGGACGTTTTTTATCATTCCGAATTGTATAAGCTCATGAGCGAGGGTGTATCAGATATGCATTGTATGAGTGACGAATATCTTGTCCAGGAGCTGGAAGAAGAAAGAAAAAATACAAAATAACCTACTCTGATATGGAACTCTATGGCGGTAGTAGATGTGGGGCTTTGTTATGCAATCTTCCAGTTGAAAGATGGGCCGGAGTTGCGAGATTATCGTTTTATGAGTATTAGAAGTCTTTTGAAACAAGGCATGTCGGAATAGCTAATGGGATCAATATTGACAATATCATATCGAGTCATTCAGGACAGACTGTTTATGTCTGACTTTGATAAGTACATGTTGGAATTGGAAGAGAATGCGAAAAAGTAACAGATAAGTACTTGACATCTTCGCCCGTAAAGGTTTAGAATAATCCTTGATATGACAAATGCAACGAAGGTGCACAGTAACCTTTCTTCTTCTTTCAGAGAGAGACCGTCAGCGGCTGTGAGCGGGCTTAAGTTCAGGAGAGAGTGTGAAATTCCCACCGGAGCAGCATCGCTGAAGAGATTTGGTAGGCGATGACGTAGCCTGCACGTTACGCAGAAGATGAGAGCCTGTCCGTTAAATGAAGAGATAGGAATCAGGGTGGTACCGCGGAAGATATGAGATCCGTCCCTACACGTCAGTAGGGGCGGATCTTTTGCGTCCCTCAAAAACCAACAATCAGGAAAGGTGAGAACAATGAAGGAAAAACTGCAGAAAATCCGGGAAAATGCCATTGCACAGATTCGGGAAGCAAAGAATCTGAACACATTGAATGAAGCCCGCGTGGCCATTCTCGGTAAAAAGGGTGAACTGACCAGCGTATTGAAGAGTATGAAGGATGTGGCTCCGGAGGACAGACCGAAGGTAGGCCAGCTGGTGAATGAGACACGCGAGGAAATCGAGAAGGTTCTGGAAGAGGCCAAGGCAAAGATGGAGGCCCTGGTTCGCGAGGAGAAGCTGAAGGCAGAGGTTATCGACGTAACCCTTCCGGCGAAGAAGAACAATGTAGGCCATCGTCATCCGAACACCATTGCCTTGGAGGAGGTAGAGCGTATCTTCGTAGGTATGGGCTATGAGGTGGTGGAAGGACCGGAGATCGAGTACGACCTTTACAATTTTGAAAAACTGAATATTCCGGAAGGACATCCGGCCAAGGACGAGCAGGATACCTTCTATATCAATAAAAACATCGTGCTGCGTACCCAGACTTCTCCCTGCCAGGCACGTGTGATGGAGGAAGGAAAGCTGCCGATCCGTATGATCGCTCCGGGACGTGTATTCCGTTCTGACGAGGTGGACGCAACCCATTCCCCGTCCTTCCATCAGATTGAAGGTTTGGTTGTGGACAAGAATGTTACCTTTGCGGATCTGAAGGGTACGCTGGAGGAGTTTGCCAAGGAGCTGTTTGGAGCCGAGACGAAAACCAAGTTCCGTCCCCATCATTTCCCGTTTACGGAGCCCAGCGCCGAGGTAGATGTAAGCTGCTTCAAATGCGGTGGTAAGGGCTGCCGGTTCTGCAAGGGCAGCGGCTGGATCGAGATCCTGGGCTGCGGTATGGTGCATCCTCATGTACTGGAGATGTGCGGGATCGATCCCAACGAGTACACCGGATTTGCCTTTGGTGTAGGTCTGGAGAGAATTGCGCTGCTGAAGTATGAGATTGACGACATGAGACTGTTATACGAAAATGATATTCGTTTCTTAAAGCAGTTTTGATAGCAGTGAGCCGTGCATAGGAAGGCACAGGCATTTGCAGGCAGATGTATCTGACTGCAGATGCCTGGGACTTTCTATATGGGGCGATAGCCTCAAGCAAGGGAAAACGAAGTTTTCTCGAGCGTAGCACGGGGAGCGTATGTGATAGAAAGAGAGGAGAAAAACAATGGATACATCTTTATCATGGATTAAAGCGTATGTGCCGGATCTGGATGTAACGGCGCAGGAATATACAGATGCAATGACACTTTCCGGAACCAAGGTTGAGGGCTTCACCAAGCTGGACGCTGACCTGGAAAATATCATCATTGGTCAGATCGTAAAGATTGAGCAGCACCCGGACGCGGATAAGCTGGTAGTATGCCAGGTTAATATCGGAGAGGCAGAGCCGATTCAGATCGTTACAGGCGCCCCCAATGTAAAGGAAGGACAGAAGGTTCCGGTGGTTCTGGACGGTGGCCGCGTGGCCGGCGGACATGATGGCAAGATGACTCCGGGCGGAATCAAGATTAAAAAGGGAAAGCTTCGCGGAGTGGAGTCCAACGGTATGATGTGCTCCATCGAGGAGCTGGGTCAGAGCCGGGAGATGTACCCGGAAGCGCCGGAATACGGAATCTATATTTTCCCGGATGACGCAGTGGTAGGCGAGAGCGCTATTCACGCCCTGGGTCTGGACGACGTAGTGTTTGAGTACGAGATTACCTCCAACCGTGTGGACTGCTACAGTGTCATCGGTATTGCCCGAGAGGCTGCAGCCACCTTCCGGAAGAAGTTTGTACCGCCTGTGGTAACCGTAAAGGGCTCCGGCGGAGATGTCAATGATTATATCAAGGTAGATGTAAAGGATGCGGATCTCTGCCCCCGTTATTGTGCGAGAGTGGTCAAGAATATCAAGCTGGCTCCCTCACCGCAGTGGATGCAGCGCAGACTGGCAGTTAATGGCATCCGTCCCATCAATAATATCGTGGATATCACCAATTATGTAATGGAAGAGTATGGCCAGCCCATGCACGCTTACGACCTGGATACCATCGCGGGTCATCAGATTCTGGTGCGCCGGGCAGAGGAAGGCGAGAAGTTTGTGACTTTGGACGGCCAGGAGCGTACCATGGATGAAAATGTCCTGATGATCTGCGACGGCGAGAAGGCTGTGGGAATCGCAGGTATCATGGGCGGTGAGAATTCCATGATTACAGATCACGTAAAGACAATGCTGTTTGAGGCTGCCTGCTTTGACGGTGTGAATATCCGTCTTTCCGCAAAGCGTATCGGTCTTCGTACCGATGCTTCCGGTAAGTTTGAAAAGGGTCTGGATCCGAACAATGCCCAGGCTGCCATTGATCGTGCCTGCCAGCTGATCGAGGAGCTGGGAGCCGGTGAAGTGGTAGACGGTATGGTTGACGTTTATTACGGAAAGAGCGAGCCTTCCAGAGTGCCCTTTGACGCGGATAAGATCAACGGGCTTCTGGGAACCGATCTCAGCAAAGAGCAGATGCTGGATTATCTGAAGCTGGTTGAGTTGGATTATGATGAGAAAACCAATGAAATCGTAGCGCCCACCTTCCGGCAGGATATTCACCGCCTGGCAGATGTGGCGGAGGAGGTAGCGCGTTTCTTTGGTTACGACAATATCCCCACCACCCTCCCGAGAGGAGAGGCTACCACAGGTAAGCTTCCCTTCAAGCTTCGCGTGGAGGCTGTGGCAAGAGATATCGCTGAGTTCTGCGGCTTTTCCCAGGGTATGACTTATTCCTTTGAGAGCCCGAAGATATTTGATAAGCTGCTTCTTGACGCGGAGGATCCCATGCGCCGGGCAATCCGGATTTCCAACCCGCTGGGCGAGGATTTCAGTATCATGCGTACTACTTCCATGAATGGTATGCTGACTTCTCTGGCTACGAACTACAATCGCAGAAATAAGAATGTACGTCTGTACGAAATGGGTAATATCTATATCGCGAAGGCGCTTCCGCTTCAGGAGCTTCCGGATGAGCGGATGCAGTTCACCCTGGGTATGTATGGCGACGGCGATTTCTACAATATGAAGGGCGTTATCGAGGAGCTCTTCGATAAGCTGGGTATGCGCGACCGTGTACACTATGATCCGAAGGCCGGTAAGAATTATCTCCATCCGGGACGTCAGGCCAATATCTATTATGACGGCAAGCTGATGGGCTATCTGGGTGAGGTTCATCCGGTGGTTGCCGACACCTATGGCATCGGCGAGCGGGCCTATGTGGCTGTTCTGGATATGCCGGTGGTAACGGAGATGGCGACCTTTGGCCGTAAGTATGAGGGAATTGCCAAGTTCCCGGCAGTAACCCGTGATATCTCCATGGTGATCCCCAAGGAGGTGCTGGCAGGCCAGATCGAAGAGGTGATTGAGCAGAAGGGCGGCAGCTATTTGGAAAGCTTCCAGCTGTTCGACATTTACGAGGGAAGCCAGATTAAGGAAGGCTATAAGTCAGTGGCTTATTCTATCGTATTCCGCGGTAAGGATAAGACGCTGGAGGAGAGCGACATTTCCGCGGCTATGAAGCGGATCCTGAAGGGTCTGGAGGGCCTGAAGGCGGAGCTTCGTCAGTAGGTTGAAACTGTAAAAAACTTACAGGGCATCGATTCCTCGGAAAATGGGGTCGGTGTCCTGTTTTAGGCTGACAGGATAAATATGGCGTGGTATAATGAGCGAAAGAGAGTCAACATGCTCATATGATTGACGAAAAATAAGACAAATGCGGGAGAGAATACTTATGCAGATTGGTATTGTAGGAGCAGGCATGACGGTGCCCTGGTTTCTGGAGGCGGCAAAATTGATTCCGGAGATGGAAGTGCGGGCTTTATTTGCACGGAAAGAAGAAAAACGGAAGGAGATCTGTGAGAAGTATCAGGTTCCGGTGGCCTATGACAGCTATGAGAAGCTGTTAGCGGATCAGTCGATTGATGTATTGTACCTTCCGGTGCCCAATCACCTGCATTACAGCTTCACAAAGCAGGCCCTGGAGGCAGGGAAGCATGTGATTCTGGAAAAACCATTTACGGTGACCTACGAAGAGGCGAAAAAACTGGCAGAGCTGGCCCGGGCAAAGGGGTTGGTTCTCTTTGAGGCCATTACCAATCAGTACAACGCCAACTATGAAAAGGTTCGGGAGCTGCTTCCGGGTCTGGGCGATGTGAAGATTGTGCAGCTGAATTTCTCCCAGTATTCCAGTCGCTATGAGGCATTCAAGCAGGGGAACATCGCGCCGGTATTCGATCCGGCCAAGGCAGGCGGCGCGCTGATGGACCTGAATGTATACAATATTCATTTTGTGGTGGGCTTGTTTGGCGAACCTAAGGCAATTCATTACTATCCGAATATGGAGAAGGGCGTGGACACGTCAGGCATTCTGGTTATGGAATATCCGACGTTCCAGTGTGTTTGTGTGGCGGCTAAGGATTGTGGCGCGCCTTTATCGGTGAATATCGAGGGTGATAAGGGCTGCATGTTCAGCCATTCCAATTCCGGGCGGTTTGAAGAGTTCAGTTATCAGGAAAATAAGCAGGAGCCGATACATTACGAGTTGGCCCGTCGGGACAGCATTTTCGCAGAGGAGCTGACGGCATTTACCGAATACTATGTAAATAAAAACCAGGCGGAGCTGGACAGACGACTGGAACACAGCCTGCGGGTTATGAAGGTCCTGGATGCAGCCCGTCGAGGGAGCCGTTCCTGACTGATATATGGCAAAAGAGCGGAAGGGAAACAGAAACTGCTTTACGCGGACTGAAAAAAGCAGTAGAATAGAAAAATGTGTACGGACATACGGGGAGGGACAACATGTTTTATTCGATTCACAATAAAGAAATCCGGGAGATCAGTCTGGAGCAGCTGGATTTCCATGATATCTGCGTGGGTTATCTGACGCTGGATGAATTGAAAAGCTGCTATCAGGAGCTGGGACTTTCAGAGGTGGCGGTCAAGGACTGTATGACAGATTTCACCCATTTCCGAACCAGTATGGATGTATACGACGAGTTCAGCTTCGGTATGATCAATATCGTGGATATCCTGAATTTGAGCACCAGGCGCAACCGTATCGGCTTTTTCATTAAGAAAAATCTGTTTGTAGTGGTGAAAATCATCGACAAGGAAGACAGCATCCGGCAAATGTTTCTGGACGCTATTGGACGATTCCGACAGAACGCCACCATGGAGAAAGTGATCTACGGTGTGCTGGAGCGGCTGCTGTCCAGTGGTAACCGGGGTCTGGTCATGACAGAACGCCAGATTATTGCCATGGAGCGGGAAGTGGTCAACGGCAAAGTAGACTCAGAGCTGAATACCGAGATCTTCGATCTGCGAAATCGGCTTTCCACGCTGAAAAACTACTATGAGCAGCTCATCGACATCGGAGAGTCCCTGCAGGAGAATGAAAATGATTTGTTCGAGGAAGAAGATCTGCGTTATTTCAAGATCTTCACAGATAAATCCGAGCGTCTCAGCAATAACACTCAGCTGCTCTGTGATAATCTGATTCACCTTCGGGAAGCCATGGACGCTACCCTCAACTATAACCTGAACAATACCATGAAGCTTTTTACCATGGTGACCATCATCTTCCAGCCGCTGACCCTAATCGTGGGCTGGTACGGCATGAACTTCAAGTATATGCCGGAGCTTGGGTGGAGGTTCGGATATCTGTATGTGATCGTGCTGAGCATTGTGGTGGTGGGTGTGATTTTGTATTGGTTTAAGAAGAGAAAGTTCTAAAAAATGATATAACTCTATTTAAAGGACAGGAATTACAACATGAAAACAAGCGATTTTTACTATGATTTACCCCAAGAGCTGATAGCCCAGGATCCGCTGGAGGACCGTAGCAGCTCCCGGCTTATGGTACTGGATAAGAAAACTGGAAACGTAGAGCATAAAATCTTCCGCGACATCATCGACTATCTGAACCCGGGCGACTGCCTGGTGGTCAATAATACGAAGGTCATCCCGGCCCGCCTCTTAGGCGTCAAGGAAGACACCGGCGCGCACATCGAAGTGCTGCTTCTGAAGCGCAAGGCAGACAATGTCTGGGAGACCCTGGTAAAGCCTGGAAAGAAAGCCAGACCCGGCACGCGTATTGATTTCGGCGACGGCCTGCTGAAGGCGGAGGTTATCGACGTGGTAGACGAAGGCAACCGCCTGATCCGTTTTGAGTTCGACGGCATCTTCGAGGAAATTTTGGATCAGCTTGGACAGATGCCGCTGCCGCCTTATATCACCCATCAGTTAAAGGATAAGAACCGTTATCAGACCGTCTACGCCAAGCATGAAGGATCTGCAGCGGCGCCCACTGCAGGACTCCATTTCACACCGGAGCTGCTGGAGCAGATCCGGGCCAAAGGCGTAAAGCTGGCCCATGTGACCTTACATGTCGGTCTTGGTACCTTCCGTCCGGTCAAGGTAGACGATGTAACCCAGCATCATATGCACTCTGAATTCTATATGGTAGAAGAAGACCAGGCCAAACTTATCAACGATACCAAAGCCGCCGGTGGCCGCGTTATCTGCGTCGGCACCACCAGCTGCAGAACCCTGGAATCTGCCACGGACGAAAACGGTATCCTGAAAGCAGGAAGCGGCTGGACCGAAATCTTCATCTACCCCGGCTACCATTTCAAGATCATGGACGCCCTGATCACCAACTTTCATCTGCCTGAATCCACCTTACTGATGCTGGTGTCCGCATTTGCAGACAAAGAAACGATTATGAAAGCATATGAGGAAGCAGTGAGAGAGCGGTATCGTTTTTTCAGCTTCGGGGATGCGATGTTCATTAAATAACATCCAAAACGTACATTTGTAATCAAACGGGATTGCCGCGCGCAGCGTGGAAATCCCGAACTCAAAAGCAGAAATTAACAAATAGAAAAGAGGGGGGGGGGGGGGGGGGGGGGGGGGGGGG
>NZ_JBBMFE010000007.1:0-171620 GCF_040096155.1 Laedolimicola intestinihominis | reverse complement strand
GTGAGATGCAGCGCAGCGGAATCGAACTGGCATGCCTTATAGCCTCACTACCTTCAGGGTATGCAAAAATGTAAGGAAATGGTTCAGAGGGAGCTTGCTCACTCTGGGCCATTTTTTTACATTTTTATAGGGCGCCAGCCCGACAGTGAGATGCAGCGCAGCGGAATCGAACTGGCATGCCTTATAGCCTCACTACCTTCCGGGCATGTAAAAATCCCCTTGACTTTTTTCATTTTCCGCATATAATATGAATATAGTTACACATAGTTTTAAATACTACATATGGAATTATTAAAAACCGTATTCATATTATAGCTAAACGAAAGGGGTTGTTACCATGAAATTTGAAATCAAAGATCCGGGAAGCGCGATTACTCATTTTATCGGCATGCTGATGGCTGCCTTTGCGGCGACGCCGCTCTTAATTCGGGCGGCCAGCAATCCCGATAAGATCCATCTCATTTCCTTAAGCATTTTTATCATCAGCATGATTCTGCTGTACGCGGCCAGCACCACCTATCACACGCTGAACCTGTCCGAACGAACCAACCGCATCCTGCGGAAAATCGATCACTGCATGATCTTTATGCTGATCGCAGGCTCCTATACGCCGGTGTGCCTGATTGTGCTAGGCGGCAAGGTAGGGTATACCCTCTGCGCCATCGTCTGGGGCATCGCCATCGCCGGCATTATCCTGAAGCTGTTCTGGATCACCTGCCCCAAATGGTTTTCCTCGGTGCTGTATATCGCCATGGGCTGGGTGTGCGTGCTGGCTTTCACGCAGATTCTGAACGCCCTGTCACCGGCGGCCTTCGGCTGGCTGCTGGCGGGCGGCATCATTTACACGGTGGGCGGTATTATCTACGCGCTGAAGCTGCCGCTGTTTAACGCCAGACATAAGTATTTTGGCTCCCATGAGATTTTCCATCTGTTTGTAATGGGCGGGAGTATCTGTCATTTTATTATGATGTATGTATTTGTGGCAAAGATGCCGATTGGGTTGTAAAATTTGCATAAAAGAACTCCTTCGCGTATAATAAGAAAGACTCACAACAGCTTCTATTATATGCGAGGGAGTTTTTTATGAACTACACCTACATCCTCCGGTGCGGCGACGGCTCGCTCTACACCGGCTGGACCAACCATCTGAATAAACGCGTGGCGGATCACAACGCAGGCCGCGGCGCCAAATATACGAAAGCGCACCGGCCTGTGGAGCTGGCTTACTATGAGATCTTTGAGACGAAAGAGGAGGCCATGAAACGAGAATGCGCCATCAAAAAATTAAGCCGCCCTCAGAAGGAACGGCTTATTGAATCCGATGCAAATTTACTCTATACGATAGGAGTACCTTCGGAGCAGCATGAAGCACCCACTACAGAAAGTGTACAAAAGTAATTTATGGGAGCAATTCTTTAGGATTGATACTTTCCCCATCCTTCAGCACCTGAAAATACAGGTTACTGCCCTCTTTACTGTAAAAGCGGGTAGGCTCCGCCACATAGCCTATCAGAGCCCCGGCCTGCACGTAGTCGCCCTGCTGCACGGCCGGTTCTTTGATCTGCCCGTAAATAACCTGGTAACCGCTGCCGATATCCATGGTGATGGTCGTGCCGGTCTCATCCACATTTTCAATAGAAATTACCTTTCCGCTGGCTGCGCTCAAAACATTTTGATCTACACTTCCTTCTATTATAATAGCCGGATTGTACTTATACTGATCAAGCGTCGAAAAATAGACTGTCTTGTCCATGCTGTAATCCATCAGAATATTGCCGGCAATGGGCCAGAGAAGCTGATCCGTCTCGGCCGAGAATGACAGGGGCGGCGCTTCCGCGCCTGCGTTTGCCTCAATGATCACCGGCTCGTCCACACTGATTTCCGCGTATTCGCCCTCCAACTCGGCGTTGTCTGTCTCGGCTGTCTCTGAGCCTTCGACCTGCGCGGTCTCCGCTGCGCTCTCACCGGTCCGGTCCCGGCTGGCGCTTCCCGAAGCCGCCTGCCGCTCGGCCTCCGCTGCCTTCTGCTCCCGGGCGGCTTTCGCCGCCACCTCCTGCTGCCGGGCCTGCGCCGCTTTTTCCGCGTCTGCCACCTCCTGCTCCAGCCTCCGCTGCTGCTCCTCGGTCTTACCCACTGTGTACATGCCAAACAAAGTCACGCCCGCCAGAAGACATAGGCTCAGCGCCACTGTGGCCATCCGCCTTCCCGCCGGGCTCGTCTGCCGTTTCTTTTTTGTTGTCATAAACTTCACCTCTATGATATGATTCCGCTTTTTAAGTGCTATCCCTAGCATAGCCATTTTCGGTAAAGCTTATACAATCCAGATTTTTATAAAAATAAGACAAAATTTCCCGGTAGGTTCGCCCCTCCAGCGCCATCCGCCCAGCTGTATACAGGCTCATGCCAAAGCCGTGGCCCAGTCCCCGGGTGACGATGCGCACGCCCTGGTCCGTCTCCTCCGCCGTGAAACAGCTGGAATTCAGCTCATATCGGAACCGGAAGGCTTCGCCGGTCAGTGTCTCATCCCCCAGCCGCACCGTCAGCACGTATCCGGCGCTGTCCCGGCTTTCAATCACCGGCAGCTCCAGCTCCGGGAAATAAAAAATCTGCAGATAATCCGCCGACTCCACATCGCCCGCGCAGTCCGCCGAAGTAAGATAGGTATAACCCTCTCCCAATGCGCCGCCCTCTCTGGTCTTTCCGGCGCTAACTGCATGGTAGGGCAGATCTTTCAGTTCCCCTTCCAGAGCCAGCACCTGTCCGGCAGTCTCCTCTGCCGCCGTCCGGCATTTTTCCAGGTATCGCTGACGGTTTTCATAGCTCCAGAGCTTTTCTGCCTCGCCTTCTGTGCAGACCGTAAAGCCCAGCGCTGCCAAATCCTCCTCCCGGATGGCCTCTGCCGCCTGCTGCCAATCCGCCGCTTCATAATATTCCATGGCCGCCCGCAAAAGATTCGTCCGAATCACCACCGCCTGAGCCTTCAACGCCTCGGTCTCATAGGTCACGGATATTTGCATGGGCAGTATCTGCGCCACACAGCGCTCCAGGTTGCCTTCCGCAGGCTCCGTCTGCCCACCCGCCAGCTCGCCGGTGCAGAGCACCACAGCCACATAGGGCAGTAATATCAATATAATCAGAATCGAAGCCGCTGTCTTTATTTTTTCTCTCATTCTACAGCTTATGCGAGGCCACGAAAAAGCAGACCGGGGATTCCGGCCTGCTTTCGCATAGTTTACATAACTTAATTTTCTTTGTCCGCAAGAATCAATTTCCGAATGGCTTCGACGCTCACCTGAATCGCCGCCGTCATGTCCTGGCTTTCCGTGTCATCCATCCCCTGTTTCCTGCGCTCCTGGTTCCAGAGCACATTCAGCACGCAGCCCGCGCGCATGCCCAGGATCTGCGACACGATGAAGACCGCCGCGCTCTCCATCTCCGAAGCCAGGCAGCCTGCCTTGATCCAGGCGTCCCATTTGCTCATGAGCTCGTAGCCTGCCGGCATCCGTTCCGGGCTATGCTGACCGTAGAAGGAATCCTTGCACTGAACCACGCCCGCGTGATACGTATGGCCCAGCTCCTTTGCGCTGTTTACCAGCGCATTGGTCACATCCAGATGGGCGATGGCCGGAAATTCCACTGGCACGTACTCCTTGGAGGTGCCTTCCATGCGGATGGCTCCGGTAGCCACCACCAGATCGCCGCCCTTCACCGGCAGGGCCATGCCGCCGCAGGTGCCGATGCGGATAACCGTATCCACGCCAATCTGATGCAGCTCTTCGATTCCGATGGCCGCTGAGGGACCGCCCATACCAGTTGACATAACATATACTGGTTTCCCCTCAATCTCGCCCACCCAGGTGGTGTATTCCCGGTTCTGTGCCACAAACCGCGGGTTTGCAAGGTGCGCGGCGATTTTCTCCACTCGCCCCGGATCGCCCGGCAGGATGGCGTAGCGCGCCCCGACTTCATTGATAAATCCGATATGGTAAGGTTTCTGATGTTCATTGTACATAAGCCTGACCCCCTTTTTCTTAACCATACACGATTTCACCCCATTTTGCAACCGACGGAGCGCAAAAAGGACAGACGCCCGAAAACGTCTGCCCCTTTGAAAAAACTGTTTTATTTTGCTTTGGCCTTGTCCTTAACCGGCTCGTCTTCCTTCGGAAGCTCTACGGTCATCTTATCCAGATGCCAGATGTCGTCTACGTACTCCTGGATGGTGCGGTCGGAAGAGAACTTGCCGCTGCATGCGGTGTTCCAGAGGGCTTTCTTCGCCCACTGCTTCTCATCCCGGTATACAGCCTCAATCTTCGCGTGTGTCTCTGCATAGGACCGGAAATCCTTCAGGATAAAGTAGGTATCTGCCCGATCGCTGTTGTTGGTGTTCAACAGGGAATCATACAGATCCCGGAACAGCTCCGGATCCTGAGGTGCGTAATAACCATTGATCAGCTGCATCAGCACGTGACGGATATCCTGATCGGAATTGAAGATGTCCATGGGGTTGTAGCCACCATGCTGCTCATAATTGATAACCTCGTCTGCGCTCAGACCGAAGATAAAGGCGTTCTCCTCACCCATCTCTTCTACCATTTCCACATTTGCACCGTCCATGGTTCCGATGGTCAGGGCTCCGTTCAGCATGAACTTCATGTTACCGGTACCGGATGCCTCCTTGCTGGCGGTGGAAATCTGCTCGGATACATCTGCAGCCGCGAAGATCAGCTCCGCGTTGGAGACACGGTAATCCTCAATAAATACCACCTTCAGCTTGCCGTTAATGGACGCGTCGTTGTTGATCACGTCTGCCACGGAGTTGATAAGCTTGATGGTCAGCTTCGCGCGGCGGTAGCCTGCTGCAGCCTTGGCGCCGAAGATAAAGGTTCTCGGATAGAATTCCATATCCGGATGCTCTTTGATCTTATTGTACAGATACATCACATGCAGGATGTTCAGCAGCTGACGCTTGTACTCATGCAGTCTCTTCACCTGTACATCGAAGATAGAGCGCGGGTCTACGGTGACGCCGTTGTGCTCCTGGATGTATTTTGCCAGACGCACCTTGTTCTGATACTTGATGTTCATGAACTCCTGCTGCGCCTTCTCGTCGTCTGCGTAAACCTTCAGCTTACTGATCTGGGACAGGTCGGTGATCCACTCGTCGCCGATGTGGTCGGTCACCCACTGAGCCAGCAGCGGATTGCCGTGAAGCAGGAAACGACGCTGGGTGATACCGTTGGTCTTGTTGTTGAACTTCTCCGGCATCATCTCGTAGAAATCCTTCAGCTCCTGCTTTTTCAGGATCTCTGTATGCAGTCTCGCTACGCCGTTTACGGAATGGCCTGCTGCGATAGCCAGATGCGCCATCTTAACCTGTCCGTCATAAATGATAGCCATCTTGCGGATCTTCTCCTGATCGCCCGGATATTTTGCCTGGATATCCAGTACAAAACGACGGTTGATCTCCTCCACGATCTGATATACACGGGGAAGCAGACGGGAGAACAGCTCGATGGGCCATTTCTCAAGGGCCTCTGCCATGATGGTGTGGTTGGTATAAGCGCAGGTCTTAGTGGTGACCTCCCATGCCTCGTCCCACTCCAGGCCTTCCTCGTCGATGAGGATACGCATCAGCTCGGCTACCGCCACGGTCGGATGGGTATCGTTCAGCTGGAACGCCGCCTTCTCGTAAAACTTACGGATGTCGTCATGGTTTCTCTTATAACGGGCAATGGCCTCCTGCACGCTGGCGGAGATAAAGAAATACTGCTGCTTCAGACGCAGCTCCTTGCCTGCCATATGGTTGTCGTTGGGGTACAGAACCTCTACCAGCAGCTTCGCCAGGTTCTCTTCCTCTACGGCCTGCTGATAATCGCCCTTGTCGAAGGCGTCCAGACGGAAGGTATTCATGGCCTCTGCGTCCCAGATACGAAGGGTATTTACTACGTTATTGCCATAGCCTACTACCGGAAGGTCGCAGGGGATAGCGCGTACGGCCTGATAGCCCTTCTGGATAAAATGGTTCTTGCCGTTCTGATCGACTTCTACATCTACATAGCCGCCGAACTTGACGATCTTCGCGTACTCCGGACGGCGGAGCTCGAAGGGATTGCCATCCACAAGCCAGTCGTCGGGAATCTCTTTCTGATAGCCGTTCTCAATTTTCTGCTTGAACATACCATAGCGGTAACGGATACCGCAGCCGTATGCCGCATAGCCCAGGGTTGCCAGAGAATCCAGGAAGCAGGCTGCCAGTCTTCCCAGACCGCCATTTCCCAGAGCTGCGTCCGGCTCCTGATCCTCGATCACGTTCAGATCGCAGCCCAGCTCCTCCAGAGCTTCCTTTACTTCGTCATAATAGGTCAGGTTAATCAGGTTATTGCCAAGAGCACGGCCCATCAAAAATTCCATGGACATGTAATACACGATCTTCGGATCCTGCTTTTTCATCTGCTCCTGGGTCGCAATCCATGCATCGATGATCGCGTCCTTGGTAGCCAACGCTACCGCATGAAAAATCTGGTGCTGTGTTGCCTCTTCAATGGGTGTCCGGTACAGAGTCTTCACGTTGTAAACTACGCTTCTCTTAAAGAGTTCCTTGTCAAAGGGTCTCTTACTCATAATAGTTTCCTCCTCTTTGATACCGTTTATCACTGTTCACTCCGTTCACAGTGACACGCTTCGCAATGCACAGAAATTATGCTGTCCGCATCATTTCGTGCTGCAAGACCAGAACGCGCTTACGCGCGCTCTACGCCCATGGTAACATTCTCGCCGTTGATACTCCAGTCCTTCACGTAGCCATTGGCCTCGTCGAACTTCACATCCACTGCCAGAACCTCGGACTTGATCTGATCCGCATTGGCCTTGATAAGCTGTTCGATCTTCTCATTGCCCTTGCAGGAAATCACAATCTTGTCGGTTACCTGGAAATCTGCCTCTTTACGCATGGTCTGCACCTTGCTGATAATCTCGCGGACAAAGCCCTCCTCGATCAGTTCCGGCGTGAGCTTGGTGTCCAGCACTACGGTGATGGTATTGTCACCGTCGGATACGAAGCCTTCGGTCTGTGCCATGTCGATCAGCAGATCCTCCTCCGATAATACCACATTTGTACCATTTACGTCAAATGTAAGACTTCCCTTCTCCTTCAGCTCGTCCATGGCGGTATTGCCGTCCACCTCAGACAGGTGCTGGCGGATGCCGTTCAGGCACTTTCCATACTTGGGTCCTACGGTCTTCAGCTGCGGCTTGAAGCTGTATGTGGTAAATGCGCGGACGTCGTCGGTGAAGTCTACCTTCTTCACATTCAGCTCATCCTCGATGATCTCGCAGTAGTACTCAGCCAGCTTGTAGGGCGCCTTTACATACATCTGGGCAATGGGCTGACGGTTCTTGATGTTCGCGGTGTTACGGCACGCACGGCCCATCACAACGATCTTCAGAACCTCGTCCATATCGCGCTCCAGCTCTTCGTTGATCCATGCCTTGTTTACAGTCGGGAAGTCGCACAGATGGATGCTCTCGGGAGCGTCCTTGTCGATGCTTCTTACCAGATTCTGGTAAATTTCTTCTGTCATGAAGGGTACCATGGGCGCTGCCGCCTTGGAAATGGTTACCAGGGAGGTATACAGGGTCATATAAGCATTGATCTTATCCTGCTCCATGCCCTTTGCCCAGAAACGCTCACGGCTGCGGCGTACATACCAGTTGGACATATCGTCCACGAACTCCTGAAGGGCTCTTGCTGCCTCCGGGATCCGGTAATTGTTCAGGTTATCGTCTACCTCGCCTACTACGGTGTTCAGCTTGGACAGAAGCCATTTGTCCATGACACTCAGGGAATCATAATTCAGCTCATACTTCGTTGCGTCAAATTCGTCAATGTTGGCATACAGCACGAAGAACGCATAGGTGTTCCAAAGGGTACCCATGAATTTACGCTGTCCTTCCTGTACGGCCTTTCCGTGGAAACGGTTGGGCAGCCAGGGCGCGCTGTTGATGTAGAAATACCAGCGGATGGCGTCTGCGCCGTATTTATCCAGGGCGTCAAAGGGATCTACCGCATTTCCCTTGGACTTACTCATCTTCTGGCCGTTCTCATCCTGTACATGGCCCAGAACGATGACGTTCTCGTAAGGAGCCTTGTTGAACAGAAGCGTGGACTCTGCCAGCAGGGAGTAGAACCAGCCTCGGGTCTGATCTACGGCCTCGGAGATAAACTGTGCCGGGAACTGCTGATGGAACAGCTCCTGATTTTCAAACGGGTAATGATGCTGCGCGAAGGGCATCGCTCCGGAGTCGAACCAGCAGTCCAGTACCTCCGGTACGCGGCGCATGGTCTTGCCACAGCAGGGGCATTTCATGGTGATCTGGTCAATGTACGGACGATGGAACTCGACGGTCTTCGCGTTCTCGTCGCCACTCATCTCATAGAGTTCCTCGCGGCTTCCGATGGACTCCTGGTGTCCGCAGCCTTCACACTCCCAGATGTTCAGCGGAGTTCCCCAGTAACGGTTACGGCTTACGCCCCAGTCCTGAATGTTCTCCAGCCAGTCGCCGAAACGTCCCTTACCGATGCTCTCCGGGATCCAGTTGATGGTATTGTTATTGCGGATCAGGTCATCCTTTACCGCGGTCATTTTGATGAACCAGGACTCACGCGCGTAGTAGATAAGCGGTGTGTCGCAGCGCCAACAGAACGGATAATCATGCTCGAACTTGGGCGCGTCGAAAAGCTTGCCCTCTGCGTCCAGATCCTTCAGGACTTCGGGGTCAGCCTTCTTTACAAACATACCTGCATACGGCGTCTCGGCGGTCATGTTACCCTTGCCGTCCACGAACTGTACGAAGGGCAGGTCGTAGTTGCGGCCCACGCGTCCGTCGTCCTCACCGAAGGCCGGCGCGATATGAACGATACCGGTACCATCGGACATGCTGACATAGTTGTCTACGGTTACATAGAAACCTTTCTTATGCTGCTTTGCGGCTGCCTCTCCGGCGCAGGCAAACAGCGGCTCGTACTCCTTGTACTCCAGGTCTTTTCCGACATATTTTCCCAGAACCTCGTAGGCGGGCTTGCCTTCCTCTGCGAGACCGCCCAGCACCTTGTCTGCCAGGGCCTCTGCCAGGTAGTAGGTGTAGCCGTCTGCTGCCTTGACCTTTACGTAGGTGTCGCTGGGGTTCATGCACAGACCCACGTTGGACGGCAGGGTCCAGGGGGTGGTGGTCCATGCCAGGAAGTACGCGTCCTCATCCTTTACCTTGAAGCGGACGATGGCGGAGCGCTCCTTCACCTGCTTGTAGCCCTGGGCTACCTCATGGCTGGAAAGGGGGGTTCCGCAACGCGGGCAGTAGGGAACGATCTTGAAGCCCTTGTACAGCAGGCCCTTCTTCCAGATCTCCTTCAGCGCCCACCACTCGGACTCGATGTAGTTGTCATCGTATGTGACAAACGGATGCTCCATGTCAGCCCAGAAGCCTACGGTGCCGGAGAAATCCTCCCACATGCCCTTGTATTTCCAGACGCTCTCTTTACATTTGCGGATGAACGGATCCAGGCCGTACTGCTCGATCTGCTCCTTGCCGTCCAGACCCAGCATCTTCTCGACCTCCAGCTCTACCGGAAGTCCGTGGGTATCCCAGCCGGCCTTTCTCGGTACCATATAGCCCTTCATGGTGCGGTATCTGGGGATCATATCCTTGATAACACGGGTCAGCACATGGCCGATATGGGGCTTACCATTGGCGGTAGGCGGTCCGTCGTAGAAGGTGTAGGTCTCGCCTTCCTTGCGGCTGTCCATGCTCTTCTCGAAAATGTGATTTTCATCCCAGAACTTTTCAATCTCTTTCTCACGGCCGACGAAATTCAGGTCGGTTGATACTTTGTTGTACATGATTTTTCCTCCTTTTGAAATCACTGAAAACCCTGTTCTCCAGAATTTCAGATTCGCGGGGCGGCGTCCGAAGGGACTTGTGCCTTTCGCGAAAAAAAAACGACCCTTGTCCTGTAACAGGACAAAAGCCGATCGCTTCTGTGAAACCACCTTATTACAACATGCCATCACATGTGTCTCCCATAACGGAGGAGTCCCGCCGGAGCCTACTGGTATTGCTTTTCGGATACAAAACGCTTTCAGCCCGGAGCTCGGAAGTGATTTTCAAAAAGTCCTACTCGCACCGGGCTTCCACCATCCCCGGTTCTCTGTGCCTTTGGGAGCTTTTCTACTCTCTTCGTCAATGCTTTTTCTTTATGTTTCGTCGCTATTAGCCAGTATAACCCGTTTTTGCGGGCTTTGTCAACCGTTCGGCAGAGATTTTACACACTTTTTTCTTAAGGAATTTTAAACTTTTTCCCGAAGCCCTTGCGCCTATAGTGGAAATAGCCTATACTTAAATTTACATTTGTTACAATTTTCAATTACGAACCAAATTTTTTCTATCTTCAAGATATATTTTAATTTTTAATTACAGGAGCGTTTTCACATGAAATTTTCACATAAATTTAGATTTTTCACGGGTCTTATAGCCCTTTCCCTGGTAGGCTCCCTCTGTTTTAGCCCTGTTTCCGCAGAAGCTGCAAAGAAGGCCAGTAAGAAATCAGCGAAGCAGATTGCTGCTGAAAAGGCTGCCGCCGAACAGCTGGAGGCGGAACGCCAGGCCGCTTATAATAAGGCCATCGACTCGAACGCCATCGACGGTTGGCCTCAGGGGCCGCAGATCTACGCGGAATCTGCCATCGTCATGGAGGCTTCCAGCGGCGCCATCCTTTATAATAAGGATATGGATATGAAAAATTATCCGGCCAGCATTACGAAGATCATGACTGCGCTTCTGACCCTGGAGAACTGCTCGCTGGACGAAACTGTGACCTATTCCTATAACGCGACCCACACCATCGACGCGGGAAGCAGCAGTATCTATACCACTGAGGACGAGCAGCTGACTGTGGAGCAGTCCCTCTACGCCTTGATGCTGGAGTCCGCCAATGAATGTGCCAACGGCCTGGCCGAGCATGTGGCCGGATCCATCGACGCCTTTGCGGAAATGATGAATCAGAAGGCTGCGGAGCTTGGCTGCACCAATACTCATTTTGCCAACGCCAATGGTCTTCACAACGATAATCACTACACCAGTGCCCACGATATGGCGCTGATTACGAAGGCCGCCATTCAAAATGAAGACTTCTTACGCATCTCCGGTACGGCCAAGTACCAGATGCAGCCCACCAATAAACGTGATGAAATCACCTATATGACCAATCACCACTATATGATTGCCCCCTACAAAGGCGTCACAAAGTACCTGGACGATTCGGTTATTGCAGGAAAAACCGGCAACACCAGTGTGGCCAAGGGTACTCTGGTCACTGTAGCGGAACGAAACGGCATGACGCTCATCGTTGTGACCATGCGGACTCAGTCCACCGGCGAGAAGGGCGTACCCCTGTTCACCGATACAGCGCTGCTTCTGGATTATGCCTCCGAGAATTTCACCCGGTTTAATGTCTCCGAAAACGAAACAAATTTCTCGGTAGCCGGTTCCGGCACTTCCTATATCGGAAGCGCCATCTTCGGTCAGTCCAAGCCGTTGATTCAGATCGACACCAACGCAGGCATTGTGCTTCCAAACGGAGCTTCCTTTACAGACGCCTCTCCGGAGCTAACCTTCCAGGATGAAAATACGGATTCTGACGTGATTGCCAGTCTCTCCTATACTTACAACGAGGAACCTGTGGGAACTGCGGATATTTCGCTTACCAAGGATAATTTACAGGAATTTACATTCGATAAAGAAACTGATTCTGACGAAACCGCTGACACGGACGGCACCGAAAAACCGATTCAACAGACACATTTTATCAAAATCAATGTGCGGATGATTCTGATTGTAGCCGGAATCCTTCTGCTTCTATTCCTGCTTTACCGCTTGCTTCGCCATCTGATGAAGACCTTCCGGTTTTCCATTCATCTGCCGAAGCTCCATCGAAGACGAGCACGTTCCCGTGGAAGACGCACCTCTTTCACCGGATCCAAAACCGGAGCAAAAAATAAGCATTCGGAAAACCGGTATCACCGGACGCCGAAGGACCGGGGCGGATGGGATGATTTGGACCTGTAAAATTCACTATTCGTAATAAAAACGAGCACTCACAAATTTTCTGATCGTTGTGAATGCTCGTTTTTTATTACATCACCCGGAAATTTTCAATATCTCCTTCGCCTTCGTCAGTCGCTCGTCAAACTGCTCATAGAAGTCTCTGTCCTTCTCCCATTCCTCCTGATAAAAGCTTTTCAGAATATAGAGGTCTATCATTTTCTGATACTGTTCCCCATTCTGTTCCCCGAGGCGCGCTGTGACGTCTTTCAGGAAATAATGCCAGTCAATGATGAATTTCTCATTGCGCTTCAGATCCGGCGTGTCGATCCATTTCTGCACCTTTACCTTCAGCTTCGGCTCCCTGGGACATTCGTGTACCTGCAGGAAATACTGAAAGCTGTGGTTCTCATAAAACCGGCCCAGCGGAAAGATCCGGCAGAAGCCCGGCCGCAGCGCATGAACGCTGCAGCGCCCTTCCCCATTCAGGAAGCCACAGCGTTCATTTTCCCCGGAGGTCTTCATGTTCGGCAGAATAATCCCCTCCACCAGGTTCAGCTCCAGCTTGTCCTGCAGAAGCGCCTCAAAGCTCACCTGCAGTCCCGCAGTCAGCCGCCATACATCGTAGGGATCCAGAATAATTGTGCTTCCCATGCTTTCGCAACACTGGGAGCAGCCTGCGCAGCCGCCGCAGTCAGCCTTCACCATATCCCGCAGACCATAGAGCCTTCCGTCGGAAACCTCCTTCATATCAATCTCACGTTCCATCATTTTTCTCCTTGTCTGTTTTCTTATTTTATGGTACACTGTTCCAGTGAGGTCAGTCAAGACTGACTCGCAGGTTTCCGATGATAGCCGGAATCAAATCCCGGAAATACGGCATGTGTCCATATAGCTCAGCTGGATAGAGCACACGCCTCCTAAGGTTGTGCTCTACCAGCTGCCTTACGGGGAAAAGTGATCGTTGCCAGTCTCAATTTAATATAAGTCTCTGTAGCTCAGCAGGATAGAGCGTTCGCCTCCTAAGCGAAAGGCCGTGGGTTCGAATCCCGCCAGGGACGCCAGCAAACACGCCGAAAACCTTTGATTTATCAGGGTTTTCGGCTTTTCTTATTTTTGCGGCTTTTGTGGCTTTTTTGCAAAAAACCTTGGTTTGCTAACATTTGCTAACGAGATTTGGCCTTTTGCTAAGAAAGGCGGTAAGTCAGAGGTTCGATTTTTACCAAAGGAACTTGCAAACATTTGTTAGCAGGAATTAGAGGAAGTTGCAAACAAAATCGCGAATTTGCTAACATCGCTCAAAAATGCTTTCAGAACCTTGCTAACAAAAAAAGTGTTTGGTCACTGTGCAAAGTGGTTCAAACGAAGAAAACCTCTCACAAAGTGAGAGGCGTTCTTCTGAGGGAGGGACTTTATAAAGCTTTTGCCAGCTGCTTGAGCAGTGCGGCAGTTTCGGGATTTTTAAGCAGTTCCAGTATCTTCGCTGCATCACTTTCATCACTTTCAGTGACGGCAGTATCCTCAGTTTTAGGCTCTGTATCTTCAACAGGGTCAGGAGTCTTGGATGAGTAAAATGCTTCCTCCAATCGCTGAGCGTTTATGCAGCGATCCTCGTCGATGATGTGAGAGTAGACATCTGCAACCATTTTTACCTGAGCATGACCAGAGTCGCCCTGGACGGATTTCATATCGCCGCCATTGAGTTTCAGCTTGTAGGTGATGCTGGAGTGGCGGAGAGAATGGAACACAACATGAGGCAGTCCGTTTTCTTTGATAAGTTTATTGAAAGCACGGTTAATCACCTGACTTTCCATCGGACGGCCATTGCTGGAGCAAAAGACCAGGTTATTGTCGATGTATTCATCTCCAAACAGATCCATCAGCTCATCAATTTCTTTTTTTCTCTCTACCAGCATATAGGCAACTGTTTTCGGCAGGTACACGCGGCGAATACTGGTTTTGGTTTTAGGCTCTTTCAGGACCAGAGCAGTATGGGTACTGGCTATGCAAGGTGGAAACTTCTTAATAACACCTTTGTCGCTCAAATCGTCCAATGCACCTCGTGTAACCCGTTGCAGCTCTTTGTTGACGAATATATAAGCTGAACCATTTTCTATGCTCTGTGGTGCAATATCAATGCAGTCCCAGGTAAGGCCCAGCATTTCACCAATGCGTAAAGAGCAGGAGAACGCCAGATTTAAGGCAAGGGAGAGGATAGGATCATCACAGACTTCCATAGCCTTGCTCAGCGTTTCGGCAGTCCATATATCCCGTTCTTTATGTTCTTCTTTGGGAAGTGTCGCATTCAGAACAGGGTTACGGCTGATTAGTTCCCAACGCACCGCCTGATTAAAGGCACTGCGAAGTAGCTTGTGAATTTCTCTTACTGTATGCGGGGTCAGATATTCGCTTGTGGGTTTGCGGTTGTTGACGCTTACCGTTTTCACAGAGAGCAGATCGCGGTAATACTTATCCATCATCCTTGGAGTGATGTCGGATAGTAACATATCTCCGATAATAGGAGTTATGTAGTTTCTCGCCAGACCACGGCGGCTTTCATATGTTGACATTGCCCAGGTATTTACACCATAGATGGACATATATTCATCGAGCAGATCGTTCAGGGTCTTTGCCGTAGGAATAAAGAAGGTTCCAGAGTCCTGCTCATACTCAATTTGCTTTTTTCGTTTTTTTGCTTCTGCATTTGTGCTGAAGGTTTCCCAACGCTGTCTGCGTTTTCCGTTTTCATCTGTGTAATCATACACCACAGAATATTTGCTTTTACGCTTCACGATAGATGCCATTTTCATTGCTCCTTTCTGAGATTTTCACATAATGAGTTTGCTTTTGATACCAGGCTTCAAAACTGCTGGTAATGATACGAATTCTTCGATCAATCAAGGTCGTCTCAAAATAGCCCCTTTTAACAAGGTCATAAGCTGTGCCAGATTTCAGCCCCAAAAGATCCGCCATTTCCGGAACTGACATCGTAGTATGCCGCCATTTCTCTCCGGGCGGTGTACCATCCACTTTTTTATAGTGGAACTGGCCGGCATACCAATCTTCAAAGCTATCCAGCATAACTCTCATTCGTCCGGCCACTTGAATTGTTTTGAAATAGTTCTTTTTAACCAACCAGTAGGATTCTACTTTACCAAGCCCAAGCATTTTGCCCATCTCTGGTACAGACATACTGGTCTTTACTCTTTGTTTCTGCATGGCTTTTGCCTCCTCTATAAAGTTTTTCTTGCTATGGCCTCATTGTAAGAGAAAGCAGAAAAAAAGTTAAGGATGTCGATTTGGAGATCGGCATCCTTGACAAATCATTCATCTGTGTGATCCAGCCAGTCATCAAAGCTCTTTTTGGAAATGCGGATATGACCGCCGACTCTGACGCTGTGGAATACACCCTGTTTTACCAGATTATATGCTGTGGGACGACTGATACCCAGAATGTCCTGAATCTCATCGACCGTATAGGTTCTTTTGTCATAGCTGACAGGATTTTGTTCATTAAAGCGGTTCAATTCCGCAATTCTTGCTTCAAACATAAAAACGCCTCCTTTATCCGGTAAGTGGCCTTACGGAGCCTCCATTTCCTCCGGAATATGAATATCTAAACTAACTTGCAGAGCATCATCAATCGCTCTCATTTCTTCGCGAGATACGCGCCCAATGTACGATAAAACACGCCTTTTATCAATCGTTTTAATTTGCTCCAGCAGAACAACAGATTTCAGTCCAAGCTCTGGAACGCTCTCCAGTGCATAGTGTGTGGGCAGCTCCTTTTTCTTAATCCATTTACTGGTGAGCGGAGCTACGATCAAAGTGGGGCAGAAAAAATTCCCCACATTGTTTTGAAGAACCAGGACAGGACGGGTGCCGCCTTGCTCTGATCCAAAATAAGGATTCAAATTGGCATAATATAAATCCCCACGCTTATAAATCCAATCTTCTTTCATGTTCATCCTCCTATGTTTTGAGATTTGATTATGTAAGAAGGAGGCTCTGCAAATTACAGAGTCTCCTTCAATTTAGCGCCTGTTTTATCCCTTACTTGTCCACGACACCCCAGGGACTTGGGTAATCATTAAGCCGCAGATGGCTGGCCTGCTTCTCAGGAATTTCACCTCCACTTCGTTTGGTCTTACCCATGGCCTGCGACGGTTGTTATCACGCTCGGACTATGGCTGTAAGAGAGCTTTCCTCCTTGTTATGCCATGACCGGATGCCATCCGATGTATTCCAGCCTGATATATTTCTGATAAAACGCAAACTCATCTATACAGCAAAAATGGGTTGGCCTGTTATGTGAGTGGCAGCTCTCAGAAAATATACCGCTGGTGTAGCGGCTATTACGCCCAAAGAGGATCAAACTTAATGATTCGTATATGAGGTTGTCAAGGTGCAAGTGAAAGGATTTCCCTCTCACTTGCTACTGCCACTTTTTTAGAAAATCGCAACCAACTTTTTTATTTTTTCTTCGATTTTTTTCAATCGCTTATCTGCGGCTTGCCGAGTAATACCATATCGTTGGGCTAAACAAGTTGCATTTGGTATCTTCATTTCATAATAGGACAATATAAAATCTCGTTCTGCCGGACTCAGTTTCAATAGAGCTTGGTGTAAATCCTCAAGGAGTAAATTCTGAATAGCTTGTTCCGCAGTATCAACAGATTCATCCACAAACAAATCTGTATCCTGATAACCTTCCTCTGTGCCGTCACGATCTCCCACATGAGAAGCCGGGAATATAGAGCAACTTTTCTCATGTTCCTGGAGATAGCGGCTGTGGCGGTCCTCCTGCTGGTATTTTTCAAAATCTTTGCGAGAACATTCCATGATAATGCGGTCATCTTCATCACGGAACATTTTGACTGTTTCAACAAAAAAGCGCCCAGTAAAGCAACCATTGCGGCGTGCCTTACTGAACGCTGAAAAACTGATTTCCTCCCATTCCTGTGGGCTGTTATTTTTCCAAATGAATACTCTCGTCATATCCTTTCCTCCGTTCAAATTCTTGGTAGACAGCGAATTTGAACGGTGTCATGGATATTTTGCTATGTACGCCTCCCAGCGCATACCGGCCTCCTAATACCGGGCAAAGAAAAAGGCCGGAAGTGTTTTCACCTCCAGCCATGTTCCTGCCGCCATATTGCAGCAGGAATGAAAAAAGCCCGGTTAATGCCGGGCCTTATGTAGAAAAGTATTCAATTTAGCGCATTCCTGCCACTATACCAAGTATAGCAGGTCGGAAGTCGGAAGGGAGTAGGGATTAGGTCGGGGATTTGTCGGGATTTAGTCGGAATTTAGTCGGGGCAGCTCCTCCAGGACTTCTGGAATAGAATATCCAAACAAGCAAACAGAAAATAAATAGATGGCTTCTCGTTTTCGGTCATAAAAGACACTGCGTTCTATATTTAGTTCTTCCAGCAATTCTTTCTCTGTACTGTTAAACCGATAGATGAATTGCTTAGTCAAAATTTCATAGTAAAGTTCTCCTCGATCCGGATACCGTTTCAGACGAAGGAGTGCACGGTCAATAATATTGACCAGCATTTGATTTTGAACAAGGCAGCAAACTTTTTCTTCAAAGGCTTGCAGTTCAATATCTGGTGCAAAATTTTCAAGATAGCAGAGGCCAGACTCTATATCTTGTTCTCCCATAATCCAAGCGGTTTCTTGTAATTCTTCTGCCCGTTCACTCAGAACCCAGACTACATCACGGTAAATCTTTAGAATCAGCTTACTTCTATGAAACGCAGCGTCGCTGTTAAGCCCCAAAGCTGTTAGCCTGCTGTTACATTTTTGGATTGTTGTGCTTTCTTTTCTCATAGAACATCCCTCCTTGTTCGCAATATTGCGAACATATTAGGTACAAAATAGCATAGCAGAGGAGAGTGAGAGAGGGCAGTGCCTCTCTCTATTCTCCCATTTGGTTATATCAGGTTTCTGGATTTTAGACGAATCTGCATTGCTTGCTTGGAAACCTCAAAAATATTTGCCATTTCAGCAATGAGCTGTTCATCTGTCCGGCCTATTCTAAGCTGGTAAAAACATTTTTTGATCTGCGGTAAAGGCATCAGCAGAGCAGAGGCCAGGGTATCCGCCTGACGCTCAATTATGCCATGACTTTCGTCGGAAGAAACATTTCCGTTATAAGCAGCAACATCTCCAGTACCGGAGTATAACTTCTTATGTAGTACCCAATGAGCCAGCTCATGGGCACAGGTAAACCGGAGCCGCCCTAATTTTGATGGATCACAAAGCCGTTCATCAATTAAGATTGTACCGGCTCTTACTGCAATCATTCGATACTGTCTCTGTATCTGGTCATATAAAACAACGGCACCGTCATCGAAAATTGTTTCCCCTAATATCTTGGGGTTTTTTCTTAGTGTATGAAACTCCAGGATTAGATCAAACTTTGTCTCGATAATGGTTTCGATTGGCACAGAACATGGTTGTCCGGATAGCAGAGAGGGATCATATTCCATCAGGATTTTTCGCCCTACCGCCTCGATTGCTTCTGTACGGATTTGTGGAATTGACAAAGCTATCCCCCCTATCGTTTACGCTCCTTTAGCATTTTCATAAATGTCTGCCATTCTTCATCGGTAGCGTCTACTTCTTTTGCCACACGCAAGGCTGCCCGAACAATATCTTTTTCCATGATATAGTCTGGCAAATCAGCAGATACTGTATTGCGTGATTTTGCAGCCAGATCCAAAAGCAACTCATGTTCTGATTTATCCAAATTCAGAAAGGCGGAGATGCGTTCCACAAAATCTCCATTGGGTGCAGGACGGCGGCTTTGTTCAATATCACACAGATAGCCGTAAGCAATATTCAAATGCTTGGCTGTATCGCGTAAATTGAATTTGTGCGCCTTGCGTTTCTCGGCTATAAATGATCCAAAAGTTATATTGCCCACAGCATTCACCTCTCATTTGTTCGACGAACTGCGAACATCTTGCTTATATTGTATATCGAACATCTGTTCACTTCAAGGATAAAAATTTCATTTGAAAAGAGGTGTTAAAAATCAATAACACCTCTTTTGCGCTATATAAATTCCTGAGCGATTTGCTGCATTTCCGTAATGCACTCTTTGGGAGAGAGAATTTTTATTTTCCCTTTGAATTTGAATATCCAGCCATAAAAAGTTCCACTGGGGTTCACTTCAATTTTGGCTGTGAAGTGTGTATCATCATACCTATCAACAGCAGCATCTTCTCCATAATGATCTATGATTACTCTCATCAATTCGTTTTCACATAGAAGGGTTACTTCCTTCGATGACTCCGATGTAAACATATCAACCATTTTATTTGTATAGGAGGCTACATCAAATCCCTCTATCGGCATAAAGTAAGTTTCCAGATTTTCTACACTTGTTAGCCGATCTACACGGAAGTGAGCAATTTTCTGATGCTTCAGAGAAAATCCAATCAAATAGTAATGGTCATTTTTCCATTCAAGCGCATAAGGATTTACGACATAATAATATCCATCATGCTTTAAGATTTTCTTTTTTTCTTGAGTATATTCATAGTATTGGAACCGAATTTGCTGATGGTTTCCAATCGCTGTTTGGATATTGTCAATGATGTAGTAAACCTTTTCATTATGCGGTTTGACACGGCTGGATAAAGCAGCAAATTTTTGAAGCTGCTTTGCCTGATGTAGACTGGTCAGACGGCATAATTTCTGCACCAGCTCCTCAGACTTCTTGGCAGAAATGATCTTCGAGGATGCTACTGCGTCTGTCAGCATTTTCAGTTCTGGATACTCAAACAGGCGGTTTCCCATAAAATATTGGTTTTGGGTACTCTTAACCACCACAATATCAATCCCCGCATCGATCAGCGCATTGGTATCTGCGTAAACAGTCTGCCGCACTGCCTGAATTCCTTTTCCATTCAGATGGGCAATGATGTCAGATACTGTGGCGGGATGGTTTTCATCGGTCCGCTCATAGAGAAACCGGAGTAATTCCAGTATCCGCATATTTGTTGAATTCTGCATACTTCACCTCCTCGATTCTTAAAATGGCCTATTTTGTATGGTGTCCAGCCCCAAAGACCAGAAGCAGGGCGACAGCACAGAGAAGCAGGCCGATCCAATTTCGATCTATAATCAGCTTGATCACCGCCACAAGCAGAAGTCCGCCTACCAGGAGCACAACGCCATTCATTCAGCGTCCTCCCGAAGCATAGTTTCCCATGTTGATGTCCAGCACCCCTCTGGGCGGCTGGATCAAGGCATCTTCATATTGGCACTTCCACTGGATCTCCCGGCACATCTGGCCATCCGCCACGCCGTCTATGGTTTCCCCATCCTCAATGGGGTTATCATGCTCCAGAATATAGGACGCTGCATTATAGGCGTGGTTTACCACCCAGTTGGGGTCCATGCCGTGGAAGTGGTACTGGAGATCCGGCAAAAACAGGGTGCTCATGCCCACCGTGTCGATGAGCATATCCTCCGTGCCCTCGATGTTGAAGAAACGGACATTGACGCCAAAGCGGATGAACCGATCCGGCCCCTCAATCTGATGTGAGCGCACATCCTCTGCCAGAAACAGCTTGCCGCAGTTCTGGAAATAGAACGCCTCACAGGTGGGGTACAGCTCTGCCAGAGCCTCCAGAAAGTCGGCATCCAGGTTGGCACGCTCCAGCGCTGGAAGCGCCGCAGTCAGCATATCGGTGGCCACCACCTGATATTTGCACTCCCGGAAGATCCGGTCACGGTCCTCCTGGCAGTCCCACATCTGGCTCATCAGAAAGGCATCAAAGCCTTTGCCCTTGAACTTGTCGCATTTCATCACCATCAGCTGTACCGGGCACTTGCCGTCCTGAAATTCCGCGACATGATCCAGGGCGGCAAAGCCGGCCATTTTCTTATCATAACAGAAGCACTCTGTTGATCCGATGTGCTTCTCCATTATGGCAGTCATTTTTTCTTTATCCGGCATTTCTACCGGCTCTTTGAACAGCATCTGAATGAGATAGGGACCTCCGGGCTGGGGGCCTTTTTTGTCGTCCAGATTTTGCTGGAAAGCTTTATTGCTCATTTGGGTTCCTCCTTCTTTTCTGGGAACAGTTTCCACCGAAACTCCAGCTCTTTCTGGACAAACTCTTTCGGCAGGCCGCGGGGGTTGGCGATGAGATACCATACCCGAAAGGTGCGCTTCTTCGGATCTGTTTCCTGCCGGTAGAGCTGATAGCCCGCCTCATCCTCCTGTGTCCACTGTCCTGTCTGCCGCTTGGCCTGCACAAAGGGTTCCACCACCTGGTCCAGTTCCTCTCTGGTGCGGCTTGAGGCCCAGGCTTGATCCACATCATTGGCGTGGGAGAGGTGGAACAACATCGAACCCATCCAATTCTTTGCCTTGTGTTCAGGCGTTCCGCGCAATTCCGCCTGATGGCGGTACTCCGCCAGCTGCTCTGGTGTTCCGTACCGTTCCACCATCTGCTCATCCACATGGATGCACCAGCTGTAATCCTCCGGCTGGATAAAGGGAGCGCAGACCAGATGTAATGCCTCTGCTGGGTCCGCCTCAAAGCGGTCGATAAAGTCAAGGTAGTGGGCTTTGATCAGGGGCAGAAAGGTGTCCAGCAGCCCGGTGTTCAGCCGCAGGTCCTCTGTCAGCATCCGAAAGAATGAACCGCCTGTTGTCGGTTCTATTTTGAAAGAGTAGAGCCGGTCATCTCCCTGCTTTATGATACAGGTGAAGCCCACCTCTACATTTCCATGGCCGATTTCGTAGTCTATGTAGTTGTAGCGCCTCCGGTCAAACCATATCTGATAGGTCAGCCCGTTTTTCATTTTCTTTTTGAAGTCGCCTTTTTTCAGCCGCTTCCAGCCCTTTTCCTCCAGGCCCAAGCCTTTCCACAGGTAGTCCAGAAGCTCCTGAAATATATCTGCCGGGCGTTTTTGCTCCACGGTCTCCACCTCCTGACGAATCTTCTTTAATAATCCAGCAGAATGGGCACCTGCTGCTCCTCCGCAAACCGCATGGCCCGCCAGAACATGGAGAAGACAAACTTGGCCAGGGATTGAGTGTCATACTGGGTGTGTTCTGGGATGTCTGCCTTGCTGTACTGTCCATCTGAGTCTATGGTTCCGTCTACCGGGTATCCCTCCGTGTCTGCCCAGCCAAGGATGGTGTCCTCATCGGCCTGCCATGCCAGCTGGTTCAGCTTTTCCAGCTCCTTCCGCAGTCCGCCCAAGGTGGCGATCATCGTCTGATCATCGGTGGGCAGAGGGCCTTGGAATAGAAAGCTGTCGGTGAGGGGAAGCCACCAAGTCGCGCCCCGAAGCAGGGACCACACCCGCTCCTCGTCCGATGCAAGGCGGGCAATCAGGGGATGCTCCCCGAAGTCCCAGTCCTTCTCCACGGTGGGAGGCACCGGTTCCTCGTATGTATGACAGGCGGCTACCAGCAGCATAGCGCCGAAGGCATCCCAATCCGGCTTATCGGTGTAATAGGGCCGCTCGTTGTCCTCCGGCCATGGAGTGTAGGGCGGTTGGTTCGGCTGGGAAATGGCGGCTAAGATCTGATCCCGCCAGTCCTCCACTGCCGCCTGGATCTCAGCCGGGGACAGCTCCTCCTCGTTGTCGGCGGGTTCTCCATCCGGGGTGATCCGGTTAAAGGTGTATCCGTTTTCCTCCGCCCACTGCTGAACAACAGTTTTCCAGTTGTGAGAATAGTACCGGGTCAGCGTCCCGGCGTAGATGTCAAGTCCCATAGCAATGTCTCCTTTTCTGTTATGCAGTCATTCTTTTGCTGGAGCGAACATCTGGTCAATCTTCTCCAGATCGTATTCCAAAATCCAGTCATGAAATTGATGATAGAGAGGCAATAGCAGCTTCTGTGAGCCGCCCAGCACATCCAGCCCACGGTCATCGTACAAATGGTAGAGGAACGGCCCCGGCCCAGCCAGATAGACGCTGGACACAAAGCCGTTCCAGCCGCCGATGTCCCCCAGAATGATTTCCCGAAGAAGCAGCTCTGGTTGAAAGCTGATCTTGCTGAGATCCCAGTAAAACTGCACTTGTGCATGGGTATCCCCATCTTCATCCTGCTCTGTGGCCGAAAGTTGTTCATCGGGAACTGGGAGGCCCACTCGCTGCCGGATAACGGTCAGCAGGGACTCGGCGGGTTCTTCATCGGGATACCCGTCGATCCGCAGAAGGTCCGACACCGCCGGAAGTGCCCGATAGATCGCGGCGGCTCGGTCCAGCGCCCCCTGAACATAAGCGGGGTTGGTTTTCAGCTTCGCCGCACGCCTATCCAGATAGATTGGTTCCTCCCCGCCGATCTTAAAACGAATGCCCACCGGTGCATGGTAGAACAGAGGGTGTTCCAGCCCAGCCATGCCCAGATCATGTAAAATGTGTTCAAACCGCTTTGCCAGCATGGTATCCCTCCGTTCTCATGTCATTTCATACAGCAGAGCAGCATCGCCCTGCACCAGTTCCAGATGGGAGCGCAGCGTATTAAGCCCGCTTTGCACCGCCTCGGTGGGCAGATCCCAGTCCGGGGCAATTTCAGCGGCCAGCTCCGGGAGATCCTGCTCCCGCAGAGCTGCCAGCAGTTGAGACGCCAGCTCTCCCTCCAGCAGAGCGCAGTCCAGGGTGTCTTCCGTCTGGGGAGCAGGAAAACGGACATCCAGATCCAGTTCGCTCTCACACCAGTCCCAGATGGCCATATAGACCGCGCCGGAGCAGTCACCGTCGGACAACTCCTGCCGCTGGTTATTTTTTATCAGATAAAAGGACGCGATCTGTGACATGGTGGTTCCTCCTAAATGTTATTCGCTTCCATCAGCCCTTCGGCCTGCAACCGGATCACATAGAAAGCCCGCACCCAGTCCAGTTCCTGCTCCATGGAGTCCTCCAAAGCCAGCAGGCGGCGCTTGCCAAGCCTGCGATCCAGAAGGGCAAAGATACGGACAAGGGGATTCTCGCTGACAAGGCTTTTCTCGATGCTCTGGTTGTCAAAGATCCCAAACGCCTCATAGAACACCTTTTGGTCAAAGGTGCCCTGCTCCAGCGCATAGGCATGAGCCTGATTGATGGCCTCTTTTGCGGAGTCGTGATCTTTCAGCGTGGTGGAGCGCAAGTGATGAAATTTCGTCCACACATTTTCAAAATAGGTGTAGTAGTTGCTCCGCAGCACTTCCACGCCGTCCACACGAATGGCGGCCCGGCCCTCATGGTCGGCGCTTTTGCTGTAACTGGTGGCAAAATACTGGATGTGGCCCCGGAGTGCCGGGCACAGGTAGTCATTCTCCAATTTGTTCCGGATTCCACTCCAAGTGGATACTCTACTGTTTGACATAGGTGTTGTTTCCTTTCTGCTGATTCCTACTGCTTTTGGAGATACTCCCGGAAGCATTCGATGAACTCCCGATTCCGCTTAGGGACATCGAACCCCTTCCGATGGGGGAAGAACCCCTCCTGTTCCACATCGTCCAGCAGCTTGGGCAGATTGGAAAACCGGGCAAAGAATGGTAGTGCATAGTCCTGGATCTGCCCGGAAATTTCCTGGATAGAGCGTTCCCGCTCCAGCAGAGTAGATACCTCATAGCGGGGGAAGTCATCATACCGGTGGGTCAGCCGGGCGATGGAGGTACCCACGATACCATCATAGGTTTCCTCCGTCCCTTCCTGCTCACTGCGCCACTGGGCAATCACCGGGGAACTCACATCGAAGAAGGCAGTAAAAGTGGTGGAGCCAAAGCGGATGGAGGGGGAAAAGTAAAAGGAGAACACAAAGATGCCGTCTTTTTTGTAGATGTCATTTTTGCTCTTGCGGTATTTGTAGCCCAGCGGGTTCAAAGGCTCCGCGATCCGCTCACAGGTATAGACGAAGATCTCACGGGGCTTGGTTCCCTTGGGAAAATCCTTCTTCTCCATGTTGCCACCTCAATCAAAATCCATCCAGACCAGGTGTTTTCCGCAGTGGAGGCACTGGAACAGATAGCATTGCAGATGCCCGCCATTGACGGATTCCTGAATCATTTTCTTCTGTTCGTCATCCCACATGGGATCGTCCAACACTTCCTCGAGCACACCCAGCGCCCGCAGTTCTCTGGCACCCACATGGCCCAGGTAGGCGCAGTAGTCGCCACAGTGGGCGCGCCAGTATTCCTGCTGCCAACCGGAGTAGCCGGGAGTTCGGTGGATGAGCTCGTCCAGCTTCTCTGGATCGTCTACACCATTATCCAGAGAGCAATCGTCCTGGAAGCAGCCGTCATATTTCCGGGCTGCTTCGCCACTGGAGATACACTCCGGGCACAGATACTCAATATCCTCCACAGCGTAAAAGGGGCCTGTATAGAAAATATGGGTCGTCTTGCCGCAGCAGTCGCAGACAACGCCGTCTGCGGATTCCTCAAAAGCCCCAGTTTCCAGAGGGTTTGGGTGATACCGGAAGGCGGGCAGGCCCAGCTGGGCCTGCCGTTCCTTTTCTTTCTGCTTTTCCTCCGGCGTTTTGGGCTTGGGGAGAGCATAATGATTGCCCCAGTTTTCCGCATAGTCCTTCAGCGTGCCCAGCCGCTTGAGGGTCTTTTTATCGGAACGATTTCCGATTTGGCAGAGCAGTTCATAGGCATCCTTTTTGAAGTCCAGTAGATCATACACATCCACCAGCACTTCTTTGGCCTGCTGATCCTCACTCTGCTCAAGTTCTTCCTTGAAGGTATATAGAGCGCGGACATTGTCTGGACCTTCATTGGTCGCAACAAACTGTTTTTTTAGTTCGATATAGGTTTTCTGATATTCTGTCATTGGTCGCACCTCCCATCAATCCCACCAGAAGTACCAGACGGTGGACTGCCACAGGACATCTGCCAAGGAGCCAATGCTTCCATCCTCATTCTGATCCAGATCTGGGCAGAAACCATATTGCTCCACAGCCACCTCCATAGCTCTTTCCTTGGAGATCGGAGTTGGAAGTTCAAACTCCAATTCATCGTGGCTCATGGCGGCAGGGATGGCACCATGTTGCTCGAACCAGTATTTCGCCACTGCCATCAGGTCCGGTGTATCGGGACACTCATTCCAATTTCCAAAGGGCAGGTAGGCGAAGATCTCCCAGGGGTTCTTTACCGGAATTTTAGCCAGAATGAGCGGATATGTCATTCCGGTATCATCGTTCCAATAGTTTGCGAAGCGGTCGTTGGGTTCTCCGCCCTCCATCTCGCCCAGGACTTCCTCCTCCCAGTCCAGATCATCGTCCTCGGCTTCTTCCTTGCGCTGGCCGGTCAATTCCTCCAAAATCGCCTTTCCGTCCTTAACAGGAGCGGAGAGCATCTTCTTCCGGTACTCCTCTACCGTTTTGAGGTCAAATTCATAGCAGTCCGCATCATGCTCCGGGTCGGCGTTCATCACCAGACACTCCAACAGCGTTTCATCATCCGCCTTGATGAGCACGGGAACAAAGCCCTCCCGTACCCCCAGCCGCTGGGCGTAGCTGTATGCCGACATGATGGGGTCATCATCTGCCATGGATGGGAAATAGGTACACTCGCAGTCCAGATACTCCATGATGGCCTGAGCAACCTCGGAAGGCTCCAGCGTATCCTCGTCGAAGTCCTGTCCCTGCCAGTTTTCAAAGCGTTCCTCAATCACTTGAGCCATGGTCTGATAGTATTTCTCATCAAATGGGATGAATAAGTATGCCTCCTGTTGAAATTCATTGGAGTGGTATCGGGACGGACCAAAATATTTCAGGGCATAGTCATCAATGTCGGCAGGATAGTAGGGGCTGTCGCCCTCTCCGTAGTAATAGCCTGCAAAGGCACGGCCTTGCTGATTGAACAGCACAGAGAACAGACAGCCGTCCAGCTCATCCCGGATAAACTCCCTCAGATCCACATTGGCAGGATCAGCTTTGACCTGTTTGGTCACTTCGCTGTATTCTTTCAAGAAGTCCTCGCCCATCAGGTCGTGCTCCATACACCAGCGCAGGTAGATGGCCATGTGGTTATAAGCATTGATGGGGTCAATAGGCAGTTCCTTCTCCTCAATGCTCTCGATATGATAGGAAGCATCGTCCATCTCACCGTCAAAATCATCATTGGAAAGGGTGCCACGGGTGATAGCATCCTGACGATCAGGCTCCACCACAAAGCTGATGCCGTTCATTTTGCCCAGCAGGGCGTCCGCGTCATGGGCCAGCTTATATTCCAATTCATCCCGGTAGAGAGGAATCACCTGATAGAAGTTGACCTCCTCGCCGCCCGGCAGAGTGCAGACCTCGCTGCCATCTTCGGTATCCTGGGGACCAGTCAGAATGGCGGCGCACAGCTTTGTGTCCTTTGCAAAATCCTCCTCATTGTCCATGGTATGGCCGAAGCCCAGCCAGGTATCGCTGGCAATGGGAAGGCGGGCCAAGGATTTCAGCAGGCGGATGGGCCAGTACCACTTTTCGTCTTTCATGGACTCCTGATCCAGCTTCCAGTCCGCAGGCAGGGCAATGGCCAGCTCCGCCCGCTCCAGCTTATATTCCGCCAGTTCCTCCGGCACATTCATCCGGTGAGCGCCCATGCCCATGGTGACCAGGGTGCAGTAGTCCCGCTCCTCAGAGGGCGGCACCACGCAGATGTCCACATGGATGTCGGGAGAAACCAGCTCATGGAACACATTCTCGAACTTGCCGAAATACTGCTCAATGTGCCCCTCGACGGCTTCCATCTCCTCCTCGGTGTAGACTTCGGGATTACTGAATTCTTCCTCATCCTGCGTGTCATCATTGTCTGAGTGGTCGCAGCTGTCATACTCCGGATCTCCCTTTATAGGCTCGTAACCGATCTTCAGGGTCATCTGTTCCTCCGGCAGGGAGACGCCGGGGCTGCGGGTGATGGTGTGCTTATCGTCCGCAGAAAAACCGATGGTCTCGCCGTCTTGCAGTGTCACATCACACGCCAGCACATAGGAGGCAAGGCTGGCCAAAAAGTCCCGCAGTTCCTCCGGCTCAGCGTCGGTGTTCAACACCTCCATTTCCTCCTTGCCAAACACATCCATGCCGTAGGTGTAGCCGTTTAGGCCCCCCTCGCTCCGGTACAGGCCGAACCAAACCCAGTTGAAGATGGGCAGTTCGTCCTCTTTGAGCATATCGGCAAGGCCCTCATAGAAACGAGGCTCAAATACCACGCCGCTGGTGTAGACACCGGTGGCATATTTCTGCTTGCAGCACACTGCCATCGCCTTAGTGAACAGCTTACCCCGTTCCAGCAGTTTTTCCTCCTCGCCCAATACAGCCACCACGATATGGGCCTTGTGCGCTTTGGCCACCTCTACGGCCTCTGGCCACATATAGTTGTTTTCGGCGTTGATCTCCGCTTCATTGTCCGGGATGTGACCGTGGAAGAGTGTCACGATCAGCATCATGCCGCCGACCCGCATTACCACAGCGTCATCGCTGTTCTCATCATCTTCGTCGCCCTCATCCGGCTCCTCATCTACGATGCCCCATTCTTCCCGCAGATTCCGGATCAACTGCTCCTTGTCCCATTCCGCTTTGGAGAGGAGCACAGATCCGGCAAAGGAACCCTTATGGTCGGTTTCCTCCTCGTCGGCGTCATCCTCAAGACCCTCTGCATCTTCATCCGGATCATAGAGGGATTCATGCTCCAGTCCGCGGACAAATTCCTCAAAGCTGTCTGCCAGATGGGTAATCTTGTAGTCGTTTTCCTGATCCACATGGACTACCGCAGGCTCTCCCTGGGGGCCGCAAGCTCGGTAGTCCAGGAAAATCATATCGTGTCCGGCGCTTGGACAGTCACAGATGGCCACACCGATGGCAGGATACTCCCACTCATCGATCATAAACTGGCTGCCCAGCTCTCCGCAGAGGGAGCAGCTCTTTTCTCGTCCGATGCCGAAAATGCCGGTGATGGCCACATGGTCATCTGCCCAGCAGGTAGGTTCATCGCAGGGATAGCAGGTGTTCACCGGAATGCCGCCGTTGTGCTGCTTCATCAGCCAGATGTAGGCGGCGGGCAGCTTGTAGCCCAGTTCCTCCTCCACGCTGGCGATCAGCTCATCGGAAGGCGGATCACTGACATATTCTTTCAGTGCATACCAATTATCATCCCAGAAGTTGGTGAGGTCGAAGCCCTCAAATGGAGTATCACCGGGCACGAATTTGGCCTTCTTCTTCCGGCTGCGCTGGCGTTTCCGGATCTCCGCCTTACACTCCCGAATTACTGCCGGGGCATTTTCGTCCTCGGGGTCCAGCTCCGCCCACCGCTCGGCGTAGGGGATGGCCTTTTCCTCCTGACCATAGAGATACTGATAGCCATAGGCCATCCGCATATTCCACTCCGCCTTGTCCTGGCCTTCCTCCCGGACGGACTCCAGCACCTCAATGGCCCTCAGAAGGGCTTTGTCTCCCTTGGATTTCAAAGTACCTTCGTCATGGTCCCCGATGATGGCGTAGTTCTCCAGTGCACGGGCCAGGGCGTAGGCGGTGCGGTAGTTCCTCCAGTTCTCCGGGATGGCATTCAGTGCCTGGATACAGCGGGTGTACTCATCCTCGTCGTTCCACTGCTCCAGCTGCTGGAAGAAGGATTCGGCGTTCTGTTGGGTGTAAGGAATATAGTCCATGCCCGTCAGCGTTTCGTCCAACTCGTCATCCTGATTCTCAGTTTCTGTCCCATCATCTTGTTGCTTTAGGGGTACAGAACCGGCTTCACGGCGGAAGGTGTGGAAGATGGCCCATGGGATGTCCGTGCCTTCAAAGAACTCTTTCGCCATGTTCAGCGCCTCTTGGATGTCCCAGGCGATGAAGTCCACATAGCCACAGTAGAGGCCGGTAGCCCCGCCGGTGAGAGTGAGCACTTCCGAACCATCCCCGCCGGTGAGCACTTCCTCCAGTTTGTCCCGGAAGTCGAAAATTTTCTGACTGCCTTCCTCCTCCCGCAGGGTATCCAGGGGATAGCAGAAGAAGCCCGCCACCGCGCCGTCGGCATGGAGATCGTCCATAAAATCATTGTCGGCATTCAGATAGCCGTTGATGAGCGGCACACAGCAGGTGGAACCGGCCATTACATCCAGCCGCCAATCGGCGTCCGGGTCCTGTTTGGGTTCCATTTTGTAACCAAGGTAGCTCTCCAGATAGGCTTCCGGGTCGGTGGAGAGCTCCAGGCCCTGCTCCCGCAGTTTGTCGGGCAGCTGGGACAGGAGGAAGGACGGCTCTGCCTTGGGTTCCTCCAGCACATCAAAGCTGTCTATGTATCTCATGTGGGAGATCTCGCCCAGCACTTGGTCGGTGAGGGTAGTGAGCATCCACCAGGCCCGGCCTTCTTCCTCCCGGAGCATAGGCAGCAGCTTTTCGCAGTAGGTGGAGATGGCGAAGCTGTTTTCACCCTGCTCCTCCAGCCAGATCTGCACATCCTCCCCGGAGATGTCCCAGCCATCCTCAGTACGCAGGCCGATGTTCTGGAGAGGCTGACGGCCCACAAGGATATTCCAGTGCTCCAGCACCTCCTTGGGGGCGTGCTTCTGGAAGTAGACCAGCTCAAACAGTTTGACCTTATCCCCCTCCGGGGTGAGGATCAGCTCATGCTTTTCGCCGTTGAAGCCCATCTCGAAGGAAATCTCGTCAAAAACCAAATTCAGGGTTTCCTCCATTTGGGCCACGATCTCCGCACCGCGGGTGTGATCTTTGTCCTCGTCCATCATCTGGCGCAGCTCTGCTTCCATCTCGGCAAAGGTTTCCCACCAGTTCTCTGTCCGTTCCCGGAAGCACTCCCAGAACTGCGGCAGAGAAATACCCTTTTTGCACGAGTCAATTAGTTCCTCCATGTCCTGTCGGGTGTTGAGCTTAGGATCATCACCGGGATGCAGTTCCAGAGCTTTTTCAAAATGCCGCAGAGCGCGGCCCTCCTGATCCAGATAATAATAGGCATACCCCATACGGAAATTCCAGGAATAAGTATCTCCCAGTTCCTCCTCATGGGACTGCATCAGTTCCAGTGCCTGGTGAAGCAGCTTCCTTCCCTCCGGCTCGCTGGAGTCCGCCAGATTGTTGTAGGCGCGGGCCAGTTCCATATCCATTTCCGGGGTACGCTCCTCGGCAGAGATTGCCTCCAGTGCGTCAACGATTTTCTGGTGTTTGTCCTCCTCATGCCACTTCTGGCACTGCTTCAAAATATCCATATCAGGGTCCTCCTCGTCCTCATCTGGTTTCCAGTCTTTGATCTGCTGGAACACGCCATTTTCATCCCGCTCAAAGGCGCAGGGAGCGGGGGTGTTCAGCAAAGGGATGATGTCGGGATCGTCATTGCAGATCGTGTTCAGCTTGTAGATCCCGGCATTGTTGGGATCGTCCATGTACGCCTCGCTCTCGTCACCGGCGGTGAAGCGCCAGCCGCTGTCCCAGCCGCCGTCCGGCTCCTCCCGGTAGCAGTAGCCAACCTTGTAGCCCTCCACCGTGATGCGGTTGGTGGCGATACAGCCATCGGCACCCTTCCAGTCGGGAAGCAGATGTTTCACATCTTCCGCCTTTACATGGTAGTCCCGGTTGCGGCCGGAGGCTTCGTACAGCTCTTTCCGCAGCATCTCCACCTGATAAGCCATATCTGTGATCTCATCCTCGCCCATCATCTCGCTGATGTCATAGGACAGGGGATCTTGGACAAAGTCCGCCAGGGACTTGTTCATTGCGTCATGCTCCTCTGGCGTAGCAGTGATGCGGATACGGCAGACGGGGGTGTTGTACTCGTCCAGATCCTGAAGGTTTACACTGCCGCTGACGCTGCACTCCAGCAGGATAGCGGCCAGATCGGTGACCACATCAATGGCGAAGTGGAAGTCCATCTCCACGCCATCGGAGTGTGTAAACTCCAGATACTCCACGGTTTGGCGGAAGTCCCAGCTCTGCTTGTCCAGACCGATCTTGGCGAAAATCTCGCTGAGGGGGATTTCCTCCTTTTTCTGATCCTCTAAAAATGCCACAAGGTTCAGACTGTCATCGGAACCGCCAATAAAGTTGCCCCAGTATTTTTTGATATACATTTGTCGTGCCTCCTGTTCTGAATCCAGTCGATCAATGAGCTGATTCAAGTGTTCCAACCACGCAGGAGCGATCTCACCGCTGTCCTCGTTCTTCCAAAGATCCACAATCTCACGGATGCCGTCCTCGTCCGGCACCTCGTTTTTGATGTCGGTGAGCTGCCGCAGCAGGAAAGCAAGGGCTTCTTTGGATGCTGTGAAACCGGTGACTTTATCCCATATAGCTTCTTCATGATCGTAGTCCAGTTTGCTGTTATCCTTCCATTGGAAATACAGCTCCGCCAGAGCCATCGCAGTATTGTCAAAGAGGAAGTCGATTTGTGAGAAGTCAGATCCCAGCATGACTTCCTCTTTCATCAGTTCGATCATCTCGCCCAGATCCATTACCGGATGCTCCGGTACATATTCATTTTTGAGGATGTCCAGTACATCCAACCCTTCGTCACGCTCTAATGCTTTTATGCCCCATGCTCCCATGTCGGCACCTCTCTTTCTTTATTTCGTATCAAGCTTCTATTGTCAATCATAGTTCTCCAACCGAATGATAGGCCGATAAAAGTCATAATCTCCGTTTAGTTCATTGTCCTCCTGCACTTCTGGCTTACAGTGGGGCGAACAGGGTAGGAAACCGAGAAATGGGCCCAGCCCACCGCAGATATTGCATCCGCCGTCACCGCCGCAGGTGGTAAGCCTATCAGCCTGCACCACTTCCCGCATATAGGGATCGTAGGCGATGGACAGGCCGAAGAAGTTGGGCTCCTCCATGTCATAGGGCCGGTTCTCATCCTCATCCATGTTCTCAAACCAGTGCAGACGCATGGAGTAGTCTAACCCATCTCCCCAGGGGAACAAGGTTTGGCAACCACCGCCGCACAGGTAGGCCCACTCATCTGCTGTGGGCAGCGAAAGCCCCTGCTTTTCCAGCCCGGTAAGAAGTTCATCGTAGTCTGTGCGGTTATAGATCCAGGTCTGAAATCCATCTTCCGTCCGTTCTATGCGGGCCGACTGGTGCAAGGTAAGACTGCTGCTGTCACTCCAGGCAAAGTCACGGAACTCCTTCAGCCAGTCAGGGTGGGCGGTCAGCCTGGGATCGTCCATCTTGACTGACTCCCAGCAGAGTTCCTCCAGCTCCCGGCCCACCAGCATGGGGCCAATGGCCGCTTGCCGGACGGGAGCCATGCTTTCCCGGATCATCTCCTCCGGGTTCTGCGGTTCCATTTCCCATTCCCGGAACAGATACTCCAATTCCTCCCGGCTCTCCTGATTCAGTCCCACGGCAAACTGCTCCCAGCCCAGGGTGACGGTATCGCCGGGAACAAAGACAAACTTCCGGCCATCTTTTTCGAATATGCCGGTGGTGCTGCTCTGGCCCCAGCGGTCAAAAGTATGTAGATCAAGAAAGGTCATATTATAACGAGCAGCCAGGCTTTCCATCAGTGTCTGCTTCTCGGTGGTGTCCATTTGATTGAATTGGGGACGGGACAGTTTTTCGTTCATAGCAAGTCCTCCTACAGCCTATCCAGATTCTCCTGCAAATCGCCCTGCATCAAGTGCTGGGCAATGGCTTGGTTCAGTGCCTTATGGGGGTGATAGGCTGCCTGCTCTACATCGTGCAGGCACTCCTCCATCAATGCCTCCGGAGAAATGCCTTCCCGTTTGCCATAAAGATGGCCGAAGGCATAGCACACGGACTTGAGAAAGCCGAAAATATAGTCGTGATTTCCACGCATACTGGGCAGGTCGTTGAACGAGCCCATACCTCCGTATGCCCGAAGATGGTGGGCAACCTCCCGCTGCTGGTTCCAGTCCTGAATGTCCCGCTCCAGCCAGCCGATCCAGTTTTTGAATTCCGGGTGGTCTGTCTGTAAAATCGACCGCAGACAGATCAGAGCCTCAGTATAAATATCTGTCTGTTTCATCAGATTCCTCCCAACTATTTTCCGAAATGCTCCAGATACAACTCCCGCACGGAATAGGGGCCTACAAGGTCCGTTTCCTGCCGGCCATCCCAGGAATACACATGAATTTTGCCCTCGTCCCCAATGTACTGCTGCTCCTCAAAGGCTGCTGGAAAGGGAAAGCTCTCTACCATGCTCCAGTCGATCCTGGGTTTCAGCTCATCAAACTCCTCGCGCTTGAGCCTTTTGAAGTTAAACACCAGTGCAGCACCAATCCCATCGAACAGCAAGTCTGCGTATTCTCTGGGGGTGATGCTCTCGCTTACATTGGCAGCGTCAACATTGACATCCAGAACTTTGTTGCCGCAGTTTGTCCAGATTTTATCAGGAGAGAACCAGGTGGTGCGATACTCAGTGTCTGCAAAATTCTCACGGGGATACCATCCGTTTGCGCTGTCCGGCTTGACGCCTTCCAGAAGCGGCCCATTATACGGGGAAAGCGGATAATATCGGTGCCGCACCGGATCAAATCGGTGAAAAGAAATTTTCAGCAGATACCTATGCTTTTCGCTGCGCATGAGCTTATGGGGCTTCACGATATGTTCTTCGATCAAACTCCAAATGTACTCATCCACACGGATGGATACACGGGGGCGGCCGAATAGTGTGATTTTGTTGGTGTCTGTATCCACATTGAGCCAGACACGATTGATTTCAACCATTGTCATTCCTCGCTTTTCAAAACGCTCCGCTATAAAATCGGCTTTCCCAGATGGCCTCAAATTCCGCCTGCTCTATGATGCAGGCGTGGAATTCCTCGCCCCAGACATGGGCGTTCAATTCCTCCACGGTGGGGATCGGCGTGATCTCGATGGCGCCGTCGTAAAGGTCAGGGATGTTACGGGTGCGGCAATCTGCAAAGATGTCGATGGAGCGGAGAGCCAGCCGCTCATTTTCGGTATCCACTTCATAGAGGATGACCGATGGTTCACCCTCCGGTGCGCCCTCCCAAAAGAGCTTGATGTACTCGATCTTGCCAAGATAAGTCCGCATCGCTTTTTCATCGGCGCAGGCTACTCGGATCATTTTGGCCAACATCATCAAATCGTCGATGTATTGGGAATACACGCAGAACACATCCTCGTCAGAGTCGAAGTTAAACAGACCCACACCGCTGTTGTTTTCCTCGAACTCCCGTATCACGCCCCGGACCAGCCGCTCCCAGTCTCCGCTGCTTCCAGTCAGTCCCAGCCGACGGAATTCTTCCGTCCGGAATCCATCGTTGATTTTCAGCAGAAGGGAGAGCGCATAGGGGTGGTGGGGAATGAGAAAGAATGGCGCAATCTGCTCCGGCTTCACCCAGATTTTGAAAGGCGGACGCGGATCGGGTATCCAGGGCAAGATTTCCCATTCGTCCTCCGGTCGGTTTCCGTATTGGCAAAGGTCTTTCATAGTGTTCTCCTCATTCGATGTCGCTTAGTTCTTCTTTCACATCCAGTGGAGCGCCGTCCAGAGATGTGATCTGTGCCAGTTCTGTTTCCGTCAGATTTTTCAGGAAAATGCAGTATTCGTCCGGGTGGCCTCCCACAAACTCCATTTTGGGCATCTCGATCTGCTGTGGGTCGGTGATCCACAGGCAAGGTTCTCCTGTTGCCCAAAACCGAGTCAGAGTAAGAATTTGGCCGTTGTAAATTACTTTCTGTTCCATCCTCATTTCTCCTGCATTTGCCTCAGCAGCTTCACGATCCGCTCCCGGTTCTTTGCGGTTTTCATAAAGGTGGGGAGATGGTCGGCCTGGGTCATTTTCGCTCTTCCCGGCGGCTTTTCCCGCAGTCCGGCGCTGAGATAGCCGATCAGATAGGCAAGATGTTCTCGGTTGAGTGCCCATACAGGTTTTCCCTGAAATGAAGTCAAAAACCATAGTTCCAACCCGAAATAAGGTTCTCGTCCATCTCTGATTTCGCCAATATATGAAAACGCCTCCGCTGTTTTATGAACTTCTCCCGACATGGTTGTTCCGCAATAGGGGCAGGTCACATGGAGGACGGGAAAATGCTGCTTTGCCGTATCTTCAATATCCACTCGGTAGTACCTGCCGCAGTTTTTGCACTGGTTATGGACATCATAACGGTAGATCGTCCGATCCTGCGTCATCCGGTGGCCGCAGCTCAGGCACCGGAAATAGGCGTTGTCATCATCCGCTGTCACCACACCTGCGCCATGGCACTTGGGGCATTTCACCTGAATGCCAGAGGTCAGGGCGTTGTATGCACTGTATGTAAAGTAGGGTTCATCAACAATTCGGCTCATGCGCCCACACACTCCTCTCATCAGTTCTTTTCCAGATAGAATCCCCATACGCAGTTGGAGAACTCTCCAGCGGCAAAGCGGTGGATCTGCCCGTCAATCTCCACCTGCCAGACCTCGAAGGTATGGTCTTGGTGATAGATCGGGTCTTTGACTTTTACTCGCTTGCCGGTGGTTTGCCAGTTGTAGTCAAAGATGTTCACACCGAACAATTTGCATTGACCGTCTGGGCCAAAAGTTTCATATTTCCAAGCCATGTGATGCCTCACAATCCCGTGCGCTGCCAGCCGTCCAGCCGCTCCTGCACCCCGTCGATCCTCCAGCCCTCGCCCACACGCTTCATGAGAAAGCGGCGGTCAAAGCTGGTATTTTTCTCTCTGGTGTAGATGTAGAGCTTGTTCTTAGTGATCTGCTCCGCGTCAAGGAATTCTTCCCCGTTGTAGGTGCCCTGGGCGCTGTATGAGAGGGCCAGAGGCCGATAGCCCAGACGGGGCTTTTCGCTCACATACTTCTCCCAGATCGCCAGCAGGCGGGGCACAGCCTCGGCATCTTCAAACCCAACCTGCTCCATGTACTGCTCCCATTCTGTCATTTCGGCAAAGAAAGCGGACAACACACTGCGGCATTCCGACGCTGCCTGCTCATCCAGCTGGACGGGCTTTTTGGCCTTTTCCCGCTGGAGCTGGGAGAAGTGTTCCATCTGCTCCTTGGTAAATTGCACATGGGCCACTGGCTTGATGTAGTTGTTGCCGGCGACAGCCAGCAGTCCATCATAAGTAACAGCAGTGTGGTCGATCCAGATATGAGAGAGCTTGGGGATGGAGGCTGCCTGGAGCAGACCGGCATCATCCAGCCCAGTGTGGTCAAGGGTCAGCAGGTCCAGCTTACAGCCTTGCAGGGCGGACAGGCCGCTGCCGTCGATCCCGGCGTTCCCGGTCAGCAGCAGGATGCGCAGCTTGGGCATGGCGGAAAAAACGGGGAAACAGGCGTCGGTGAGGGTGCCGTTTTCCACGCCGAAGTTGACCATGCTTTTATGCCCGGCAAAGGGGGCCAGCAGTTCATCCGTCACCGGATACCCTTTCACATGGAAGCCCACCAGGGTGTAACCGGCCAACCGCTCCATGATCTCTGCGGTCAGCTTCGGGACTTCAAATTGTTTCTCTCTATCTAAGGCCAGGACACCATTTTCCCAATCCGCTGTCCGCGCCCGTTTTGGCCATTCCATAGCTTTCCTCCTTACTCCTGCTCCTTGTAACTATCTTCAATGTCGATGAAGCGCACATACACGGCGCAGACTTCGCCCTTTGCGTCATAGCCGAAGTAGACGGGATAATAGCCGTCCCCCCAGCCAGAGGCAAAGATGGGCAGGTTGCAGTCCGTGTCCGGCACCGTCCAGTTGAGCCAGTCGCCGCAGTCCCCCTGATATTTGGGGTGGGCTTTGGCGTTTTCCTCCAGAAGATCGCAGAACAGATCGTTGTAGGGGTCGATGTCCGGGTCTTCTTCCAAACGCTTGGCCCAGTAGGTCTTGAAGGCCGCCTGGGTCTGGATGTCCGCCACACAGCCCATTCCAGCGTCTACGCCAAAGCCAAAATACTCGTCCTCGCCCAGTTCCTCGTCCAGATCCTCTTTGCCGGTCATGCCCAGCTCATAGCGGACAGGCTTCTCCCGACTGACCTCCACCTTGACGCAGGCATAGCGGTCGCCGTATTTCTCACTGGGCACCACACAGATCTTTACGGGATAAGTCCCGGCGGGGATCGTCTGTATAAAGGGCGGTGTATCCTCCAGCTCCACCAGAGGATCGCAGGCGAAAATCGTTCCTGTGGGAAAATGGACGACACCGATGTCCAGTACATCCACCGCCATGTTCCCAATCACTTTTTCTGTGAAATGGCCTTCCAAGTCATCTTTACAGGTCAGTTTATCCTTGATTGCTTCGTATTTGTTCAGCCATTCAGTTGTAGGCATAGCAGTTTCCTCCTGTTGATTCTGTTTCTTGATATACGCGCTCTTTGAGCCATCCCAGTAGCAGTTCACACACCGGCCATCCTGAAAATGATGGTCACAATTCGGGTAGCCATAGAGAACATGAGCACATTCCGGGCACAGCCCCATCATCTGTGAGGAGCCTTTGAAAAACAGGCTGCCACACTCATCACAAAGGGTCCGTTCTTTTTCTGCCATAGGGCTCACCAATCCCGTTCCCGGATGGCCTCCTCGGTGTCAATGGGAATGCCAAACCACTCCAGAATGTAGGCCACGGTTGCCGCGATACACTCCCGTGCCACCGTTTCGATCTCGCTGTCGTTCTCGTCAAACTCCTCCTGGAGATCATTGATGCCGCAGACCGCCTCGTCCAGCGTTTCCTGCACCACTTCGGTGTCGGTTTCGCCACTCTCCAGCAGGGCGATGACCTTCTGAAGCTCGTCCTTTACCTTGTCCACCAGAAAAGCAGGATAGTAATCGTCCTGATACATCTCGTCCAGCAGCTTGTAATTGGGGTCAAATGCTTTCATAGGGATTGCTCCTTTCCTCGTGTATGTCAGTCACGCTCAGCTCTCATGTGTGATACAGAAAATCTCCTTGTTCAAATCAAAGTAGATTACCATCAGTTCGTCGGTAATCTCCGGGTTAAAGGACAGATCCAGAATGAAAACTTGCTGGTTCATCTCGCTATCCACCAGACTGCCGAACCGCTTGAGCTTCAAAAAGTCAACCATCTCAGCAAAGGACAGTTTGGCTGGGTCGGTTCCCGGAAAAAGTTCCGCCACAATATCCGGGCCTACATCGTCCCGATGGAACTCCATGAAAAATGTCACAACGCTATGGTAGCGGCTGTCCTCGTCTGCCAGCGCCGCTTTGATGGCGGCTTTGGCCTTCTCCGCCAATTTCTCCGCCTCATCCAGCATTTCTCCCACCGCATCCATGACAGCAGGATCGCCGGTCAGTTCTTCCTCTACATCGAAGATAAAGGGTAGTCCCGATTCCTCGGGAAAGTTGAAGATTTCCTCACCGGGTGTATATGTAAAATCAATGCGTTTACAATTCAGTTTCATAGATATACCTCTTATTTCAATTTCAGCACAAATCCCCAGATACTCACCACAATCAAGAGGACACCCAGCAGAAAGAAAACCACACGCCGGTATCCTCTGCTGTGTCGATGGGCATCCCGCGTACCAGTGGGGTCGCAGAGCCAGTTCCAGTTGCGGATCGCTCCAAACAAAATCACGGCCCCGATGAGCACCGAGGCAATGTACCAATGCTCTTGTAAAAATGCTGTGATCTGTTCGCTGTTCATTTACAGATACCCCCCCCTTTTTTACATCATCGGGAGTTTCCTTTCGGATGATTTCCTCCCGCTCTTTTAAATCCAGCTCCAGAGCTTTTTCCTCCTCCAGATATTCCTCGCAGTCCCGAACCAGTTTTTGGGCGGCTGGGTCATCCGGGACCAGGGACAGCCAGCGTTTTGCGTATTCATAGGCGATGGCTGCGGAGCTGTATGCCATCAGGCAGGAATAGCCCATCCGGGAGTTCCAGTAAGGGTCGTTTTCTCCCTGGGTGCGAACGGACTCCAGCAGTCGGATGGCGTGCTGGATGAGATTTCCGTCCACTTCACTGCCGGTTCCGTGCTCTCCATGATCTCCCAGGACCGCCAGATTGCTGTAAGCCCGACTCAACTTGACGGTTAGCAAATAATCTCGCTCCTGCTCCGGGATAGCCTCGATGGCCTCAATACATCGTGAGAACTCGTCCGCATCATTCCACTCCTCAAGCTGCTCCAGCAGCTCTGCTTTTTCTGCCTGATTCATCATTTCACCGCCTTTTCCGTGTCATCCTTTGCCTTTTTTGAAGTGTCTGCTGCCTCGCCAGGTGTTGACCACACAGGTGAAGATCTGGCCGCAGTGCTTGCACCTAATCATGTGAGCCATAATTTCGTCTGCCCAGCCATCCTCTGTCTTTACCTTCTCCAGTGGGCAGGTGGATTCCTCTTGCATCAGTTCAAATTCCCCCTCCGACACCAACTGCTGAATGTAAGCAATACAGGCCAGATAGTCCTTTGGGGCGTCAAATTTTCTCCATGTTTGAATGTTTCGGCAGTGCTCGCACATACAGAGCCCTCCTTACGCAAATACTTGCTGGTATTTCTCTTTCAGTTCCTTGGGCGCTGTCTTGATGACCTTGCTGCCGCCGTTTTCAGAGGCTGTGCCCCAGATGGCCCAGAGCACATCACGCCACAGGTAGGCCAGCGCCCTTTTGTCATTGCCGGATTCTTCCGGCAGGTAATGTTCCAGATGCCCTTTGATCTCCAGCAGAGCATCCAGGCTCTCCTCATTGGCGATCAGGGCGCGGAACTCCTTTGCGGGCTTCAGATTCTGCATGGACTGTACTCCGTGGACCAGCACCGGCAGGGACTGGGCAGTGAACCCGTACTGCTTGAACAGAATATGCAGGAACTTCTCCTGCAAAGAGGAGTGCTCGTCATCACATCGATCCAGGTAATCGCACACCAGCCGCCACCACTTCGGCCCTTCCAGTCCCAGGGCGAACACGGCAAAGGTGCCAGGCATGGCGCAGGCTTCATCCGCAAGGTTTTGATACCACTCAAACTCCCGCATAGCCAAACGAGCGTATCGCTCCATAGCCGGATGAAGATCAGGGTGCTGCACAGCACAGGCAAAGAGCTGATTGACGCCCTTTTGGGGCAAGCCGGGAATGGGCAGATAGAGTTTTTCCTTCCCACGGAACTCCACCGAGTAACTGCGGGGAAATTCCTCCTGCTCCAGCACCGCACACAGGTAGTCCAGGATTTCAGCATAGCACTCCTCCGTGGAGTCCCTGGCGGTGATGCGGATAGTGGCAAACGCATCATTGGCCGATGCGTTGAAATGCTCCGTCTTACGCTGCTGGATGTCCTTTGGTAATTTGCCGCTGCCGGCTGTTTTCAGCTGCTTCACCATATCTGGGCGAAGCTGGGAGACCAGGCCGAGGATGTGCTCGGTGGTGAGGGATTCAAAACTCTGCCCGTACACCGTATGGCAGACCGCCACATGGCAGGCAAAGCGCAGCAGGCCTTCATCCACATCCTCCGGCCGCAGCTCCGGCCACACAGTACAAGGCGGGTAAGGCGTAAAATCATCCTCTTTTTCTCCAGCCTCAAAATACCTTTCCTGCACCTGCTTTTCTATGTATTTCTCCAATGTATAGCGGATCTCCTGCCAGCCCACCAGCCGCCGCATGGCGTCGCAGAGAGAGGCAGCATCCTCACAGGGAAATCCTTTCAGCGGCAGCCCGGTCAGATACCGCTCCAGCAGCTGATCCGGGAGAAAGGGTGTTCCGTTATGATTTCGCACCACAGTCGGGTAGGCGGAGTGATTTTCACGAGCGGTTCCGTTCAGCACATCCTGAATGCAGAGATCCGCCTCCGCCAGCACCTCCAGGGAAGTGTCCGGCTTGTGGATCAGATAGTAGCGGTCATGTACGCCATCACGCTTTGGCAAACTCATGGCAAGGTCTCCTCTCAGGTTTGCTGATGCTGCATGGATACGATTTGGCAGTCTGGACAGAATTCCACATAGAGCGTGCCCTCCGCACAGTCAAACACCGTATCCCACTGAATCTGGGCCAGATATTTCATAGGTTTCCCACAGTGGGGGCAGGTCGTATATTCCGCGTCCTGTACCCAGTTGGCAAAGCCACCCACCGTGTTCACATCCTGGCGGGCCGCACCGTAAAACAGGGGCACGGGCGCTTCGCCCAGCACAAAGGGATTTTCCGTGAGGGCCTTGTAGTCCTCGGGACTGACATAGCAATCCGTTTTCTCCGCCCCGTCAAAGAGCTCGGAGGGAAAGACTTCCACGCCGCCATCCAGGGTAAAACTGTTAAAGGCTGGACTTTTCAAGAATCCCACACAGTTGGGGCAGCAGGTGGCAGTCAGAATACCATCCAGCCCCAGGAACCGGAGCCGCTCATCCCGGCCATCCAGCACCAAAATATCCACCATCCGCCCGCCGCAGTGGGGACAGGTGTCCTCCCGTGCTCGGCCAATGCGGACGGGAGATTTCTCGCCAGTGGTTCCCTTGACCATAGGATAGCAGGTATCGAAGCCCAGTCGGATTCTCTGGCCCTCCTTGTCGAAGGTCCAGCCTCCGATCTGCGCATAGCTGGATGGATCTACATAGAGACCCTTACGCCAGGGCCGGGGATTTCGCTCCAGCTCCAGCAGAGTCTCCATTGCCTTGTCATCTCCTTGCATAGCAAGGCAACTCATCAGGTTGGAGGCCGCGCTGGAATATTCTGCGGACAACAGCGCATGGATCAGACCATCCCGCACATCGGCGGGAGCATGATAATAGATCTCACAGGGCCAGAACACCTCTGCGGCCAGTGCCACTCGCTGAATCTCCGGGGTGATGGCATCATGGTAGCCAAGCAGCTGCCAAAAGTCGGCGAACTCTGGGTCCTCCATATCAGCCAGCCTCTGGATGTTCTGTATCAAGTTTCTTTGTTTTTCGACAATTTGTTCCGGCATCCAGGCCAGAGCAGCTTGCCGTTCTTGCTCGCACTTACATTTCCAACACAATCCCTCATAACCCAATGGGGTTCCACAGCTGGGGCAGGTATATTTCAGACTCATGTTCTCATACTCCTTTCAGGCAATAAAAAAGCCCCACGCCGCACTGTCATAAAGACAGGCTGACGCAGGACATGAAGAAGCCGCGTTGAAGGAGCCGCATCCACCAGCAGATGTAGTTTCTTCAACAACCAAAATATTTTTTTCGTATCTTAAAGCAGCAAATTGCTGTCCAATATATTTGTTCATAGCGGCACCATTTGTTCTGAGCGTAGTTTTATATCTTATTATATCACAGCACCCCTTCAATGAAAATATTTTGTTGGAAATGCTAATGAAAAATTTTTGTGAATTTGTTAAGGCGCAGGGGCTGTTATCTCCATAGTGTCTGGATGGATCAGAGTGATTACTTTTCCCTGATGTAAGGCATAGTTGACTGTCTGTGCTGTGCCTGAACGCAGCTTTTTCTGATTATCAAACACACCGATAAGGTACTCTGCATGATCGACCATATAGTAATTCCTTTTTTATAACTGGAAACATCCGCAGAATGTGAAATAACAATAGAATCGTTTGAGTTTTGGATCAGCTTTTTCAATCTATGTCTACTCTGATCCGGCCATTTAGAGTCATAGCCGATGAAGGGAACTACAACGATAATTTTAATATCCTCGTATCCCGTTTGTGCTCTCAATGTCAGCAGCTGTTCTCCAGCCCACATATCCACACCAAGAGCACCGCCGACAAAAAAGTACGGACAAATTTCTCGTCATGGAGTATCCGAAACTGCTCCAGGAGACATTCTTTTAGTTTTTGGCATAGGGGATCTTCCTCATTATATCCAAAGCAAAATCTTGTTGGTCGGTGGCCGGTAATGGCGCAGGCATACTGATTCATATAAATCACCCTTGATAACTGCCGTGATTACGCATATAAAGCAAAAATAACGCAAATAATAATGCGTATAAAGGTTGTATTACAAAATTATAACACAATACATACGAAGTATCAAGAATTGCTTTCTGCTATGCTAAAAGAGCAGAGAGGTGAGCGTATGGACGAAGAATTTATCCGCAATCGAATCACAGAATTACGATTGAAAAAAGGCGTTTCAGAATATCAGATGAGCATGGAGTTAGGGCAGAACAGAAGCTATATTCAGGCAATTTCTTCCGGGCGTTCTATGCCGTCTATGAAGCAGTTTCTCAACATCTGTGAGTATTTTGAAATCACGCCGCTTCAATTTTTTGATGCACAGGAGAATAACCCTCAGCTTATCAAGAAGGCTTTGGACGGAATGAGAAAGATGTCAGATGACGATCTGATTATGCTGATTGGTTTTATAAGTCGCTTAAACACAGAAAACTAACGATAGGAGGCAGTAAGCGTCCCGTCGTTAGTTTTTCATTTTATGCGCAGCATATTGTGGCAAGCAATGCTTGTGGCTATCCATTTCGCCACAAACTGCTTGTTGAGGGCAGTGCCCCCAAGCCCCTTTGAACACAGAATTTCATTCTGTGGCTGCGCGTTCTGCGAACGCTTTTGACCAGGACCAGCTTATCGCTGGCCGTGGTCTTTTTCTTTTTCAACATCCTGTTCTACCTCCATTTTCAGCACCCGATCCACATTGGCCTTTGCAGTTAAAAGCTCCCGCATTTCCTCACGAGAACGCCGGTACTCGGCATAGGTCTTTTTCTTTTCTTCCAGCAATTTCGCATACCCTGTCTGCAACTCTTTGACCTTGGGCAGCTTCTTGACTCCCATTTCATCAAAGGCATTTTTAGCAGCCTGGTGGAGCAGAATTTCTTCCTCATGTTCTTCCCGGAATTTCTTAGAGTAGCCGGCCTTGCGGTATGCCACATAGACCTCACGGGTCTTGGCATAATTTACAATGTGAGTACGCAGAACAGCAATCTCTGCCATGCGCTTTTCAGCCGCTTTGATCTGCGCCGAAAGCTCATTGTGATGTGCCGTGGCAGCCGCAGCCTTTTCTTCTAAAATCGCATACTCCAACAGGTTATTCTCTGACAGGTAATTCATGGTCTGTGCCATTTGTTTCAGATTGAAAACCTTAGCCCATCGAGCATAGCCAGCACCTTTTCCTGCCTGCAATTTTGCCTGAATGTCCACCAGCAGATTGACCTTCGGCGGCTCTGCCTGTGCGACCACTTTCTTTCGTGGGGTATGCGCTTTCTTCCCGGAGAGAACCGCCTGCAAATCATCTAATCCATATCCTTCGCCCAGGCTGTCCATACGGGCGGCTTTCTCCCAACCGGGGAGCTTCAAGCGATATGATTTCCCGCGTTTTGATACTTCACAGCCGGACTCTTGCAGCAGCTTCAGCAACGCCTCAAAGTCAGTAGGACTTTGTGATAATGCGTTGTCAATCGCTACACGCAGCAGCTCTCGGTGAGAGGGCTTTGCCTGATCGCCCAGCCACTTGTTATAGCTCTTTCCGTGAGGTTTCGGATTCTCCACAATGGACAGTCCGTTTTCGACGCAGATGGTGTCACTTAACTGTCGGACTGCCTTGGTGCTGCCCCAAAAGTTTCGGAATTTCCGGTCATATTCTAAGCTGACCGATGACCAGATAATGTGATTGTGAATGTGCGACTTGTCTATGTGAGTGCAGACCACAAAGGCATGATTACCCTTGGTAAAGCGCTTGGCAAATTCTACGCCCAGCCGGTTGGCTTCTTCCGGAGTGATCTCACCGGGGCGGAAAGACTGGCGCACATGATAGGCAATCACATCGTCCGCACCTCGCACTCGTCCGGTCGCGGCAAGGTACTGTCGCTTTGCCAGAAGGAACTCTGCATCCGCAGTCCGACTGTCACACGCATAGCCGGTAATGAGCCTGCCGTTATCTGTTTTTTGGGGATTGGCCACATAGTCGATGATGTCACTGATCGCCCGACTTTCTGTGCGGCCCTTGCCGACATGAAGCGGCATGATTCTCGTGGTTGCCATAGGTCAGACCTCCTTCCCGAAAAGAAAACGGCCTGCCATAGCAGACCGCTTTCACTATTCTATAAAACTTTCTTCATCGAAAAAATTGAACTCATCATCTTCTAAGTGTCTTGGTGGAAATCTCATTTCATATTGCTCTTGCGCCAATGCACGGACATCAGGCCGCCTATCCTTTAGTCGATTTTTCAGCCAGGACAACTGCTCTTTCGATAGCCTCCATGGAAGATTCAAAAGACGATTCAGTGTCATCAGTTCAGCCTGCTTTTCTGCTGGTAGCGAAGCACAGGATTTACAAATGTGGGATGCATGACCTTTGCCTGAAAATTTTTCGTTGGCTTTGTATTCACCACAAACTTTACAATAGTGTCCATGCTTTTTCATAAGCTGATGCCCTTCTCGCAAAGAACATATAACCTGCGAATTGCTTTCATAATCACATCCCATTCCAAATCAGAAGCATAAGAAAACTTTTTACGGTATGCCTCCCAAAGTTTTTGCATAACCGAATCATTTTCCACTTCGTCAAAAACTTCTTCAGCCTGGTTAAGATACTTCTCCGATCCCCGTTTATGAGCAGTTGCCAGAAGCGCATCATGTAAAATTTTCGGGTTCAGCGTGGTTCCATGCAGCTGTTCTAAAATGTAAATATCGTAGAAATCTCTCATGCGGGTATTGGTTGTGGTTCTGGTAATAATGGTTTCCAGTTTTTCTGCCAGCACAGTTTCTAAATTATAAGCCCAAATATCAATGGAGCGATCTTCCAGCATAAGTTTGAATGAATACCGAACCTCTCTTGGAGTGATTGCATCTCCCGTAGAAATATCAATTTTCAAAGGGGTCACTACACCATCGAATGTTGTACTCATGCTGACACGAATTCCCGGATACTCTGCTTCATCCATAATCTCCGAAATACTTTTCAGCTGAAATTTAACACCATCATCAATCGGAACAGTTACGATTGATGAAATTAGATTCTCAATATCCTCCACATTAACATTAGCTCCTTTTATGGTTGCATCCAAATCCATCGTAGAGCGGGCATCCAATCCAACCATAGCCGCTACCAACATACCACCCTTTAAGATAAACTTATCACGATACTCAGAAAGAGAAATACGCTCCAAAAAACGCTCCATCATGTAGTTCCTCATTAAAATCTGAGCATCTGCGGATTTTTCTCTGGAAAGGTTTCGTATTAAATCTTTAAGCTGCCTTGCTGTTTTTATCATAAAAGTACCTCCAAATACTGTCGTAAAATTTTTTCCACCTTGAACATCCCGGCATATTGCATTAAAGCTCGCAGGTTCTTATCTTTTCTACGGGCATACGCTTTCAGTGCTCCCTGAAAGGTCTGAATTTCAATTCTGCTACGGCTTCTGAGCAAATCACAGATCGTTCGCTCCATATCATAAACCGGCACAGTATGCCCGAACGGAGTTTTCGCTGTTGTAAGTCCTACATCATGTAAGTCTGCTTTAATCGTAAAAACTTGAATGCCTTCTGCTTTCATTTTGCTTGGATTGCATCCAGTTTTGACCGTAACTGTATATTCTATTGGTTCACGGTCTGTCAGATCGTGAAAAAATAAAGCTGTTTCATGTGAAAATACTGCTTGTTCAAATCGCAAATGAAGCAGATACATGGCATCCACCCAGGAATCTTTGGACAGATAAATCCCATGTGCAACTCTATCCAAATCTCGTGAACGCACATAATCATAAAATACCGGCTTTGAAATTCCAGAGGATACGACCTGTGATGTTCGCAGCATTCCTTCTTGTGCTGTTAGCATCTGATCCAGCTGTTCAAATTGTCCCATCATGTCACTTCCTTTCGTACTAATATTATATTCAATATTAGTTCAAAAGTAAAGTCGTGGATATATAGTTTCTCTTTCCAAATTTAACAGACGGTGTTTGGCATTTTGTGGCTTTGCGTATTTTTTATCCATAAACCCAATCCTGAATGGCAAATTTCAAACTCTGCACCTTACCCATCAGCCAGATTGCAGCCAACGGCAGCCCCATAGGGCTAATCAAAAATGCCATAACCAGCAAAATCACACCATTTTGCGGGGAATAGGTAATAAGCACAGCCACGCCAAGCAGAGCAATTACAGTGCTGAGCAGACCAAGCACCAGACCGGATATGTAGATCAGCCCCGTGCAGAGCCAGACAAAAAGCGTCAGCACCAAAATGACCGGTGCAGTTATAATCATCAAAAGCCCTTTCAAAATCTTCATGTCATTTCCTCCTTGCAGCGTTCTTGGTATCTTTTCTAATCATATTATCCGGTGCGGACAGGCAAAAGACAAGGATACAGACAAAAAGAAAAAGCGGAGGAAGGTGCGGCGAAGAAACGCCGTTCCTCCCTCCGCAAATGGAGTATCTATCCCTGTTATGAAAGTTTGGAGAGTTGGGTAAGGATTTCCTCTACGCCCTCCCATAACTGTTCCTGCCGCTGGGATATATCCTCCAAGTCAGCATCATAAACCCGCCCAGTCTCATGCACTTTACGGGTCAGCTGGTTTAAGTTGTTGCTGTTTCGGCGCATCAGGGAAACAAGCTCCTTCAGCTCCGGCAGCTCCAGCTTGACTACATACCCATCCAGCGCCATTTTTCTTAGATAGGCTTCACGGTTGGAGGTTCCAAACTGAGACATTTTTTGCTCAATCACAGCAAGCTCCTCCGCTGAAACTCTAAAGTTTAATTGCATATCCCGCTTACGCTTTGCCATGGTTATCTCTCCGGTCCCTGTTTCTTCGGGGCGGCAGGCTTATGGGCAGGCAGTTCCTGCTTGAGCTTATCCCGTACAGAGGGGCGGGACGGTTGTATCTTTTCTCCCTGAGTACGGCTGCGCTGCTGTTCTTCTCGCACCAGATCAATAAAGCCATCCAGCACAGCAGGGTGGCTGTTCAGGACATAACCACAACGGACGGTTTCGGGATTATCGTTGGGAATGGTCTTGGCCCATTCCTTATTGCGTCGGGAGTAACGCCCATCCCAGTCCTGAAGCTGGACGGTGTTGGCAAGGACCAGCGCCACACGCTCCATGCCATAGGTCTCGATCACACCCTTTGCCGCATCGTGACTGAGATACATTCCGTCGAAGTGTTCCCGCACCGCCGCTTCAATGGACTCCTTGCATTGGAGATTTGCATTGTTGGAAACCCGGTACTGCTCCAGTTCCCTATGTTCTCTCGCATAGGCGGCAGAGTGGGGATAGACCGGTGTTGTTCGCAGTTCCTCTTTAGCTCTGCACACATCGTCGGCACGGTTCTCAATACTGTCCCGGATCACATCCATATAGCCGGTCTCCAGCTTTTCAAAATAACGGTACACATCCGCCAGCGGAGAGGGAGATTCCAAAAGTGCCTGAGCCTGGGCATCAGTCAGCTCCAGTTCCTCCATCGCCATCACAATGTCCTCACGAACCGTGTACTCATAGGTGTGGTGCAGGATTTCTTCCGGGGGCTGGCTTTTCAGCCAGTCCCTGTATTTGTCCTGCTCGGCAGCCATCTTTTCATAAAGGGCTGTATTTAGATCGTTGGTATTCATGTTATCGCACCTCCTCATGCTGTTTTGGTTTCTTGTCTGTACTGCGGGGTTGCACCGGGCGTTTTAGGTTATCCAGCACCGAAGGCCGTGTGCTTTTGGCAACAACAGACTCGGTGTGTGCCTGTCCCTTTCCGTCGATGTTGAGCAGGGTATCCAGCTCCACCAGACGGGCGTTTTTGCTTCTCAGTTCTTCTTCATAAAGGAATGGCTTTCCGACTTCCTCCTTTGCGGCAGCCTGCTGCTGGTAGAGGTTATCCAGCTGGGCCTTTGCCGCCTCCAGACGCTGGGGCATCTGGGCGAGGGCATTGTCGATACGGGTAAGATTTCCGCGAGGGTCTGTACCAAGGGTTGCCCTGTGGGTCATCTGTCCTTTTAGCAGGAGCGTATATTCCTGTTTCCAAGCGGAAAATTCCACAGACATGGCATAGCCCCGGTAGCTGCCGATCTGCACCGGATCGGAGGTTTTGACCTCCTTGCAGGCATCCAAAAGGGCAGCACCGGCGTTCTCCTTATCGGTCAGCAGGTCTCCACGAATCTCCATACCAGCAAAACCGTCCTCCGGGTGCGGGTGAGCTGTCAAAATCTCCAGATCGGATTCAAAGCCCTTGATAAAACCTTTGTGCTTTTCAATCTCCTCCGGGAAGTATTTGAGCAGCTGGTCCTCCAGACGATATTGCTTGCTCTGGTGGTCAGCTTTCATCAGTTTCAGGCGGGATACCTCCACATCCAAATCCATACGCTCCTTGATACGGGGATCTCCGGCACACAGAGCCTTGATCTCGGCAAAACTCAGGGCGGTTTCATCCACATCATCGCAGGAGCGAACCGGACTTTTGCTGGTCATGATCTGGCTGATAAATTTCTGCTTGTTCTCCACCGTCTGCCAGAGGTATGCGTCAAAAGTTCCTTCTGTCACATAGCGGTACACATGGACAAGGGGGTTCTGGTTGCCCTGGCGCTCGATACGGCCCTTGCGCTGGGCAAGGTCTCCCGGTCTCCACGGACAGTCCAGGTCATGAAGTGCCACCAGACGGTCCTGCACATTGGTGCCTGCGCCCATCTTGGCGGTGCTGCCCAAAAGAACGCGCACCTGACCGGTACGGACCTTAGAGAACAACTCCTTTTTCCGCACTTCGGTATTGGCTTCATGGATAAAAGCGATCTGGTCGGCAGGCATCCCCTGGGCAATGAGTTTCTGACGAATATCGTCATATACCGTAAAGGCCGGCTCCTGCTCCGGCAGAGGTACAGCGCCTTCCAATGCGTGAAGCAGTGGATTATCCAGCGTTTTCGCCGCCTTGCTTGCAGGAGCTTTTGCCTGTGGTGTAGAAATGTCGCAGAACACCAGCTGGGTCAGCTTGTCAGCTTTGCCGTCCCGCCAGATCTGCATGATGTTGTCCACACACTGATTGACCTTTGTGCCAGGTTCGTCCGGCAGCATCTGGTTGACGATCCTCTGGTCAAGCCCCAACTTACGGCCATCCGAGGTAATCTTGAGCATGTTATCCTGGGACGGGTCAACAGTTCCGCTGTGTACCAGCGATGCACGCTCCGAAAGAGCTTTGACCATTTCCTGCTGATGTTCGGTGGGCTGCGCCACGATGTTGTGGTACTCCACTTCCGGGGTAGGGAGATTTAACTGGTCGGCAGTCTTAATGTCCGCCACTTCTTTGAACAGGTTCATCAGCTCCGGCAGATTAAAGAACTTGCTGAATCTCGTTCTTGCCCGGTAGCCGGTGCCTTCCGGTGCCAGCTCCAATGCTGTGACGGTCTCCCCAAATCGGGAAGCCCAGCAGTCGAAGTGGGTCATGTTCAGTTCTTGCAGGCGTTCATATTGAAGATAACGCTGCATGGTGTAAAGCTCGGTCATGGAGTTGCTGACCGGTGTGCCGGTGGCAAAGATCACGCCACGGTTTCCGGTGATCTCATCCATATAGCGGCACTTGGCAAACATATCGGAGGATTTCTGCGCGTCCGATGTGGAAAGACCAGCCACATTCCGCATTTTTGTGTATAGAAACAGGTTTTTATAGTTGTGGGCCTCGTCCACAAACAAACGGTCCACACCCAGCTGCTCAAAAGTTACCACATCGTCTTTTCGCCCCTCGGCTTGCAGCTTTTCCAGTCTGGCTTCCAGAGACTTTCTGGTACGCTCCAGCTGCTTGACGGTAAAACGCTCGCCGCCGCTGGCCTGCACCTCTGCGATACCCTCGGTGATCTCGTCGATCTGCTCATAGAGAAGCCGTTCCTGACGCTCCCGGCTGATGGGGATACGCTCAAACTGGCTGTGTCCCATGATGATGGCGTCGTAGTCACCGGTCGCAATACGGGCGCAGAACTTCTTGCGGTTATGGGTCTCAAAGTCCTTTTTGGTTGTGACTAAGATGTTGGCAGAAGGATAGAGGCGCAGAAACTCCGATGCCCACTGCTCAGTCAGGTGGTTGGGAACCACAAAGAGAGATTTCTGGCACAAGCCCAGGCGTTTGGCTTCCATCGCAGCGGCCACCATCTCAAAGGTTTTGCCCGCGCCTACTTCGTGTGCCAGCAGGGTATTTCCGCCATACAGCACATGGGCGATGGCACTTTTCTGGTGTTCCCGCAGGGTAATGGCCGGGTTCATGCCGCCAAAAGTGATATGGCTGCCATCATACTCGCGGGGACGGGTAGAGTTCATTTCTTCGTTATACTGGCGCACCAAAGTCTGGCGGCGCTCCGGGTCTCTCCAGATCCAGTCCCTAAAGGCTTCCCGGATCGCCTGCTGTTTTTGGGCAGCCAGAGTGGTCTCCTTGGCGTTTAGTACGCGGCGCTCTTTTCCGTCTGCGTCCTCTATGGTGTCATAGATACGGACATCCCGCAGGTTTAAGGAATCCTCCAGAATCTTGTAGGCGTTGGCGCGGCTGGTTCCGTAGGTGGTATAAGCTGCCACATCGTTGTAGGATACAGAAGATTTCCCCTTGATCTGCCATTCAGCAGTAAAGGAGGAATAGTTGACCTCAATGCTGCGCTGGAGATAAAACGGGGTGTTGAAGGTCTCGTACATAAACTGCTGGATGTACTCCTTGTCAATCCAGGTAGCGCCCAGACGCACCTCAATTTCCGACGCATCCAGGTCTTTGGGCTGGGCGGCGGTAAGAGCTTCCACATTGACTGCAAAAGAAGGGTCCTGCTGTGCCGCCCGCTGCGCCTGACGCAGTTTGCGGCGTACATTGCCGGAAAGGTATTCATCAGCAGTCACATAATGGGGTGTGCCGTCCTGTTCCAGCTGTCCCGGCACACGGAAGATCACGCCTTGCAGTTCTCCGGCCAGTGCTTCTTTTGTTTTTCCGGTAAGCCGACTCATATAGCTCATATCTACGCAGGCTTTTTCCGAGATGGACACCGCCAGTGCTTCGCTTGCCGTATCCACAGTAGCCACTGCCTGATGGGGCTTGATGGTCCGTTTGGTGAACATGTCCGCCTTGCGCTCCAGCTTTCCGTCCTCGTCGATAACTTCCAGCGCACAGAGCAGGTAATAGGAAGAATCATCTGCATAGGCCAGCCGGTTTGCACGGTCGTTGATGAGACCGTATTTGGCAGAAAAGCTGTCATAGAGTCGGTTCAGTTCCGCCTGTTTTTGGGTAATGATGCTGTCTGGAACCGCTGCATCCATCTGAAGGTCGATCAGTTCCTGCACACAATCACGCAGTCCCACAAGACCTTTCACACGGGCTTCGGCGGTAGCGTTGAGATCAGGGCACACCATGCGGCTGTTTTCCCGGTAGTACACCTGCCCGTCTACAATGGCATAGGAATAGTTCTTCACATTGGGGTCGGCAGGAATGGAGGTGTCAATGGCTTCGCCCTCGCCCAGCTCCGGCAGCTCTGCCTCCTGATAAGTGCCATGAATGTACTTCACAGCATCATGCAGCTGGTCGGAAAGCTCCAGTCCCTCGATAGGGTTCACGGTGTAATCCATACCATGAGCAGTGCTTACCGGTTCCTGTCTGCCCAGCACCATTTCCGGGTGGTCGATAAAATACCGGTTGATGGCAAACCCATCCTCCGTTTGTCCGGTCTGAGTCCATTCCGGCACGATGTCCAGCGGACGGTCCCGCTTTTGGAGAAAGATGATGTCCGACACCACCTCGGCACCGGCATTCTTTTTGAACGCATCATTGGGCAGACGGATAGCTCCCAGCAGCTCGGCACGCTGGGCAAGATAGCGGCGCACAGTGGAATCCTTGGCGTCCATGGTATAGCGGGAGGTCACAAAAGCCACCACACCGCCGGGACGCACCTGATCCAGTGCTTTGGCGAAAAAGTAATTATGAATGTTGAAATTCAGCTTGTTGTAGACTTTGTCATTGACCTGATACTGACCAAAAGGCACATTGCCGATGGCAAGGTCAAAGAAGTCACGCCTGTCAGTGGTCTCAAAGCCGCCTACTGTGATGTCCGCCTTGGGATAGAGCTGCTTTGCGATACGCCCGGAAACCGGGTCCAGCTCCACACCGTACAAACGGCTGTTTCGCATTTCCTCCGGCAACATACCGAAGAAATTGCCCACACCCATAGATGGCTCCAGAATATTTCCGGTCTCAAAGCCCATGCGCCCCACCGCTTCATAGATTGCCTGGATAACCGTAGGGCTGGTGTAATGGGCATTGAGGGTGGAGCTTCTGGCGGCGGCATATTCCTCCGGGGTCAGCAGCTCTTTCAGCTGGGTATACTCGGAAGCCCATGCCGGTTTCTCTGGGTCAAAAGCATCAGGAATACCGCCCCAGCCCACATAGCGGGAAAGAATCTCCTGTTGTTCGGGGCTTGCCTGCTGTCCGGCAGATTCCAGCTCTTTCAGCAAACGAATGGCATTAACATTTGCTTGGAACTTGGCTTTTGGACCGCCTTCGCCCAAATGCTCATCGGTAATGCGGAAGTTCTGTGCATTGCGGCGCAGGTTAGCCTTGTATTCCTCATAGGAGGCTTCCTCGGCAGCTTTGGCATTGGGGAAGGTCTGCCACTGGCCGTTGACCTGAATGGAAACCGGGTGTTCATCCAACACTTCCTCAAAGGTTTTTTCCGGCTCTGTTACAGGGGCTGGCGGCTCCGGCTCCTCAATATGCAACCGTTCCACCACCACATCATAAGGTAGATTGTTCTTATCGCCCGGATAGACGGCCACAGTCTCGGAATGGAAGGTCGGGGATTCGACAGCCGGTTCGGGGCGTGCCTGTCCAAAGCCATCCAGCTGACGGGCATACATCCCGCGCAGCAAAGGCGCAACCTCATCCCAGCGAAAATACAGCACAGCCAGACGCTTTTCCTCTGCGTCCAGGACTTCCAGCTCCATGCCCTGTGCCGTGGTACGGTAATCGGCAGTATCGCCGGTCTCCAGATTCAGCGTCTCGATCTCACCAGAATAGGCTCTGCTCAGCCAATAAGCGATCTCGCTGTTGCTCCTGCCGGATTGCAGCAGCGTGGAAACCTGTTTTTTATCTGCTTCATCCATAAGTCCATGGGTCAATACATCCCGCAGGTCCTGATCTGCCTTGTCCGGGTCAATAGGAAGAAACTCGGTATAGTAAGCATTGCGGCGGTCTGCCCGAATCAGCTGCTCGAACTGTTCTTTGCGCTCTGCCCGGTAGATGGGATATACCATGCCGGTGGGCAGAAGCTGCACGGTGTCCTCCCGCAGCTCGGTGATCTGATAGGCGTCATTCTCGATATACACGGTATCGCCCACAGCATAGACCGGGGCGGCAGGGTCATAGGAAGTCCTTTGCGGAGTCGGGCGGCGAACTGCATCATATTCCTCATCGGAAATGGAAACCTCGGAAGTCTGTTCTGTCTCGGCAGCTGCGATCTGCTCGGCATCCGACATCACCTGTTGGATAAACGGGTCATTGTCCAGTTTTTCCGGGTCTGCCACCTGTCCGTTGACGATCCCTCTTTCCTCCAGGGCTTCCCGGATGGCGATAGGGTCGATATTGTCAAAACGATCCTGTTCTTCTTCGGTATAGAACCGGTCCTCCTGAATCAGCTGGGCAAGCCTGCGCTGTACCTTCGGCCAGGGCAGCTGTGTTTCCTCCGGGCTTCCGGCACGGACAACGAACGGGCTGTTGCTGCCACCGTATTCCTGAGCCAGCCATGCAGCGGTATCCTTCTCTCTTGCATGGTCTTTCATATAACGGACGACAGCGTGTTTACTCTCGATATTGCCGTTCCATGCACAAAGGGCAGTATCAATATCTTCCTGAGAAAGAGGGCGCAGAAGCTCATGGAGCTTTGGATAGGTTTCGTCGATCACTTCCCGGTGCAGGCGCTGGCGGAACTCCGGCACATCCGAATAAAGGCGGATCAGCTCCATATCCTTAGAGCCAAGAACCGCACGGCGCACAGCGGCATTGCCCTCGATGACAGCATTTTCACGGTCGGAATGACCGCAGGCATTTCGATATGCCACATCCTCAGATATGGCGGCAGTCACCACAGGCTTATACTGCTCAAACTGCTCCCGAAGGGTAGGCTTTGGCGTTTCTTCCTCTATCTCCGGCTGCTGGGCTTGAATGGCATCTTCTTCTGCCAGATCCTTTTCAGCCTGGATCTTGTCATACTGCGCTTGTTCCTGTTCGGTAAGATAGCGGCCTTTCTGGACAAGTGAGGTAATGCGCTTGGAAACCTTTTCCCAGTTCAAGTGAACATCCGGGCAGTCCTGCTTTTTATAGTGCAGTCCTTTCCCATCGTGATCTTCGCCGCTGTGTGTTGCGCCGGACAGGGCATGAGAGCGTCCGCCAATGCCATACTCGTCTTTGAGGAATCTCACTTTCTCCTTATCCGTATGGTTTGCCATGAAGAACGCATAGATACGGCCTTTTCCTCCGGCGAAACTGCTGCCGCCGGTCATAGCGGCGTCGATCTCATCCTCGGTAATGAAGTGCTGAACGGTTGGCACTTGGGAAAGGTCTGAAGAAAAGGTCCTGCGCGGCAGGTCAAGGTCCTTCAGGTTCTCCCAGATCTCCCTTGGTCTGTGATAGTGAAAACGCAACAGGTCACGGTCCTGCTGATAGGCAGTCCAGAAGGCGGCGTATTCTTCCTTGAGGGTCTGGCGGAAAGCCGGGTCACTCAGCTGCTCCGTCAGGCGGCGAGTCTCCTCCGGGAAACCATTGCCTTTGATCTCTGACAGGCAGGACAAATATCCGGCTTCTCTGGCACCCTCACTGAGATCGTGATACAGATACCAGAGCTTTTCTGCAAGGAGGGAGCGTTCATAGCCTGCCGCTTCTGCAAGCTCCACATTGGAGGCAAACTGACCACTTTCCAAAAGCTCCCCGATACGCTCTGCGGCGCTCTCCCAGGAAATGACCTGGGCAGACCTGTCATAACGGACAGACTTCCCATGGGAAAGATGGATACCATCCTCGGCATACCATGCGCTCACACTGCCAAGGCCATTGCCGCCGTGGTACAGCGTTTTCAGTATCTCGGTAATCTCAGCGGTGGTTTTCTGCTTTTCAAAGGCTGCAACCACACGCTCCCTTTGACGGTCTGTGTTGCCGCCCAAACGCAGCACATGGTCGATGTCATTTTGGGCAAAAGAAAAAGCAGAGGATGTATGCGCTACATTCTCTGCTTCATCTATGGATTGGATCTGTTCCGCTTCGGAGAGGAACAGGTTTAGGGTCAGCTGTTGATAAGCTCCGCCATCAGGATTTCCTCGGCCTGAGCTTTGCAGGTGTTCATCAGCCCCACCCACTTCATGGGATCGCTGGCTTTCAGTTCCTCGGTGGCTCCCGCTTCCTTCGCCAGCTGGGGCATCATCTGCTCCAGTCTGCTCTGGGCGGTCTCGTCGATCTCCAGAAGGTGCGGGTACAGCTTCTCGCTCAGCAACATCTGGTTGTAGAGGATGGGACGATGTTCCTTCAGGTAGGTTTTCCTCATCCTGCCGTACTTGCCCAGGGGTTTCGACCGCTGCTGGCTCAGCTTCAGGTCGGGAATCAGATAGTCTCCGTTCTGGATATAGGTCATGGGATTGTTCATCTTGCTTGCTCCTTTCTTGGTTGGCTTCGCGCTCTGCATTTCGGACGGTAACGCCAATCTGCCGCAGCACCTGCTGGTTGATCTGGCTGACCGCTGTTCCAAGCGCCCCGATAGTTGCCGGGGTGTTGAAATCAAAGATTGCCATGAAATCTTCGTGGTCGAAGTAGCGTTCCGGCTCCAGTCCGCAGCGGGACATCAAAGCGTAAGTGATGCTGACGGTGGCTGCTGCTTTGAACTGTACTCCGATGTTAAACTCATCATATTCCTCCAAAAAGGAATCGTCAACGATATAGAAGAAGTCCTGCTGATGCTCCGTCCAGTATTCCTCAGCCAGTTTTCCGGCTACCTCCGTGAGCTGTCCGGCAAGGTCATCACCAGAAACATCATAGGTGTGCTCCAGCATGGCCTGCACGGAATCCAGATGGCGCTCCTCCAGCTGCCACAGCCAGGGAGTGCGGGAATGTTCACGGGTTCCGGTGTCGGAAATATCAAAGACATAGCGCAGGCGTGGTCTGTCTCCGGAATCGTCCACCAGAGCGATCCCCTTGGAGCCGCGTCTTACATACCGGCCCATCTTTTCATTCCACAAATCGTACTCTGCACAGGCGGTGGCGTCCGGTCGCTGGGCGTAGATCATCAGCTGCTCATGGAACGGGTACTTGTAAAGACGGGAAGCAGTGGTGAGAAACCCTGCCCATTCCTGCCAGCTCCCCGTGAGCTGTGTTGCCACCTTGTCCGCCATCTGTGCATATAGTTCAGCTTTGGTTAGCATGGTGTTCTGTCCTCCTTTCAGTTTTGGGGTAAAGAGGTGGGGGGGCAAATTGCCACCCCATCCCTGCGGTTATGCTGTTTACTGGTCAAAATCCGGGTACAGCTCCAGCTGGGCAAAGTCCTCATCGGTCATCGCACAGAGCTTCGTAAGGGCGCTGTCGGTTAGCTCCCTCAGTTCCGTTTCCTCCGGCGAAAGCTCGCCGCGCATCTCACGCAGGCTGTCGATCAATCCGGTGCGGCTGCCGGTATTGTAAATGCACATCAGGTTCATTTCCTCAAAAGTAAAGTTTCCCATATCAAATCTCCCTTTCCGCACTCTTTTTTGGTGCTGTCTTTTTGTGTTCTGTCTTGGGCTGGCCTTTCAGCTGCTCCATGACGGACTTTTTCTTTTCCCGTTCCTCCCGATGGGTGGCGGCTGCCAACTCCATCAGGGAAATGGGCTGACCGCTTCGGGCCTGCTGTTCCAGCTCTGCCACCGTAGGCTCTTTTGCGCCATTGTTGATGATACCGTCGATCATGCCATAATCGTCCTCCAGGGCCATTTCCGCATTTTTCAGCGGATTTTCCGGCAGGAATCCGGGGATCTGGGTAAAACCAACGCTGTCGCAGTAATGACAGGATACCTTACCGTCCTGTTTGATCGCAACGATGTCGCTGACGCTCATGGAGGGACTGTGAAAGTCTACGGGTTTTTCCAGATTGAATTGCTGATAGAGTTTTTCCAGCTGCTCCGGCACAGTGCCAGACTCACTCAGCGGAGCGGTGTAAATGAGGTCATAATTGCTGCGGTCTACGGAAACATCATGGGACTCTAACCAGTCCAGATTCATAAAGCGCACATTTTGCGGATCGTTACGGCTCACCTGGTAGATGGCAAAGCAGTTTCTGTTCTGGGAGAGAAATGCCTGTTCTCGTTCCTGCTGATGTTCCTGACGCTCCATGACCTTTTCGTGGAACTGAGGGCTTTTCTCCCATTCCTCGCGGTCCACACCGAAAAGACCGCCATGCTCCATGATTTCCTGCGGGTCAAACACCATGCTCTCCGTATTGTCCTCATGCAGCACATAGACGGTCAAACCGGCAGCATCCAGTTCCAGCGCCCGTTCTCTTGTAACAGGGAGCATCCCGTCATAAGAGTAACCGTATTTCTGCATATCCGGTGTGGAGACCTGCTCATCGGGCGTTGGGTATTCATCCAGCGCCTGCTCCTGTGCCTCCGGCAGCTGGGAAGAAGCGGCCATCTGACCGACCTCTGCCTGCATCTGCTGATAGGCAGCTTCCTGCAAGGTCTCGATCATAGACAGGGGAGCGTGTCTAAGTGAAGTGCTGTCCAGATCGTTGTCATCACAAATCTGGAGAACTGCCTTCATGCGGGAAAGCTCCGGCATATCCAGCTGACCGCCATCCAGCTCTTTCATGGACGCGGCATCGTAAAGGGTGTAGTCCCAGCCGCTGTCACAGGGCTGAATATGAAGATAGGTGGCATCGTCAATTAGAAACAAAGCCTCCTGCTGGTTTGCCTCCGCATCAAGAACCGCCATTTCCGGCTCTTTTTTTGCATTGGGGTCAATTCCACGCTCTTTGCAGATTTCCTTATAGTGGCGCTCAATGTCAGAGATCAAAGTGCCGGAGGTCTTATTGATGGTCTCCAAACTGGCTCTCAGCTCTTTCAGTTCCTTGCCCTGACTCCAGCTGGCAATATAGCCGAAGCTGTTTTCTCCGGTTTCAATGCCAAAATATTTGCAGACTGCATAGGAGATGCTTTCAGCCTCTACTTCTTCCGTGTGACGGTCTTTCTTCTGTTCCTGCAAAAACTGGGCGAGAGTAGAAAAGCCGCCAACAAAATTCAGTCCTTCTTCCTCGGTCAGCATCAGGCGTCCATTTTCCGCCAGCTCCAGCGGATCTGTCAGCAGAACGGAACCTGCATGGTTTACAACCACTCGTTCTTCTACACAGACCGGCTCTCCGGGGTCGTAGTCAGAACCGCGCAGGTCATAGCAATAAACGCCCTCCGGCAGATTATCACGGACAATCCGCCCATTGGAGAACAGACCGGGTTTATCAAACAGCTCGATCTCCTGATATTGCTCGTCATTGGCAATCTGAATCTTTTTCTGATTGTGGAGCTTGCTGTGGGCAATCTCGTGAACCGTGGCCGAAACCGTCTGCACCTCGCTCATGCCCTGACGAATGGCGATTTTCTGATGATCGGCAGAAAAATAGCCGTCCGTATCGGCGGCCATTGCTTCAAAAGTGATCGGCATCGGCGCACTGCGGCGCAGGGCCTCCATGAATGCCTCATAATTGGGCACATTGCCGGAAAGGGAGGAGGCAAGCTCCGGCAAAGGTTTCCCATCGGTCTGGCTCACATCAAAGACCTTGACCGGGCGAAACATGGGGATCTCGATTTCTTTTTCCTCTGTGATGATCTTTCCGTCTTTATCCAAAATCGGAGCCTTGGTATCCGGGTCCAGTTTCTGCTCCTCGATTTTCTTCTTGTACGGTGTGGGGGCGATGATGGTAATGCCATGCTCGCCCTTTTTAACATGACGCTCAAACTGGTCTTTCCACTTATTGTATCCGGCTACCAAAGTGGCGTCCGGCTTCTGCATATAGATGAGCATGGTGTTGTTTACCGAATAGCGGTGGAAGCGGGACATAACGGACAGATAGCGCATATACTTTTCACTCTCAAACAGTTCCTTGATGCCCTGCTCGATGCCGTCTGTGATTTCCCTTAGCCGCTCTCGGTTGGTGGGTTTGTTCTCAGCCATGATTTTCAATCTCCTTTCCAAGTGTGTGATTTCTGCTGTGTGTTCTGCAATCCATGCCTTTTGTTCTTCTTCACTTTCATAAAGAAAAAGATCCAGCAGGTACTCCACATAGATTTTCTTATGGATTGCTTCCACAAAGCGGGGGTGCGGTTTCTCCTCCGGTGTCCGGGGAGAATGGTCGGCCTCCCATTTTTTCAGCAGATAGTAGTAATCGGACAGTACGCGATAACACTGCTGCCGGTCCTCCCGAAACTTTTGTGCCTCGGTTTTCTGCCGGACATACCTCCTGCGGGGAGGGGCCTGACTGTCATAGATCAGGCCAAAGTCCTGTGCCAGTTTCTCCGCCGCTTCTTTTGGGGAGAGGTCAAAGAGCTTTGCGGTAAAGTCGATCACATCCCCATCTGCACCGCAGCCAAAGCAGTGGAACCGCTGATCTACCTTCATGCTGGGGTTCTTATCATCGTGAAAGGGACAGCAGGCCATACCATTTCGTTTGACCTCGATCCCATAAAACGCTGCCGCTTCTCTGGTGCTGACCGACTGCTTGACTGCTTCAAATACATTCTCTGCCATGTGCCTTTAACTGCTGGACTTTCTCACAGGGGGCTGGTATCCGGCAGCTTTCGCACGCTCACTGGCAGCTTTGCGACGCTCGGCGCTGTATGGCTCCCTGACTGATACACACCGCTTGGGGACGGTAAAGTTATGGGCGTCCTTTCGGGTGATCTGGTCGGGGTGCTTTTTTGCCAGCAGTTCCAGCTTCTCCATCAAACGGGGATCGTGGGTGTAGACCTCAGCCATTGGTTCTGCCTGGTTATAGAGGAGAATGGTTTCCCGTTCCGCTAAAGAGAGCTTCATCGGCTGCCTCCTTTCCGCTGGTCAAATTCCAGCTTGAAGTTGGCGTACTGTCCATCGTCCTCCAAAACCACAGTGGCATCGTAGGTCTTGCCGGTTTTCTCCGAATATAGGCCCGTTACACGGACACGGCCATCTTTCAGCAGTGCAGACACCACAGCCTTGGTCGGCTGTTTTTTCTTGGCAGCCCACCATTTGTTATTTTTCCAGATTGCAAATTTGCAAGAATCATTCTGACAGAAGAAGCCTTTTTGCAGTTCTGCAACTTCACCGCCGCAGCGGGGGCATTTGCCTACCACCTCACGGGGCGGGGAGAACAGGTACTCGGTTCCCTTGATGACCTGATAAGTCCCCACCAGGTCTCCCAACATGGTGCTGATCCCGTCCAAAAACTCCTCCGGGGCAAGCTGCCCGCGCTCGATCTCGCCCAGGCGGTACTCCCACTCGGCAGTCAAAAGCGGCGATTGCAGCTGTTCCGGCAGAACGGTGATAAGGGAAACTGCATCGTGGGAAGGGAGAAGCTGCACCGTTTTCCTGCTCTTTTTTCGTTCCAGAAAACCGGCAGATACCAGCTTTTCCAAAATACCGGCACGGGTGGCCGGTGTCCCCAGACCTTTTCGTTCGGCATCCTCCGGCATATCTTCTTTTCCGGCAGTCTCCATCGCGGACAATAGGGTGTCCTCCGTAAAGTGCTGGGGCGGACTGCTTTTGCCTTCTTTGACGATTGCCGCAGAAACCGAAAGGGTCTGTCCTTCGGTCAGCTCCGGCAGGGCTTTCTCTGCGCCCTCTTTTTTTGGCTCCGCATCCTTCATTTTGGCACGGTAAGCGTCCTCCAGTGCTTTCCATCCGGGGTGCTTCACTGTTTTTCCTTTGGCGGTAAACTCCCCACCGGCACAGTCGGCAATCACAACGGTTTCCGAATAGATATGGGGCTGGGCTACGGCACACAGCAGACGCAGGGCCACCAGCTCCAGCACCGCTTTTTCTCCCGCAGGAAGGGCAGAAAGGTCTGCATCCTTGAGATTTCTGGTAGGGATTACTGCGTGGTGGTCGGTTACTTTCTTATCGTTGGTGACTGGCTGCGGATCACAGGTAATGGCGATCCCTTTGCGAAACGGCATAGCATTGGCAACCAGATTGACCAGCACCGGCAGGCTGTCTGCCATATCACCGGTCAGATAGCGGCTGTCAGTACGGGGATAGGTGCAGAGCTTCTTTTCATACAGGCTTTGCAGATAGTCCAGGGTCTGCTGGGCTGTAAATCCAAGCAAGCGGTTGGCATCTCTTTGCAGAGTAGTCAGGTCATAGAGGGCGGGCGGCTTTTCGGACTTTTCCTTGCACTCCACCTTTTTGATCGTGACGGCTGCACCCTGGCAGACTTCTTTCAGCTGCTCGGCAGCGGCCTTATCCGCCATGCGCTCCCCGGATACGGTAAGACCGGGTAGCTCCAGTGCCACGGTATAAAAGGGAACCGGCTTAAAGGTGTCGATCTCAGCTTCTCGCTGGACAATGAGTGCCAGCGTAGGGGACATCACGCGCCCGATGTTGAGGGTGCGGTGGTACAGCACGGAAAAAAGCCTTGTGGCATTGATCCCCACCAGCCAGTCGGCCTTGGCACGACAGAGAGCAGCATCCCGAAGTCCGTCATAGTCCGCACCGGGGCGGAGGTTTGCAAAGCCCTCCCTGATGGCGGAGTCCTCCATCGAAGAAATCCAAAGCCTTTTCATCGGCTTTTGGCAGCCTGCCAGCTCATAGACACTGCGGAAGATCAGCTCGCCCTCGCGTCCGGCATCGCAAGCGTTTACCACCTCCGTCACATCCGGGGCATTCATCAGCTTTTTGAGAATATCAAACTGCTTTTTCTTATCCTTTCCCACCACCATCTGCCAATGCTCCGGCAGAATAGGCAGGTCATCATATCGCCACTTGGCATACTTGGGGTCATAGCTGTCTGCATCTGCAAGCCCGGCCAGATGGCCCACGCACCAGCTGACACGCCAGCCGTTTCCCTCCAGATACCCGTCCTTACGGGCGGTTGCACCAATCACCGCCGACAGACTTTGTGCAACCGATGGTTTTTCAGCAATCACCAGCTTCATAATCTTCAACCTCCCATTCATTCTGCCAATTATCAGACAGTTTTTTTGCAATGCTGTGTTCTGAGGCAAGTGTAATGTCATAGCCAAAGCGATAATCATATCGGTACAACCTGCCAATCAAATCATTGATTATGATATTGCAGGCCATAATCACACGCTCTTTATCCACCTGCATCAGTTGATAGCGTTGATAATTGTTGTAATATTCTCGATGTCTGTGGGTTCTGCTGACCGTATCTTCCATCAGACAATCTATGGCATCTTTTTCACCATCTTCTTTGCTGCCCTGTGTATAAGACAACAGTTCCTTAACCATGGGAAAACTTTGTTCATCTACCGTTGCTTCTTCGCTCAAAAAACCGATATAAGCTTTTAGTAACAGGCTAACTGCTGTTTTTTCAGCTTCAGATAAAGCGTTCATGGTCTCCGCTGCATCAGGCAACAGTTCCTTTTCCACAAATTCATCTATCTCACCAGAATAAAGCATTCGGATTGAGTCCACACATAAAGAGCGCTTTTGGGGTGCGGTCTCAATTTCAAAATCATAAAGATCCAAGTCATCGTCCTTCTTTGACTTTTTTTGAACTTTGCTGATAGCAGTGAAAAGAATGTCTCCTCCAAAGTAAATTCCGAAGGCGACCAGATCAAAAATAATCAGAAAGTGTAATAACCAGTTCCATGTGTTCATTGTGAGGTCCTCCTTTTTTTTGACCATGTGCTGATTTTGGGTGTGGATTTACAGTAAGAGAGTGAGTAGAGCAGCAGAGGACAGGAATTTCTCCCTGTCCTCTGTCCCTTATCCCGCAATGATTTGAAATACGCTACGCTCAAATGGTTCAATCTGCTCTATCGCGTTCCTCATTAGGGTCAGAACCCTCAAAACCATCCTCAAGGACTTCCTCATCTTCGGTTTCCCATTCCTCGGAATCTTCCTCACCATAATCATAATCGTCCAGACTGTCATTGCCCTTGGTCTTAGGCTTATTCTTAACGAGCTTCAAGTAGGCAAATACGCCACCGCCGCCCAGCAGAGCCAGCAGAAGGATCAGGGCAGCCGGGTTCAGTCCGGCAGGCTTCTCTTTTTCCGGCTCCGGTGTTTCTGCCGGAGGTTCCGGTGCTTTTCCCGTACATTTACTCTTATCAGTTACACAGACCGGGCAGGCCGTATTAACTGCCCCTGCTTCACATTTCTTCGTGCAGCTGCACACAGCTGGCGGCTCCTCTTTGGCATTTCCATCTTCCATCAGTGCCATCAGGTCCGCTTCATCCACCTGGTTCAGAAAGTGAACAGCAGTCTTTTTATCCTCGTTGGCCCTGTCGATCAGGATATAAAAATAGTTGCCTGCCTTGGTGGTAACGGTAATGAGCTGCTTGTTGCCACCAAAATCATCCACCAGAGCGGCGTTGCCATCCGGGGTCAGCGGAGGTGCTTTTTCCGTTTCTTCCACCACCACATTGCTGTCATTGGTGGTATCCTCTGCCGGGGGCGGAGCTGCGCCCTGGGCAAAAGCGGGAACGGTAAAGCCCAATGCCAGAACCAGCGTCAGGCAAATGGCGGAAAGTGTTCGGAGCAATCGTTTATTCCTCATAGCTGTTTTCCTCCTGTTCGTTGTTGTCATCAGCCAAACTGCCGGGAACTGTGCCTCCGGACAGCATGGCGCTCAGCTGAGCCGGGGTCATACGCAGTGCGCGCACCATCTGGACGATCTCCAGATTTTCTGCCTCGGTTTTCTGTGTCTCCAGTGCCTTGAGCTTTTCCTGATACTCTGCGATCTTCTCGCGGACCTTAGTAATCTCCTGGTCAATGCGTTCAATTTTGTTCTTTGCCATCGTCTATCACTCCTTCTAAAAAATCTCTGTTACCAGTTCATCAGGCCGTAGCCCTTGATACTCTGATAATTCAGGTCATAACTTTTGATCTTGCAGGCATCGCCGGAATTTCCCTCCACGGTATAAACACGGCTGCCATCGGTGCCGACAACAATTCCCACATGGTCTGCGGAACCATCCAGATCCCAATCGAAGAAAATGGCATCACCGGGGGCGATGTTTTCATATCCTCGTGCGCCCCACTGTCCATGAGACTGGAACCACGGAACACCCTGAGACTGACAACCAGCAAAGCGTGGTTCCGTTCGACCGGATTGACCATAGCACCATGATACAAAGCAGGCACACCATTCCACACGGGAGTCAAAGCCGTACCAGCTCCAATAAGGTTGTCCTCCCACATTGCCCACCTGACTTTTCGCCAGTTCCACCAGCTGCGGATTGCCGGGGCGGGTGCCATTGATAAATTCAACACCAGTCAAATCTTCAGAAACACCTGTATCGGGAGAACCGCCACCAAACAACAGCGGCTTATTGCCCATAGTCTGTCGGTAGACCTGGTACATCTCCATCTGCTCCGGAGTCAGTAGTTCTGGCGCAAGAGAGACAATGGAACGGCTTGTTAAAGTTACATGGAGAATACGATATTCATATTCATGCTCATCCCCATCTTCGTCAGTGTAAGTGCGAATCTGAATTTCTTCTCTCAGCGTGAGCTGATACTGTGCATCAAACACACGCTCCAGCTCTGCCTGTGCGCTGTGGCGTGTATAGCCCTGCAAGACAGCAGAGAGAAACGCCGCAAGCTCATGGGGGTCATGGCCGATCATGCCAAGGTTATAGCGATACTCGTCATACCCTGGGTGGCTGCTTTCGATGTTGTCGATTTTCTCCTGCAACCGAGCTTCTCTGTCTGCATAATCTGCCTCCACCGCCAGCATTTCCGGGTCATCCGATGGATAGGTAGTGCCGGAAATTACAGAACCAATACTCTGTGCCATCATAGAGCAGGAGGACATGGTATTCATCAGCATACAGGCGATGAGGAAAAAAACCCCTGCCATCAGGAAGCCCTTCTTGTGGCGCATGACGAATGCCCCTGCCTGCTGTGCCTTTTCTTTTACCGTCCTTGCGGCTTTTCCGGTTTTGGACGCAGCCTGGGCGGTATTTCCGGCAGTCTGACCGGTGCGCTTGGCGACGGCATACTGCTTTTTGATACTCTGTTTTTGCTGCCAGCGGGAGAGAGGGTTGCTGGTAAACTGAGGATTTTCCCGTAGGGACTTCTGGTACAGGGCATTTACATTTGCCTTTTCCAGCTTCTGCTCGGCCTGGGCTGCTTTGCGGTACGGCTTCAGCTTGTGGCTGCGATAGCCCTCCCGCACCAGATAAGCGCTGGTCTCCACCGCCTCCTCGGACTTGTGGGCGCTTTCCACGCCCACATTGTCCTGTTCTGTTTCCCGGATCTCTTTGTGAAACTTGCCCGCGACCAGATGGACGGGAGCTTCCTTAACCCCTTGAGAAAGTTTGGAAGGTGGTTTTTTCTTGTCCTCAAAGGTCAGCTTCGAGGTCTTTTTCCCGGTGTCCGGGTCAATGACCGTCTGTCTGACTTTTATCTTTGGAATATTGGCCTGCGCCTTATCTGCTCTGGCCGTAGCTTTCTCCGTTTTGCGGATCGGCTTTTCCAGTGCAGGGTCAGCCCGTTCCTCATCAGTAAAGCGCAGGCGCGGCTCTTTATTCAAACCAATCACCCATTAGGATAGCATCCATCATGTGGTGCAGCTCCACATAGAGGGCCAAACCTTCCGGATCATATAGCGGATGCACGGTGAGATACGCATGGACTTGCGCCAGAATCTCAGAGAGCATTGTGATAGGTCTGCACCCTACAATGGTTGCTGCACCAGGGGCACACATCATATTCGCCCAAATCGAAAAGAGACGGGCAAGACCAATTTCGCCATCCTCATTCAAGGTTTTGAGTTCTTTGTCAGCGGTACGACACTCAACAACAGCGGAGGCCATTACCGGAAGCAACATGAATTCGTGAGCCTCCAATGCCTCACGGAAAAAAATCATGGTATCAAGTTCGCAAATATTCTGTTTCATAGTTATTCATCCTCCTTTTTCAGTTCCTGGGGTTTGGTGGTCATAATGCGGTAAAGCTCAGTATTCTTCGGGAAGTGGTCAACGAAGGGCAGGATGGTGGAGCCATAGAACAGCAGGCCCTCGCCCTCACCGGAGTGGGTCACATAGCTAAGCTGGTGCGTGGAAATGCCCAGCTGCTTGGCGAGAATCTGACGGTCTCCGCCTGCCTGGTTGAGCATATACACGAAGTCGGAGTTTTCAAAGATGTTCTCCACCTCGCGGCTGCTCAAAAGGTCTTTGACATTCTGGGTGATACCTGTCGGAATACCGCCCCATTTGCGGAATCGCTTCCAGATTTCCACCGTATAAGCGGCGGTCTGCTCCTCCTTCAAAAGCAGGTGCATCTCGTCGATGTAATAACGGGTGGACTTGTGGGCAGCGCGGTTAATGGTAACGCGGTTCCACACCTGATCCTGGCCCACCAACATACCGATTTTCTTGAGTTGCTTGCCCAGCTCCTTAATGTCATAGCAGACAATGCGGTTATTGATGTCCACATTGCTCTGGTGATTGAACACATTGAGGGAGCCGGTTACATAGATTTCAAGGGCCGTGGCGATATACTGGGCTTCCTTTTCCTCCTGTGAACGGAGCAGGTTATATAGGTCCTCCAGTATGGGCATATTCTCCGGGCGCGGGTCATTGAGGTAGGTCTGATAGACCAGACGCACACAACGGTCGATGATGGTTTTCTGCACCGGCTGCAATCCGTCCTTACCGCCCACGATCAGCTCACACAAGCTGAGGATAAAGTCAGACTTGAGGGACAGCGGGCTTTCATCATCCGAATAGTCCAGGTTCAGATCCATCGGATTGATGTAGTTGGTTGAGGTAGGCGAGATCTTGATGACCTGCCCATGCAGACGATCCACCAGGGGTGCGTACTCCGCTTCCGGGTCACAGATGATGACATCATCATTGGTAAGCAAAAAGCAGTTGGCAATCTCACGCTTGGCGCTGAAAGACTTACCGGAACCCGGCGTACCCAAAATCAAGCCGTTGGGGTTTTTCAGCAGCTTTCTATCCACCATGATGAGGTTGTTGGACAGGGCATTGATGCCGTAGTACAGGGCTTCCTTGCCGTTCTGGAATAATTCCTGTGTGGTGAATGGTACAAAGATAGCCGTAGAACTGGTGGTCAGCCCTCGCTGAATCTCGATCTGATTGAGTCCCAGGGGCAGACAGCTCATCAGCCCTTCTTCCTGCTGGAAGTCCAGTCTGGTCAGCTGGCAGTTATACTTCTGGGCAATAGAGCCTGCCTGAAAGATGTTGTTGCCAAGCTGACGGGGGGTGTCCGCTGTGTTCAGCACCAAAAAGGAGACCAGGAACATTCTCTCGTTTCGGCTCTGCAAATCCTGCAACAGCTTTTTCGCTTCGCTGCCGTAGGTGGCAAGGTCAGAAGGAATGATGTCCATGTCGTATCCGGCGCGGACTGCTTTTTTCTGTTCCTCAATCTTACTGCGGTCCAGATCGGTAATCTTACGCTTTACCGTTTTGATGGCTTTCACCTGATCCACCGACTGAATGTGCATACTCACAATGAGCGAGCTTTCCATATCCAGAAAATCAGCCAGCAGACGGTCATTCAGCTCTGGGGCTAAAATCTGCAAAAAAGAAACAGCCCCGTATTTCTTGCCCATACGGAACTGCTTGCCGGTGCGGAACTCAAAGGAGCTTGGTGCAATAAAATCTTTCGTGGACAGGCCGGAAGGAGCCAGCCAGTCCCATTCAAACTGAAACGGGAGCTGTTCATCCATGTGGAATACCGCATGAAGCTGGGAAAGCCTTTCCTTACCGTCCAATGTTCTGGCGGCTACACCAAGACGCTTGAAGTTATTGAGTATATCGGTCTCAATACGCTCCAGACGGGGCTTGGCGGCTTTGATGCTGTCAGCGTTGATACCAAAGGTCAGGTATTTGGTCTTGATGAGACCGTTGTTGCCTCTGACCAGCTGATTTTGCAGCATCGTGGTATATTCCTCACGGATACTGTCAAAGGCATCCCCCTGGGGCGGAATGGAAATGGAGTTGGCAAAGGTCTCCTCCGATGCCGCAAGGTTCAAAAAAGACAGCTGGAAGTGAATCGAGCTGTCGAAATAATTGAGGAAATCACACCAGCCCTCAAAGATCGCGGTCTTATCTTCATTTTGGGAGAGCTGATAGTTGATGTCCTGAAACTGAATGGTCTTTGTGTAGTGGCTGTCCGATACGCGGCAGATCCCGTCCGGCCACATTCGTTCATAGGGGATACTGTCCTGTGCCGATTTTCCTTTTTTGTCCGTGCGGTTGGCGCGGGCAATGGCCGCTTCGATCTGCTTCTTATCGGCGCGGGACAGCTTTTTCTTTGTCTTTACCGGATGCACGGTCTTTTCTTCCGGTTTTCCCAGCAGACGGCGCAGCCAGCTTTTCATTGCGGTGAACAATGTCATACACCTCCTTATCGAGCATTTCCTGCCGCTTTAATACGGCATAAAAGTTATTGGTCTGGTAGGGACGCTGCTTGGGACGGATCACAGCTACTTTGAGGATGTTGCCGACGATCTTTTCCAGGGGCTGTCCATGCTTTTCATACATTGCCAGCAGGAAGAAGGGCATCATGACCAGCATCATACACATGGCAGCCATGCTGTTTCCCGCAGGCTCACGGAGCCACAAGAACAGCGGTACACCTACAAGCGCCCCGGCGGTAAAGCAGACCAGCTGCCTTCGTGTCAGATTGAACATGACCTTGGTTTTGACTTTGGTTAAATCTTTGGGTACGGGTACATAAGCCATATTATCCACCTCCTTTATGGGAATGAAATAGAGCTGTCCACTTCATTTCCCCACACATCCCAACCGGGTGTGGATTGACGAGCAAACAGTTCTATGCGCGGGAGATCACCCATCAATGAGACAATGCGTTCTCTGGCTTCCTGCGGTTTTTTTGAATGTTCTTCAATGTGAGAGACAATGACCTGATGAACAGCTGCGTTTATACGCTTGGGATGTCCTTTCGTTGCGAGGATACAAAGTTCCACATTGGAGCGCGTCCAATATCCCATTCCCCAGAACAAGCTATCTGCCTTTCGATTTTGCTTTACCCAAACAAAGCCGACGGTTTTATAGGTAAATCCCCATGCCTTCAGAACTGAGAGACCTTCCAGTAAACATGGAATCGTGACCCATAAAAACAAGGCACAGTCTTTATCCGCCAAGTTGCCTACTGGCAGCGCACAAATATCCTCGATACTCATGGTCGGATAGTGACTTTCTGCACTGCGTCCCAATCCTTTCTTGGAATATACTTTGTAGTTCCATGGCGGGTCTGCGTAAATGATTTGATATTTTTTCATACAGAACCCTCCTTTAGTGCGCCTGAAAGACTGATTTTGCGAGACTGCCGGTTTTGAACAGCGTAAAGCACAGCAGTACGGTGTAGCCCACGCAGCTCCAGATTGCCATGATGATGTCATCTTCCAGAGCGATGTTCTGCACCAGCACAGCATAAATTGCCACGCAGACGATAATGAGAAACGCCTGAAAGCCCAGCGCCAGCAGGGATCGGAGGTAATTCTGTCCCATACCGCCCCATTCTTTACCCATCATTGCAGCCATTGGAACGGGAGCCACCGAAGTCACAAGGTAGATTTCGATCATACGGCCATAAATAACGATAAAGATACAGATATATAACGCCCACATAGTAATGCCAATAAAGAGGGATTGGAACCACAGTCCGAACAGCGGTCCCAGATCCATTTCCATCAGCCTCGGTTCCAGATCGGTCATAACTGAGGAAATGTCAATGGACGCATCCGAATTGATAACCCCTGCCGCCTGCGCCACTACGCTCTGCGCCATATCAAAGACGCCCATCACGATATTCCATGTATTTGTGACAATGAGGATGGCAGCGGCTGATTTGAACACCCACTTGAAAATCATCCAGGTGTCCACATCATGCAGGTTGTTCTTGTCTGCGATCATCTGGATCAGGTCTACGGTCATCACGATAGCCAGGATCACGCCTGCAATCGGCACCATGATGGAGTTGGACAGATTCTCAATCATGCTGAAAATACTGCCATTCCATCCCTGTGGGGTCTGGCCTACCTGTACGGATATATCCGCGACCTGCTGGTTTACACTGTCAAACATCCCCGAAAGGTTGCTCATAATGCCGCCCACCAGCATTTCTTTCAGCCAATTTGTCAGGGCTTCAAGTAAGAAATCCATACGGTGTCAACCTCCTTTCCGCCGCCCCCGCAAAACTGCGGGAGCGGCAAGGATTTCATACGGAGACGCTTAGACAGAGAAAAGCCCGGAGAGCAGAGGTACAAGGACCATGCCTACCACGGCTACACCAGCACCGGCCATGAGCTGCTTCATGCCCTGGCTCTTTGCTTATGTGTGATAAAGAAGTAATAGAAGTGTAAAAAATTTTGCCGTTCCTATCCGGCACATGAGGTATGTCGGATAGGTCGGGCGGTTAGGTGTCGGGCAGTTCTACCTTGCCGACAAAAGAATAATAGATTTCGATTTCCTGTCTGCGTAACTTGCCCCGGCGTTTCCCGTCAAGGGCAACGCTTTCATGGACAACGATTTTCTCCACAAACTCCCGCAGCAGAGTAGGGGTAAGTTCTTCAATGGTAGTGTGCCTGCGTACCACATTCATAAACTTTTCAGCGTTTGCGGTGGCTTCCTGCGCTTTGGAAAGTTCTTCCCGCAGTCTGGCGGCACGTTCTTTCAGTTCTTTCTGCTCGGCTTCATAGTCTGCCGACAGCTCTGTGAAACGCTCGTCCGATATGCGCCCGGTTACGCTGTCCTCATACAGCCGCTTGAAGATAGCAGATAACTCGGCTATGCGTTTCTCGGCGGCTTCCAGCTCCTTTTTCTTGGCGGCGTTCCTGCGTCTGTCCCCGTCCTCATTCTGCTCGATTAAAAGCTTCATAAACCGGGCTTCATGCTTTGCCGCATAGCTGGTAACTTTCCGCAGATTGGAGAGTACGCCAGCGGTCAAGAGGTCAGTGCGGATAAAGTGCGCTGTGCAGTCGGCGGTGCGTTTCTTGTAGCTTCCGCAGATATAACAGTCCTGCTTGCGCTTGTCCGTCTGGTATCGCTGCTGGTACATGACGCTGCCGCAGTCGGCACAAAAGAGTATGCCGGAGAACAAGCCCACTTCGTCATAACGGTTGGGGCGTTTGCGCTGCTTGCGTAACTCCTGCACCCGTTCCCACGTTTCCCGGTCAATGATAGGCTCATGGTGGTTCTCAAAAACCGCCTGCTTTTCCGGGGGATTTTCTATGCTGTGTTTCAGCTTGTAGGACGGCTTCTCGGTCTTAAAGTTTACCAGACAGCCCGTATATTCCCGGTTTTCCAGCAGATGAACCACGGTATTGGTCGCCCACTTGCACTCATAGCCGGGGTGGTAGCGGCGGGTGCTGCCCGTCCTGCGGTATTCCAGCGTCCCCGGCGTGGGGATTTGCTGCTCGGTCAGCATACGGGCTATCTTGGTCGGACCGTTCCCGGCAAGGCAAAGGCTGTAAATCTGCCGTACCACCGGGGCGGCTTCCTCGTCAATGATAAAGTTTTCGTCCTCGTCCATGAGGTAGCCATAGACGGGCTTGCTTGTGATGGGCTTTCCGCTCATGCCCTTAGAGCGTTTTACTGCCTTGATTTTCTTGCTCGTATCTCTCACCAGCCATTCGTTAAAAATGTTCCGCAGCGGGGCAAAATCATTTTCCCCCTGTGCGCTGTCCACTCCGTCATTGATAGCGATGAAGCGGACACCTTTCTGTGGGAAAATCATTTCTGTGTACATTCCCACCTGTAAGTAGTTTCGCCCTAACCTCGACATATCCTTGACGATAACTGTCCCGACTTTCCCTGCTTCAATGTCTGCAAGCATGGCTTGAAATCCGGGTCTTTGAAAGTTCGCACCGGAATAACCGTCGTCGGTGTACCAGCGCAGATTAGAAAATCCATTCTGTTTGGCATAGGTTTCCAAAATCCTCTTTTGGTTGGAAATGGAATTGCTCTCGCCTTGCAGCTCGTCCTCATGGGACAGTCTTGGGTAAAGGGCGGTAATGAGTTGCTGGGTGGTCTGTCTTAACATAAATTCCTCCGTTTCCGACAGCCAGCCCCACTATTCCGTACCTTGATTGTACCACATGGGGCGGCTGTCTGTATAGCGGCAAAAGCGTCAAATCTGCTTCTTTACGGTCGGTAAAAATGACGGTTTTTCAATCAGGCTTATCACAGGTCAAATATCCGGCGGCGGCTTCTGCTTCCAGCACTTTCATCATCTTGTCAGCGGCGGTGTCGGTCGCCCCCTCCTTGAAAAAGCCAGACACCACAAGGATTGTGTTGCCTATCCTCGTTTCGGTCACGCAGTCCGGGCGGCGGGCAGGGCGTTTGTTTCTCTGGGTGTCGGTCATAGGCAAATCTCCTTTCCGGCAAGCAGCCGTTTCAGCTGTTCCATTTTTCCCTGTGCGGCGGCTTTCCTCAAATTCTCCCCGGTAAAGCAGAGAGGGGAACACATTTCAAGCAGGCGGTCATAAATCCGGGCGTGGGCGGTGTCCTCCGGGTGCTGCAATTCCTCCAGCGTGAGGTTGGTCGTCACAATCAGCGGCTTCCTGCTCCGGTAGCGGCTGTCAATCACATTGTAGACCTGTTCCAGACCGTATTCTGTGCCACGCTCCATTCCAAAATCGTCAATGATGAGCAGGGGGAAGCTGCAAAGGCGGGAAATATATTCGTTCCTGCCCGCAAAGCTGGCGGCAAGGTCGTTTAATATTGCTGCAAAGTTTGTCATGCACACCGGGACTTCCTGCTCCATGAGGGCGTTTGCAATACACCCGGCAAAATAGCTTTTCCCAGTGCCTACCCTGCCCCACAAGAGCAGCCCGTAGTTCCCGTCCTTTATCTGTTCCCAGCGTGCCACATATCCGGCGGCGTTCTTCATCTGCGGGCAGCTGCCGTTATCGTTGGCAAATGTCCAGTCCTGCATGGTCTTGTCTGTAAAGCCCTGCCGTTTCAGCCGTTCCACCGTTTCAAGGTGGCTGCGCCGCTTCTCGGCGGCTTCCCGTTCCTTACGGGCTGCCCGCTGGCAGTCGCACTCTGACGGGTGGCGGTCACGCCCGAAAAAGGTCTTGCCCTCCGGGAAATAGGCTTCTTTGGGTTTCCGGCATTTGCCGCAGTATAAAAGCCCGTCCTCCCCGGTGTAATCCTCCGGCTCGGCTGTGGTGTCGGTCATAGGCAGTATGGTGTTGTGGATTGTATCGGTCATAGGCTTTCTCCCTCCTTGAATGAATAGTCCGGTATGCCTTTCTTTGGCTTCTCTTTGGCAGCGTCCTCCTGCGCCCACTTGTAAATGGTGGCTGCATGGCTCTGGTACTGCTTCCCGGTGGAAGCGATGTGGCAGGAAAGGCGGTCAAGGTAATACTCCCACTTGCCGGGGAAGTCCTGTTCCAGCTCCAAAAGTTCTGTGTCAGAAAGAAATACATTTTTATATCTGCCATAAGCGGCGGGGGGCTGCCCCTCACTCGCTCCTTTTGTTTGGCTCTCTATTAGGTTGTTTATATTAGTTTGGTTAGGGGACGGTTTTCCGACCGTCATAAGGTCAGTTTTCCGGCTGTCAGTTGGTCGGTTTCCCGCCCTTATGAGGGGCGGTTTTCCGTCCGTCAGTTGGTCGGAAAACTGTACCACTGGGATAGGCGGCACTTTCACATACAGACGGTTGGCGGCAGAAAAGCCCGTCCGTCTGCGTTCCAGCAGCCCGGCAGCGTCCAGTTCGTTCAGTGCGCCCTTTATGGTGGTGCAGCCTTTATCCAGCATTTCCGCTATCTCTGCTATGGGGTAGACAATGTATGTCCGTCCCTCGCTGTCCTGCCAGCCGTTCTTCTGCGAAAGGGTGGAACGGTCTAACAGCAGCGCATATAACTCTCTTGCGGTGTGGGATAGGTCTGTTTCCAGCAGGAAACGGGGGTAAGGCAGGTAAGCGGGCAGCTCCGTTCCTGCGGTCATATAATCAGCGATAGGGTTCACCTCCTTGTGGTGTCTGTCTGTGGGTTCTGTTACGCTTTTAGGGGGCGTTTTTAAGGGAAAAGGATAAATGTATCACGCACCCTTTGACACCCTCCAAAAAAGCCTTGATTTATGCGGGTTTGAAATGCCCTAAAGCGTGACATTTCTCCCTTTGTTTCCGCTTCCGTTTGGCGGCGTTTATCCGCTTCATGCGTCCGGCGCAGTCCGGGCAGTATTTCCCCCGGTTGGATTTTGGGAAGAAGAACGCCCCGCAGACAGCGCAGCGTTTCCGGCTTCCCCGGCGCAAGAGGGCGGCTTCCAGTGCTTCATCAAGGGGCAGGACAGCGGCGGTAAACCAGCGGCAGAGCAGCGAATAGCTGATACTCTGTACACACACGCAAGGCTCGCCGTCCTCCAACAGCAGGCAGTTCCCGCTGTCATAGTTGCAGCACTCATGCACAAGGCGGCGGGCTGCCCGGTACTGGCGGTAGTCCATGCGGGGGATATTACCGTTCATGGCTCTGCTCCTTTCTGCGCTGCGGCTCGCTCCGGCGTAAAATCTGGTCGATATTGCCCTTGACAGTCTGCAAGCGGCGGTACTCCTCCCGTTTTGCCCGGTAATCGTTGTAGCCGCTGTTTTTCTCTTTGATAAGGCTTTCAATCTCTGCTTGCAGGGATTTATAGCTCGGCAGCTTGGAAATGCCGTTCTCCCTGAAATAGCGGGCGGCTGCGTCTGCTATGATAAAGTCACTTTCATGCTTCTGACGGTAGGCTGCTTTTGCTTTGGCGTTTTTCTGCTGTTTCAGCCCGTCCCGGACAGGGCGGGTCTTGGAATAGGCAAGCACCTGCCGTTGCAGCTCCTTTTTCCCGTTCAGCGTCTTTTCCACCTGCTTCAACCACGCAAGGCTTTCCTGCATGGCGGCATAGGCGGCAGAACAGGCTTCGTCCAGTTCCTCCGGGGAGGAAAAGCCGTACTGCTGATAGGCGGTAACGGTAGCTGCCATTTGCTTTAGGTTGTGCTTTGCCGCCCAGCGGTCATAGCCCACGCCCTTGCCCTCGGCTCGCTTGGCTTCCCGGTCAACCATGCGCTGCAAGGTGTTGTCTGCCGGGGTGGTTTTTGCAGCTTTTTCCCCTTGTAACGGCTTTTTAACTGCGGCAGGGTATTCGGGTATGGCTTTGGTCTGTTCGGCAGCTCTGTGGGCGTTCTGCGTGAGCAGGGCAAGGACAGCAGCCTTGTCAAAATCGTCCCCCAGCTTTCGGGCTGTGATAGGCTTTGTCCTGTCCGGCGTGAGGTAGGAAAGCCGCCCCCGGCTCTCCTTGACGGTCACACCCTCCCGCAGCAAAAGGGAAGAAAACTCGTCAAAGCTGCCAGCTTGGGAAAGTGCCTGCCGTATCGTCCGGCGCAGCTTCGCCTTGTCCGTTTCAAACTTGGTGGGCTTGGTCGGCTGTCCGGCGGCTTCTCTGGCGGCGTTCTCTTTGTCAAGGGCAAGCTGCCCTTTCTTTGCCGCCCAGTATTCCCGTTCGGTTATCCGTTCCTTGCTGCCGTTCAAGAGGTCGATTTGGTAAAGCCCCTCCCGGTGGCACATTTCCATGACTTCGCTCTTGAAATATTCCATAGCGGCGTTGGTGCAGCGGTGCTTGCAGCCCTCCAGCGTGTCGGCTGGTCTGTCCATGTAGGGCAGAAGCGGGACTTCGTAAATCCGCAGGGAGTTGATGACGATATGCACATGGATATTCCCGCTGTGGTTATGCCCGTCCGGGTGGGTGCAGATTAGGGCTTGGTGTCCGGGGAAATGCTCCTTGCAGAACTGCTCGCCCAGCTCCTGCGCCCGGTCTACGGTCAAGCCGTTGTCTGTCCCGTCCCGTGGGTCAAAGCTGATGATATAGTGGTGGCTTTTCACATCTTCCCGTTTTTGGTTTTTCTCATAGCGGAGATTGGCTCGCATACAGGCAACAGCGAAATCCTCGCCCCCGCAGTTGAGGGAAGAAATGCGGTAATCCTCCCTCGGTATCAGCCGCCCGTTTTCATCAAGGGTGGCTTTCATGGTAAACTCGTCATGCTCAAATGTGAGATAGGCTTCCGCTGCGCCATAGTCGGCGTTTTTAGAGCTGATATGTTTGAATGTTGCCAACAGCGTCACCCACTTTCTGCAAGACTTCAAACTTTAGGGCAGCAAGGTCGGAAACCGCCGCCCGTACCTCCCCGGCAAGCTGCGGATAGGGACTGTGCCACTCGTTCAGCGTCCGGGCTATCTGGTTTAAGTTGCCGCCGATCCTCCCGTATTCGGCGGTCAGCTTCCCGACAGCGGCAAGCAGCTCGTCATTGATGGGGGAAACGGTTATGATGGGGCGTATGGCTGCCCCGGTTATGGCTTGCCGGATAAACTCGGCTTGGCTCATGTGGTAAGCAGAAAGCCGCTGGGCAAACTCGGCGTATTCTTCCTCGGTCATGCGTGTTTTGACTACCCGGCTGCGGTGCGGCGTGTTGTATCGTTTCATAGGTGGTTGACCTCCTTTCTGTGCGTGGTGTCCTCTCACTAATAGGAGAAAAACAGGGTGTGAAGCGGAACTGTTTTTGAAAAATCCGAAAAATATTTTGAGGGGTTTTTCAGCGGCGCAAGCCGCATAAGCAGGGTTTGGGGAAGGCACTCCCCAACAAGATTCCCGCAGGGGCAAAATGAGCGATAAGCGAATTTTGGCACCTCGGTAGAATCTTGCTCTAAGAAACTGCCGGCCTGCCGTTCACTTGCTACTGCCACTTTTTCAGAAAATCTATAACCAGCTTTTTTTATAAAAGGCTGCGGGCTGGCGTTTTTCCCTTACTCCCTACAAACCACAAAAGAGCAGAATGGACGGACTTTCCGGCAAGAACTTTTCCGGCGGCTCGGTCTTTCCCGACAATAAGGCGTTTCGGAAGCTGCGTTTTGCCCGCTGTCTGAAAAAAATGGCAGCCTTTTTTGGTTTCACTGTCTAATACGGAACTTTTGGAAATTTGCCAAAAATGGACGCAAAAAAAGCAGCAAATCTTTTTCGGATTTACTGCTTCATGTGCCGCTGCGGTGCGGCGGGATGGATATTCAGTTGAAATAAAAGAGGATGGTGGTACTTTAGTCTATCGACTCTTTACTAACTATTAGGTAATCTTGAAAGATTTTCCTTGAATTTATCTAAAGAATGTTCATTGTTTCCCGCAAAAATAAGTGGAATTGTATATTCATATGATATGCCATTTTCATAGTCCGATAATTGTATTTTTATAGTATCATCCCTCTCATCTTTAGGTGCTATATATATGAATGAATTTTTATTTATATCAGATATTTTCCCTTTTTCAGAAGAAACAGTATAACCCCAGTCTGTTAAATTTGTCTTTATTGTAACTTCTGTTTCTGTTTCTTTTCTAGTCTGCAATGCTGTTTTATCGATTTGGATATCAAAAGGAGTCGAACCTAACAATTCACTGTTTATATTTACAAGTTCTTCTCCATTTGTTTTAGAAATATTAGATTCATCTTCATAATTTTGTTGAGATTCATCTTTTGGTGTTTCTCTGTTACATCCTAATAAAAAGCATAAAATAATTAGTACTAATACAGAAAGTTGTTTTTTTTGCATTTATTTCTCCTTTCATATTATCAAAGAAAGCACTGAGAGTACTTTCAAGAAATTTTGAAATATTCTCAATGCTTTCTATTTTTTGATCATAAACTTGCCGGTAATGATACTATGTTAATTTATCTCTTTCGCGTAACCTTTGTTGCAATATACACATGCACCATTCACCCATTTGTGAGACATTTCAATCGTCTCAACTTCATAAATGCTTACTTCTCCACAAATTAAACATTGTTTGTAATTATATACATGACGTGTCGCACATTTATCCCAGTCATCATATATACCAGGCATTTCATCTTCATATCCATAGTACTGGGGAGAACCCCAACTATGAGTATGAGCGGCAAATACAGTCATTGGAGCAGCTACAATTCCAGCTACTACTGAAAGTGCTAAAATAGATTTTCTTAAATTCATAAGTTCCTCCCTTTCCTTAAAAATACATAGCTCTTTGTTACATTGTCATTTTAACATAATAATTGGTAAAATGCAATAATTTATTTTCTATTTACGAGAAAATACTGTGCATATTATCTTATTTAGGAATAGTTAAGGCGGCTACCTAAATCTTTTTATTACTTTACCGCACATGAGCATTGGCGCCGGGGTTGTCGTTGCCGTAACCTTCCAGCAGGTTGATAACGCCCCAGATACCGAGACCGGCACCGAGCGCGATAACGAGGGTCTGAAGAACGGTGATTGCCTGTTCAAAAAATGCCATATAGTTTGTTAGCCGGAATCTGATTAAAAAATAGGTTTGTCATGTTTCATAGGCATACAAAAGCCGGAACAATCTGCCGCCCGGTTTCCGGGGGCATGATTCCGGCTGTCCTCCTTTTTCATTATTTTTTCTCGCGATTGTCCGCTTTGTACGCCAATGGCCCATAGAGGGCAGATGCGGCGAATAGATAAGATCACTCCCTTCTAAAGCGGAACGAAATTAAGCGCCCTTTGTGTCTACTTCATATACATCGCAGACCTCATTGGGCTTGAGTTTCAGCCTTGCGGACAAGAATGCTTCAATATCAAAAGCGTTCTTGTCATCCGCGTCGGCAGTGTACTTGAAATTGGGGTGCTTGGTGATGTCGTACTTATCCGAAAGGAAAGGACGCACACCGCGCAGCTGGAGGATACACTTGCCGCCATCCATAACAGCAAGCTCATCCTGGCTCATCAGCTCTTTGCCACAATGTCAAGTGATGAATTAAAAAAAGCTATCAAAGAAATCCTTCTTCGATAGCAGCGTATTCAACATCTATTCACATTTCCTGCCTTGCGTTCTTCGAGCTAATGAAATATAATGAAAGAAATTGTCGGAGGTATGAGCATGGACTACATGACACTCAAAGAGGCAAGCGAAAAATGGGGCGTTTCGTCCCGTCAAGTCAACTATTACTGCGTCGAGGGGCGTATTCCCGGCGCTGTGAAAATGGCCGGTGTTTGGCTGCTTCCTAAAGATGCTGTAAAGCCGGTCGATGGCAGAACAAAGGAAGGGAGAGCACAGAAGTGAGTCGAATTTTGCTTTTAGAAGACGATGAAGCGCTGGGGCGTGGTATTTGTATGGCACTTGAAACACCAAACTGTACCGTCACACATTGCAGCACACGTCTCCAGGCAATCAAGATTTTGCAGGGCGTAGTTTTTGATTTATTGATTTTGGATATTAACCTGCCAGACGGCAGTGGGCTGGAACTGTTGCGAACACTGCGACAGAATGGCACCTCCACACCTGCTATTTTGCTTACGGCTAATGATTTGGAACTGGATGAAGTTACCGGTCTGGAAGCTGGGGCAGATGATTATATTACCAAGCCTTTCTCCTTGGCAGTGCTCCGGGCCAGAGTAAATGCCCAACTGCGGCGCTCTGTCCCGGTAAAGCAGGAACGGATCGAATTGAACGGTTTCATCCTCGACTTCACACGGATGGAGTTTTCCAAAGAAGGGACAATCATCGACCTTTCCAAGACAGAACAGCGCCTGTTGCGCCTGCTGGTGGAGAACCGGGGCCGCACGTTACCAAGAGAATTGCTGCTTGAAAAGGTGTGGGACGGCGGCGAGTTTGTGGATGAAAATGCCTTATCTGTGGCGGTGCGGCGCCTGCGCGGGAAGCTCGGGAATGCCCCGATCAGAACTGTGTACGGGGTTGGTTACACTTGGGAGGTAAGCAAATGACAGCTTTGACCTGGGTGTTGCTGGCTTTCGCTGTCATTGGGCTTCTATTTGGGCTCTGGCAGTGGACGGCCCGGCGCAGAACCGTTCAGCGGCTGGATAATATGTTGGAACAGTCTATTTCCAGTGGTTTTACCGAGGAACATTTTGATGAAACAGAACTGTCTGCGCTGGAGACAAAATTTGCTCGCTTCCTGCGCGGCTCTGCTCATACGCAAAAAACGATGAAAACCGAACAGGAAGCGGTGAAAACACTGATCTCCGATATTTCCCATCAGACGCGCACACCCATCGCAAATTTACTTGTATACGCTTCGCTTTTGACGGAAAGCGATCTGTCGCCGCGTCAGCGGGAACAAGTCCAGGCGCTGCTAACACAGGGGGAGAAACTGTCATTTCTGATTCAGACTCTGGTTAAGGCTTCGAGATTGGAAACAGGTATTGTGGTTCCAACTCCCACACTGGGTCCTGTGGCTCCTTTATTAGAGGCGACTGTCGAACAGGAAAGACCTGCGGCGGAAAAAAAGAAAATCACCTTGCAGAACCTTCCGTTTGTAGGCGACGCCTCCTTTGACCCGCGCTGGACAAGCGAAGCCCTTGGCAATGTTGTAAACAACGCGGTAAAGTACACACCCGCTGGCGGAAGGGTTACCGTATCTGCACAGATGCTCGAAACCTTTTGCCGGGTGGACGTGACGGATACGGGCCCCGGTATTCCAGAAGAAGAACAGGGCGGGATTTTTAACCGCTTCTATCGTGGTACGTTAACGCACTCGGCGGAGGGGCTTGGCCTGGGACTTTACCTGGCACGGGAAATTCTGTCCCTTCAGGGCGGTTATATCAAAGTATCCTCCAAACCAGGAAACGGAAGCACTTTCTCACTGTATTTGCCTCGTGCGTTGAATCGGATATGAAGAACAGGAAATCTTTCAACTCTGTTAGATTTGAGAAAGGCTCAGGAAAGAATTATGTGGTAAAGTCTGTATTGTCAAAAGGCAATGCAGACTTTTTTGTGGAGGTATACAAGATGACGATTTTAGAAACCAAAAACTTAAAGAAATATTACGGAAAAGGAGATACGCAGGTAAAAGCACTGGATGGTGTCAATCTCAGCGTGGAGGACGGGGAGTTCGTAGCCATCGTGGGCACCAGCGGCTCCGGCAAGTCCACCCTGCTCCACATGCTGGGGGGCCTGGACCGGCCCACTTCCGGCTCCGTCACCGTGGACGGGAAGAACATCTTCTCCCTGAAGGATGAGGCACTCACAATTTTTCGCCGCCGAAAAATTGGTTTTGTATTTCAAAGTTTTAACCTGGTGCCGGTGCTGACGGTGCGGGAAAACATCGTTTTGCCCATCCAGTTGGATGGTGGTAAAGTAGATGAGCGCTATGTAGGTGAGGTAGTCACCGCCTTGGGGCTGGAAAAGAAGTTGAACAGCCTGCCGGGGCAGCTTTCCGGCGGCCAGCAGCAGCGGGTGGCTATCGCCCGTGCCTTGGCGACCAAACCGGCCATTCTCCTGGCCGACGAACCGACCGGAAACTTGGACAGCCGTACCAGCCAAGATGTACTGAGCCTGATGAAGGTGACGGGCCGGAAATTTTCCCAAACGATGGTCATGATTACACACAACGAAGAAATTGCCCAACTCTCTGACCGAATTGTCCGCATTGAGGATGGGCGGATTGTGACACAGTAAGGGGGGAGAGCCATGAAAGTTTCAAATCGAAAATGTGTTCGCCATTTGGCGTGGAAAAGCCTGCTGGCAAGCCGCACGCGCAATCTGATTGCCATTGTGGCTATCGCCCTGACAACGATGCTGTTTACTTCTCTATTCACCATCGCCTTGTCCATCAACGATGGGTTTCAGCAATCCAATTTTCGACAGGTGGGCGGCTTCTCCCACGGCGGATTTAAGTACATGACCCAGGCGCAGTTTGATGAACTGAAGGATGATCCTCTCATCGGCCAGTGGGGCGAACGGAGATACCTGGGTATGCCTAGGGAGGCGCCTTTCAATAAAGCTCATGTGGAGGTGAGCTTTGCCGACGCCAACGAGGCCCACTGGATGTACTGTGACCCGGTGGAAGGCTCTTTGCCGCAGGAGGGCACCGACCAGGCTGCTACCGACACCCATGTACTGGAACTGCTGGGCATAAAGCCGGAGATCGGGGCCGAGTTTACCCTCACTTTTGATGTAGATGGACACGAAACCACTCAAACCTTCACCCTCTGTGGCTGGTGGGAATACGATGAGGCCATTGTGGCGAACCATGTCCTGATTCCCGAAAGCCGGGTGAACGAAATCCTGGCGGAAGTGGGCGTAGATCCTGACAGCCCTGATGACGGCATGACAGGCCGGTGGAATTTGGACGTGATGCTGAAAAGCGACTCCCGACATATCGAGCGGGATTTGAACCAAATTTTGGAAAACCACGGCTACCAGAGCGAGACCGCTGGGGACAATTACATTGATACCGGCGTCAACTGGGGCTACACCGGGGCCCGGATGTCCGACATTGTGGACCCCATGACGGTCATGGCCATTGCCGGGGTAATCCTGCTTATCGTTTTCACCGGGTATCTCATCATCTACAATGTGTTCCAGATCTCGGTGGCCGGGGATATCCGGTTCTATGGCCTTCTGAAAACCATCGGCACCACCCCCCGGCAACTGCGGCGGATCATCCGTCTGCAAGCCCTGACCCTCTCTGCTGTTGGTATCCCCATCGGGCTGGTGATCGGCTGGCTGATCGGCGGGCAGCTAACCCCGGTGATTGTGGCCCGGCTCAACGGGATTATGCCAATGACCTCTGTAAGCCCCTGGATCTTTGTCGTTTCCGCGGCCTTCGCACTGCTGACGGTGCTGATCTCCTGCCGGCAGCCGGGACGGATGGCGGCCAGGGTCTCCCCGGTGGAGGCAGTGCGCTACACCGAAGGCAGCAGCGAAAAGACCCGTGTTAAGGGCCGGAAGGCCCGAAAGGTCAGTCCCTTCACGATGGCCTGGGCCAACCTGGGCCGCAGCAAGGGAAAGACCGTGGTGACGGTGCTGTCGCTGTCACTGGCGGTGGTGCTGCTTACTGTGACGGTGAACTTTGCCGGTGGCTTTGATATGGACAAGTATGTGTCCAATTTCACCGCCAGCGATTTCATTGTGGCCAATGCTGGAAAATTCCAGACCAGCACCCTGTTCAGTGCGGAACAGGCCGTGCCCCAGTCCGTCATTGATGACATCGACGCCCAGGGCGGCATCACCGACAGCGGCGTGGTGTACGACCAGACCTCTCCTGTGCTGGAGTACGTCACCGAAGACTGGTTCCGGCAGAACAAGCAGAACTTCTACACCCCGGAGGAGATGGACAACCTGATACGCCTGACTGATAAGAACGAGGCGGGCCTGCTGGCCGACGGGGTTCAGATCTCCGGTATGAGCGATTTTGCCCTGGACCACCTGACGGTGCTGGAGGGAGATTTGTCCGCCCTCTACGAGCCGGGCAGCCGGGCTATCGCCGCCGTATACTCAGAGGACGATTATGGAAACGCAGACATGGCCTCCCACTGGGCCCGGTTGGGGGACACCGTCACCCTCCGCTATGTGGAGGAGAGCGAGTATTACGACCCAGACACCGGCGAGGTCTGGGCTTCCCTGGAGGATGTGCCGGACGGGGCCAACTGGGTGGAGCGGCCGGTGAAGTACCGGGACGTTGACTACACCGTGGCGGCCCTGGTGACGGTGCCCTTCGCCCTCAGCTACCGCTACTATGGTAGCGATGAGTTCATCCTGAACGACGAGACCTTTGTCCAGGACACCGGCACGTCGGATGTGATGTACTACGCCTTCGACACCACCGACGAGACCAACGCCGCCATGGAGTCCTTCCTGGCGGATTACACTGAGAACGTCAACCCGGAGCTGGACTACGAGAGCAAGGCCACCTATGCTGGGGAATTTGAGAGTATGCGCTCCATGTTCCTGCTGCTGGGCGGTGCGCTCAGTTTCATCGTTGGGTTGGTCGGTGTGCTGAACTTCTTCAATGCCATCCTGACTGGCATCATTGCACGTCAGAGGGAACTGGCGGTGCTCCAGGCCGTGGGCATGACCGGACGGCAACTGCGCGCTATGCTGATCTGGGAAGGATTGCTGTACGCTCTGGGGGCGGCAGGGCTGGCTCTGATTTTGACGCTGACGTTGGGCCCGATTGCCTTCCAGGCGGTGGAAGGACTATTCTGGTTTTTTACCTACCATCTGAACCTCACGCCCTTCCTGTTCATCATCCCTCTCTTTGCCTTGCTTGGGGCTGGTATTCCTGTTATCACCGGCCATGAGATGGCAAAACGCACCGTAGTGGAACGGTTGCGGATGGAGTAAACCCAATCAATATAATGCTGCCGGACGACGGCAAAATAAAAGCCCCATCCCTCAATGGTTGTGAGAGATGGGGCAAACTATTTACGCTGCAATCTCCGGGATTTCCCCGACAAAGTTATACACGATCCTGACTTCCTGCACCTTCTGGCCGTCCACCTTCTTAACCTCGCCGATCAGGATTTTACTGATAAGCCGGTTCAGCACTGCCTCATCCAGTTCCTCGATGGTGGCATAGCGCCGGATTTCCTTGATGAAGGTGCGGACTTCACTCTCCTGGGTATCCGCCCGGCTCTGCATCATTGCCAGGTCATGCAGGCGCTTCTGGTTGGATTCCTGCTCTTGTTCCAGCGCCGCCGTCAGCTTCACAAACCGCTGCTCGGTCAGGATGCCTTTTGCCTTATCGGTATACAGGCTCAGAAACATCCTGTCAATTTCCTGATTCCGGGCTTCCAGCCGCTGGCGTTCTTTCTCCGTCTGAGAAGCGTCCACCAGATACCGGCGCTCCATTCGGCGGCTGAGCCGCTGGTAGAACGCATCGGCGTCCTTCATGGCCTGCGCCGCCAGTTCCTGTATATCCTTCAGCACCAGATTGTACAAACCCCTTGCCTCGATTTTGTGGCTGGAGCAGACCTTGCAGCCCATGCGGTTGTAAGTCTGGCAGATATAGTACGCCTTGTCAATCGGTTCCCGCATCTTGCCGGTGAAGCGGTTCTTTCCGGTTCGGCCCACCTTCTCATACCGCACCTGCATGGACTTCCCGCAGGTGGCACAGTAGACAAGGCCGTGGAACAGGTTGTAGAAGGGGCAGGAATTACCCTGAATGGTCGGCCTGCGGTCAATCAGTTCCTGCACCTGTTCCCATTCCTCCGGCGTCACAATCGCCTCATGGCAGCCCTCAATCACTTCCCACTGGTCACGGGGGATAATGTCATAGGTGTTGGAGCGGATGCCCTTCTGGTGCGTCCGAAAGACCAGATGTGCGCCTTTATAGAAGGGATTCCGCAGGATATGGCTGATTCTCGCCCCGCCCCAGGAATAATAGTTGGCGTCAAACTCCGTGTTGGCCTTGACATGGGTGATGGGGATTTTTTCTTCCATCAGCCGTTTGGAAATCCTCATGCAGCCCAGCCCGTCCAAGGCATAGTCATAGATTTTGCGGATGATCGGCGCTGTCTCCGGGTCAATAATGAGATGCCCTTTGTCCTCTGGGTCACGCATCAGGCCGAAGGGCGGCGTCCCTCCGCAGAATTTTCCCTGCCGGGAGCGGGTGGTAATGCCCGCCAGCACCTTTTTGGAAATATCCCGGCTGTACATATCGTTCAGGATATTCTTAAAAGGCGTAATGTCCATCTCCTGACGGGTCAGGCTGTCCACGCCGTCCGTGATGGCGATATAGCGCACATTGTGTTTGGGGAAAAAGATTTCGATATAGCTGCCAGCTTCGATATAATTCCTGCCGAGTCTGGATAGGTCTTTGGTGACCACGCAGCCGATTTTCCCCGCCTCAATGTCAGCGATCATGCGCTGGAACGAGGGACGATTGAAGTTGCGGCCCGTATAGCCGTCATCCACATAATACTCATACTGGAACATCCCATGCTTTTCTGCGAAATCCCGGAGCATGAGTTTCTGGTTGCTGATGCTCATACTCTCATTGTCGCCGCCGTCATCCAGAGAGATTCGGCAGTAGAGAGCGGTGATTTTCTCATAGACTTGTTTTTTCCTGCTCATAGCGTTCTCCTTCTATGAACAGGGACACGATACCATTATAGTACCATGTCCCTGTCCCTGAATCAACCGTTTTTACGCAGCTTTTTCTGCCATTTCCCGCTGATGCCGCCATTCCTCGAAGTGTTCGCAGGTCTGGCGCTCAATGAGCTGCTCAAAGACTTCCCGCATGGACTTCTCCCCGGAGAACTCCCGCACCACCACAAAACGGACTTTATTCTTCTGATTTTTGCTTTTTTCCATAGGCTACCTCCATAGAGAGACAGGCCGGACGGCAGCACCGGCAACGAAGTCCGGCAACGAACCTCTGAAAACCTGTAAACTACCGTCTGGCCTGTAAATCTTACTTTGTGAATTTTCTTGAAAAATCTCGTTGCTTTCGTTGCCGGAGATAAAGATAATGATTAAAATATCCCTTATTTACTGGTTTTTCCCGCATCCAGACAGGGAAATCCCCGGCAACGAACCCGGCAACCAAGCGGCAACCATCCCGGCAACTGACCGCCATTTTCAGGCGATCCACTCCTTCGGAAGTTCCAACTGGAGGCATTCTTCCTCGCTCAGTTCCACAAATCCATCTTCGTTGCCGGGCAGTTCGTTGCCGGAAACGTCCCGTTCCCAGCCCTTCTGCCTGCCATATCCGGCAAACATCCTCGGATTGGAGAACGGCTTCCAGCCCGTCACCACCGTGTTCATGATCTCGTTGATATTGTGAAGCTGCCACCGCTTCGGCTCGTCATAGGTGTGGCCCAGCGCCTCCTTGAAAAGCTGTTTGGAGCAGACCATGCTGCCGGTGTAGTGTTCCAGAAAGCCCTGTATCTGCCCGGCCTCCGTGTCCTCCGGCATGAAATCCTTCTGCACCTCCACAAGCTGCCGCTGGATGGACTTGTTGAATTTCATGGAATAGTGGCCGCTGCGGTAAATCGTCATGGCCTCCGCCCAGACCTGCAACAGGTAGGCTCTGGAAGCGTCCTCGTCCTCCAAAATGTGAACCTCCGCATTCTCCGGGTAAATCATGATGGGAAGGAAACGCCGGTTCCCGGCCCGGTCAAGGGGAAGGAAGTCCAGCGTGTTGGAAGAACCGCCGAACACACACTGCCGCAGCCGGTCTTTGGGCTGGGCCTCATAGGGTGTGCGGTAAGTTTCCTTCTGGCGGCTGATAAATGAACGGATTTCCTCAATGCTTTTGGCGCTGCTGGTAGCCAGCATCTCCGACATCTCGATGATCCAGTGTCCTTGCAGCTTCAAAAACACCCTGTCATCGTCCAGCTTTTTCAGGTCATCGGAGAACCACTCGTCCCGGATCGCCAGCAGGCGGAAGAAGCTGGACTTGCCAGCCCCTTGTCCGCCCACCAGACAGAGCATTTCCTCGTATTTGGAGCCGGGGGAAAACACCCGCCGGATGGCCCCCAGCAGGAAGTGCTTCAGCATTTCCTCCACATAGTCGCTGACTTCTGCACCTAAGAAGTGATGGAGACAGGAGCGGATGCGGGGCGTCCCGTCCCACACAAGGCCGTTTAATACATCCTGTATGGGATGGTAGCAGTTCTCATTCGCCACGATGGACAGGGCCGCCGTCATTTTCTTCTCGCTGGTCAGGCCGTAGTTCTGCTCAAAATAGAGAAGTAGATACTTCACATCCGTATCCGTCAGGGCGCTGGTGTTCCTGCGCCAGCCCAAATTCCGCACGATGTCTACCCGGTCAGTCAGGAGGTTCAGCCGTATGGCGTCCCGCAGCAGCGGGTCATGGCAGAACACCGTCCGGCAGTTGCCGATGGTGTTGGCGGGCTGGCCCTTCTCCGTGACAGAGAGGCTTTCCCGCACTTCGTCAACGCTCTGTTCCGGCGCTAAGGCTTCGGCTGCGCTCATGGCGGCCTGCCGGGTGGCTGGCGGTAAACTCTGATATTCGCTGCTCAATCTTCCTCACCTCTTTTCCGTATTCAGCGACCACGCAGGCCCGTTCCTCCATACCGCCGGACAGCAGAATATCCAACAGATACTCCGTATACGGTTTCTTTTGCAGTGCCTCCACAAACAGCGGGTTCCATGCTTCCTCCGGCGTATGCGGGGCATATTCCTTCTCCCAGCGTTCCAGCAGGTGCAGGTAATCGCACAGCACCCGGAAACATTTCTGCTCCGCCTGCCGGTAGCGCAGTTCTTCGCTGATTTTCCGTTTGACCGGCCTCCTGCGGGGCGGGTCATGGCCTTTGGCGTCAAAGCTGACCGAGAAATCTTCCGCCAGCTTCAAGGCCGCCTCTTTTTTGTTCAGCCCGAACAGACGGGCGGTAAAATCAATCACATCCCCGTCCGCCTGACAGCCGAAGCAGTGGAACCGGCGGTCAACCTTCATGCTGGGATGTTTGTCATCATGGAAGGGACAGCAGACCATGCCGTTCCTGCCGACCTGTATCCCGTAAAACTCCGCAGCCTGCCTTGTGGGGACAGCCTGCTTCACCGCTTCAAACACATTCGATTTTCTCACCTCCAGACAAAGAAAAAGGCACCCGGTTTCCACAGAAAATCAGATGCCTCATAACTCCATATCGTGTTTCTTTTTCGGGGCGATCCGCCCCTCCCGTTCCCAACGCTCCCGGTTATCCCGGTCTGCGTTGATCTTTGCCTTTGCCAGCATATCCATAATGGATTCTTTGGCTTTCTTTTTGACCTGCTCCTTTCCGGCCTGCTTGACCTCCGGCTGCATCAGCGTCCGCTGGATTTTCGCCAGAGCAGTCTGCATGACATTTTTAATCTTGTTAATGACCCCATCCAGACGGGCGGCGGCGTACTCACGCTCCTTCTTTGGAGCCTTGCGCTCCGGCGAAAGCACCCATTTTTTCGATTCCTCCACCAGACGAATATCTTCCTTGTGCGTCTCCTGCCTGACGGTATCAGTCACGACCTCCACCGCCTTGTCATAGGCCGCATCGGAAACATCATCTAACAGTGTCTCCACGTCCTCAATTTTGAGCGTCAGTTCTTCCAGCTTCTGCTCCTGCGCCGCCAGTTGCTCCTTCTGTTTCATCAGGATATAATCCTGCTTTTCCAGATACTCCCTCCCACCGTAGGACGGCTCCTGATCCAGATGCAGCCCATGCCGTCTGGCGATGTCAAACAGGAGCGTCCGGCAGACCGCATCAAAGGTCTGCTTGCGGTTGTTGTTCCGGCCTTTGGGCTTCTCCGGGTTTGGGAGAGGGATGCCCAGTTCTTCCAGCGCCTTTTCCTGCTGGGGGCACAGCTCCCCGTAGCGGTTCTCACAGTCAAAGACGTGCCGCTCATGGATGTGGGGCGTCCCCTCGTCCAGATGGAGCGCCCAGTCTAAGATGTGGATATGGGAACCGAAGCGGCGCTCAAATTCCTCATAAAATTCATTGACGATGGAAAAGAGCGTATCCGGCGGGACGGATTCTCCCATCGTGCCGATCTGGTAGATGCTTTCCTCCGGGCAGGTCTTGTTGTTTTTCAGCAAGTCCTCCACGCTGCGGTTGCGCTCCGTGTGCCGGGTTTTCTCATTCCGGGCGTTCTGGGCCTCCACATGGCCGCCGTAATGCTCATAGTAGTACATCCGCTCAATTTCCTCAAAGCTGAAATCCGACTGCTCCGGGTTCTCCCGGAACTCATGGGTGGTAAAGCCCCGGTAGCAGTCCCAGTAGACATTTTGCCTTGCCCGTTCTGCGTCAATGTGTTCGCTGTTCTCCACATCAAACCGGCGGTCATTGTGGCGGGGATTATAGGTGCCATGCTTGCCGGAGCGTCCATTGTGTCGTGTCAGTTTCAAACAGATTTCCTCCTTCCTGCGAAGATGCTGCGGGGCCGGGAAGGGGCGGCGAAGCCGCAAATCCTGCGAATTTTGCGTCAGGTAATACCCAGTACGAGTTGACGCAGGCATCAACTCTCCCTGGGCAAGGCGTTTCACCCTTGACCCGATGGGGCGGCTGCCCTCAACCCGCCAAGGCACTTCGTCCTTGACCCGATAATGGCTGCCGCCCTTAACCCGCCAATGGGCGTTGCCCCTTGACCCCAGCAGTGCGCTGCCGCCCCTGCACCCCGGCACAAAGGGCTGGCTGCCCTCTGTACTCCCGCACCGGCGAAGCTGGCTTCCACCGCAGGAGCGGCGTTTGCCAGTTTCACCGGCTCCGTATCCGCACATTTGCGCCCATAGGCGGGGAGTGGATACGGAATACGCCTGCGGGGATTGCCAGTCAAAACAGCGGGTGCAGACCCGGCATTTTGACCGTAATCGCCCCGATTTCAAGCGATTTTTTCTTCCGCTCCCACCACCTGAAAGCCATGCTCCTTTGCGTACTCCCTTGCGGCGGCTTTCCGTTCCTCGCTGTACGGCGGCACCAGCCGGATCGACAGCCGGGACTTGTCCAGCACATAGGTCACGCTGCCCTCCGGCGTGCTGCGCTCCAACCGGCACAGCAGCGGGTATTTCCGGCTGAAATCAGCCAGCCTGCGCTTCAAGCTGGCGTTGAAGGTGTAGATGCTGGCAAGGTTCTCCGCCTCGTTCCAGTTGATGATAGTTTCTTTCTCATACTTAGACAGCTTCCTCATACAGATCCTCCTCATAATCAGTGTAAGATTTCAGCACACGCAGGCTGCGCTTGAGACGGCGGTACTCGTCCATCTCCATCCGCAGATGGTGGTAAAAATCCTCGTACCAGCTTTCGCCCACCTCCGTCTCCACCTTCCGGGCCAGCCCCAGCATCCGGCGTTTGGCCTCCGGGTCAACCGTCAGGGCCGTCAGCCATTTCAGCCGTGTCACCGTATTGTGGTGGCTGGGACAGCCGTAAGCGTAGAGAATCTTCTTTTCTTTCATACTCAGTGTCATAATGATTTCCTCCATTTCTTTGCTGCGGAGCCATACGCCCCGCATGATAAACTTGTTTCCTGTCCGCCGGTCTGCCTGCAAGCCGCTCCTGCCCGGAATTTCTCCCGGCGTATCGGCCTCTTTGGTGCGCTCGATTTCTGTCCTGGCGTCACTTCCCCGGAGGCCATACCCCTTGCAGCCGGTCATTCGATTTTCAAGGTTCTGTGCCTGTCTGCAAGAACCAGTTTACCGAAAAAAGAGGCCCTTTCCCGTATATCCAAAACGTCGGAAAAACGCTTGAAATCCGCATATTTCCACGCTTATGGAATCGTGCTATAATGGGTGTAATCACTGAAAAACGATAACGAGAGAGGGGGCTTTGGATGTACGCAAAGCTGACAATCCCGGAGCGGCTCAAAGACCTGCGGGTGGTGGACAAGCACCTGACGCTGGAACAACTGGCGGAGCAGACCGGCCTGTCTAAATCCGCGCTGGGAAAATACGAAACCGATGACTACAAGGACATCAGCCCGTTTGCGATTGCAACGCTGGCGGACTTTTACGGTGTGTCCACCGACTATCTGATGGGGCTGACGGAAAATAAAAATCACCCAAACACAGAACTTCAATCTCTGCATCTGAGTGATGATATGGTGGAACTTTTGAGCAGCGGCAAAATCAACAACCGGCTTCTCTGCGAACTGGCTACCCACCCGAATTTCCGGCGGCTGATGATAGATATGGAAATCTGTATCGACCAGATCGCCAATATGCGGGTGGAGCAGATGAATCTGGTGTTGGAGGCCACCCGGCAGACCGTCATGAGCAAATATGCGCCCGGAGAAGATGACCTCTATATGCGGACGCTGGAACTGGGGCAGGTGCAGGAAAGCGATTTTTACAGCCACGTCATGCACGATGATCTGGACAGCATCGTCCGGGACATCCGGGAGGCACACCGCAAGGACAAGACTACCGCCGACCCGCAGCCCACGCTGGATGATGTGAAGGAAAAATTTGAGCAGGCCATAGGACAGGGCAGCGATACAGAAATGCTGATCCACGAGTTCTGCGATAAGTTGCAGATACCCTTTGAGAAGATTTCCTCGGAGGACTTCTCGGCATTCCTGCGGATACTGAGCCTGTCCAAGCAGCTCAAAAGCCCCAACAATATGAGAGGAAAGGCCAGCCCCATCCCGCCCAACCGCAAGGCCAGACGTAAGCGGAAGTAAAATTTCCATATCCGGGAGCGGCAAAAAAGCCATCCGCCGGTTGATTGGCAAATGGCTTTTATGAAGCAGTATTCTGTTGTGGTGGTTGTTCCCAGTTTGGGAACAGCCACTATTGAAGATGCTATTCTTTGTTTTTCTGCGACATCTGCGCATGGGCTTCCTGCTGGACAAGCAGCCCCGCCGAAAAGCCGTATTTGAAGTGGCTTTCGTTTTCCTCACATTGAGCGATTGCCACCTGCTCCCGCAGTTCTTCAACCAGTGCATAGTCCTCTTTGCTCAGACGCTCAGATAAAGTGTCCATCAGGGCGGCACTGGCTTTGACTGCCTGCTTGAACCTCGATGAATCAGCGACCACCGTTTCACAGGGATAAAATCTGCCGTTATACATTTCTTCCAGAATCATGCGCCCACCTCCCTCAGACAAAAATCATCTCAGACAGGATGATTTCCTCTGCCCGGCTGCGGATGCTGTTCATGCCCCCGACCCACGCAAGCTGGTCACGGGCTTTCAGTTCCTCGGTGACACCCTCTGCCTCCTGCATCTGCGAGACAATACACGCCAGCCGGTCAGCGGCCTGTTCGTTCAGGTCAGCAAGATATGTCCAGAGTTTTTCCGACAGAAGCAGTGCATTGTACTGGCCGGGCCGGTGTTCTTGCAGAAACGCCTTGTGCATCCGGCCCCACCGCCCAATGGGGCGGCTTTCCTCCGGCAGCTCCAGATCGGGGATGTAGTAGTCTCCCACCAGCGTGTAGCTGATGCCGTTTTGATGGATTTTCTTTGGTAAATGCTCCATATTCGACCTCCTGTATTCAGTTTTTTCAGAATCCAGTTGATCGTGTCCCTGTTCATGATAAATTCAAGGCAACTGAACTCTTCACGAACAAGTATGGCATATCTTTCCCCAATTTTTGATAGTTGAGTGAATGGGATGTTTCCCTCCCACGGCTCTCTCCGGTGTTGTAGGTGTCGATGGTTTCCTTACCCAGCACGGCGGCCAGCTCCTTGAGAGTGGTCGGCTCCTTACCGCCCAGAAAGATGGAAGTATCCATGTTTCCGATAATGGTATCTGCGTTATCCTTATAAATCGCCTTGAGCTGACTCTGCGCCTGCAACACCAGACAGGCGGAGATCTCACGGCTTCGGATGGTGGCCACCAGCTTTTCCAACTTGGGTATCTGGCCAATGTTGGCGCACTCGTCGATCAGACAGCGCACATGAACCGGCAGTCTGCCGTCGTACACATCGTCGGCCTTTTCGCAGAGCAGGTTAAACAGCTGGGTATAACACATGGATATAAGGAAATTAAAGCTGTCATCAGTGTCACTCATGATGAGGAACAGGGCAGTTTTCCTGTCTCCCAGAGTATCCAGCTCCAGCTCATCATAAGCCGTGACCTCACGCAACTCTGCAATGTCGAACACGGCAAGGCGAGCGCCGCAGGAAATCAAAATCGACTTGGCTGTTTTTCCGGCGGCCAGCTTATATTTCTTATACTGGCGCACCGCAAAGTGGTTTGGCTTCTCGGCTTCCAGTGCATCAAACATCAGGTCTACGGGGTTTTTGAACTCCTCGTCATCCTCACGGACTTCCATGGCGTTGATGAACTCAATGAGGGTGGAGAAGTTTTGTTCCTCCACCGGAGCCTCATAATGGATATAGCCAATAAGCGCGCAGTACAACAAGGTTTCTGCTTTTACCCAGAAATCGTCTCCGGCCTTGCCTTCGCCTTTGGTATTGGCGATCAACGTTGTTACCAGCTTCAAGATGTCCTTTTCGCTATGGATATAGGCGAAAGGGTTATAGTGCATGGACTTCTTGAAGTTAATGGTATTTAGGACCTTGATTCGGTACGGCTCATAAATGACCTTGCCGTGCTTATCCTTCATAGGCTTTCCGTCTTTCCCCAGCTTGGGTGCGCCCCTTTGGAGCATTTTTCCGCACTCCACCAAAATGGTTCCCTTCGGGTCTGTGACCACATAGGAACTGTGCATCTGCATCAGATTCGGTTTGAGCCAGAAGCGGGTCTTACCGGAACCGGAGCCGCCAATCACCAGCACATTTTTGTTTCTGGCGGTCTTTGGGTCCTTGGGGCGGCTGTTCATTGTCAGGCTCTCCGTTTTCGTCAGAATCACATTGTTCTGGAATACCGGGTCGATGTAGGGTGTAATGTCCTCATGGGTTCCCCACCGGGCGGAACCGTATTCCATGCCGTGCCTGTACTTCTTGGCGTTCTTGCTTTTCAGGTACACAGCCAGCCGCAGGCCGCCGCAGCAGCACAGGCCCACCAGCAGGTCCAGCGGGTGCAGGCTGGGCCACCAGCTGGCCAGCGCCACCGGCAGCGTGGAGAAGAACGAGAGCATTTTTGCCGAAGCGTCCGCACCCACGGCCATCCGCCACGCTTCACCGAAGTTGGTGGAGAAAAGCCCCATCAGGATATACGGCAGATTCAGCAAAATGAGCTTTTTGATGTTCAGCTGCTTTTTCATCGTTCCAGCTCCTTCCGCTTGTTCCGGTCCACGACGGCGTGTTTTACCAGTTCTTTGAACTGGCTCAGCTTTGCCAGCACGGACGAGCGCTCGGATTTCTCCGCCTTTCTGACCTTTTTCCCGGTGTACTCGGTAAAAGCAGCGGTCAGGGCATCCGCGTCCCGACCCTTGAAAAAGATCAGGTACTTGGGTGGGGAGCTGCTGCGGTCCTTCTTCACCGCATAGTCCACGCCGTATTTCCGGGCGATCTTCTCAAACTCCTTGATGGAGGGGTCGGTGATCTCGATGTTGGAAACCCCTTGGTTTTGACCAATCAGCTGTTTCACCGTCTGCTTGCCCTGGGGCTTCACAGGCGCGTCACGGCTTCTCTGCTTTTGCAGCTTCTTTTCCTTGCGGTGGGCAAGGTACTTGCTGATGGCGGCTTTGAGCAGCCTGCCGGTGAACTTTGTTCCGCTGACAACCAGCGTTAAAGTCCTGTTTTCCACTTCTTCCTGCATTTTCATCGCCTCCTTTCCACAAAATGTGCAGGGGTGGTGCATTTATTTCTAAGGCGGGACCACCAGCCGCCGGAGAAGGTATTTCTTCATCGAACCGCCCTCAACGAATTTGCTCAGAACGGTCATAGAGCAAATCTCCATTTCTGACCTTTGCATGACTGAGAATCTTGATCTGTCCCTTTGCCTGACTGTTCAGAGCTTTTTCATAGCCCTTATCTGACAAAAACAGGCGGGTTCGTTCACCTTTCCAGCCCACCGGGGAGTCATGCGTCAGCACATCAAAAATAATCATGTGCCGGGTGTTCTCAGCAAATCGCTGGAGATCCATGTAGTCATGGCCGTGATAGTTCTGCGCTCCAGCTTTCTGGCGCATTTCTTCCATCAGCTGACCGATTGTTTTGCCTTCTGGCATAAAACTCACTTCCTTTCCCACTCTCATACAACCATCAAAATCATGTCTCTCAGCTGAGCAAAGTAGAGTTTGCCTTGCGGGGTTATCAGCGTATAGGAGCCGATATGCCCGTGATTGCAGTAGTCTTTGACACAAAACAGTCCTTCATTGGCTGGCTTTGCATAGGGCAGTACATTACCGGATGCGGTGCGGTACACAAAACGCTTTTCCAGAAGGAAACGGACAAACCGACGCTCCGGGACAAGCAACTCTTTGGCGGTGGTGCGGAGGTTGGTACTGTGATTGAGGTCGATGAACAAATCATAAAAGGCTGCCTTACTCTCCAGCAGGGCATTTTCCTCTCGTAGCGACGCATTTTCTTCCCGCTCAGCAAGCAGCTCGGAGCAGAGCTTTATCAGAGCTTCCGGAGAAGTGGCTATCTCCCACAACTTCTCTTTTGTGAGATAGGCTCCGTGCTTGCGAATGGCAGGTAGAACTTCATCAAACACCCATTGTTCAAACCGTTCCGCTGACGGCAGTTTACTATGGGCGATCAGACGATATAGATCACCTTCGGGGATAAAGAGCATTTCGACCATTTGTACCGCGGGGCTTCCATCTGCCTTTTTCCCAGTCTGGACCCCTATGGAACATTTCGTTCCACCCCTGGTATGGTCGCGGACGGCTTTGCGTGGATTGGTATATCCCAGCGCTGTTGCCACATCTGTACCGCAAAATAATACTTTGCCATTCTGTTCCAAAGTGCGAATGCTTCCGAACTCTGGACTATTGAAAATTTCAATCTGATTCATGCTGTGCCTCCTTTGGTGTAATACAAAAGCGGCTGATTACCAGCCGCCTGCGTGCATATCGTGATTTACCAGTGAAGTGTAGTGGTTATTCATGGTGGTAGGAGCGTTGAACAGCACTGCAAGCAGGTACTGCTTGATGTTGTGTACCTGGGTGGTGTTCTTTTGCAGACAGTCCATGACAAACTCGATGTGAGAGCTGTCCAGCTTCAAAAAGCGGGAGCGTACAATTTCATGAGGAAAGTCCGCACCAGAGATCCGGGTGGTCTTTCGTTTGGCACAGACCGTTTCTACCAACAGCTCTACGATCTCATTCAGGTCATCCAGGTAGAGAGGATAACGCTGCTTCAGACAATCATACTCGATATTCTCCAAAATCAATTCCCGATAATTTTCTATCTCTGTGACAGACATCGCATCCCTTCCTTTCCGCTCCGGCGGTATTACCGCCGCTGTTTCCCGGAAGGGAATGGAATCGGTATTTGATCCATGAGTATTTTGTTTTTGGGTATTTGATTTCTTAGTATTTAATTGTGTTGGATTTTCCGGTAACGGATTTACCGCTGACGGGTTTACCGTTATCGGGTTTTCCGACAACGGCTTATCCAACATCGGTTCTCCCTCGATGGGACGCTCAAAAATGGTATACTCATTGGCTGCGAATTTACCAGAAGCATCAGTTGTCTGTCTGCGCCGAATGTATCCGGCTGTTTCAAGCTCATTGACAGCAGAGCGGATTGCATCTTTGCTTTCTCGATTGATATAGCTGAGTCCTGACAGCGTATAATCCCAGTCATCAGGCAGAGATAACATTTGCGACAAGAGACCCTTTGCCTTCAAAGAAAGTCGTTTGTCTTTTAGATGAAAATTGCTCATAACCGTGTAATCGCCAGTGCGTTCTACACGAAAAACAGCCATTTACTTCACTCCTTTCATTTCTCAGGTATGAAAAAAGCCGCAATTCATAAAAGAATTGTGGCAGCGGTTAGGGTCTGTCTGTATCTTTTTTCTTGCGTCGGTAGGGGCGTTTTGGCATTGGTGGTTTATCAAACAGATCCCTTTCCTGAGAAAATGGTAAGGTTTGAAAAACACGGTCAATCTCGGTGGATTCCATATCACGCTGTGAGCGGCAATCTTCTTGAATAGCTTCTCGGATTTCTCTTACAGTACACATATTCATTCCTTTCCTTTCGTTGTATCGGTTATGAACGACGGTGTTTTTTAGGCTTGAAGTCGAGGATATGCCCCTCAATAACATGGGCATATCTCTTAATTTTGATTTCTCGACGCTGCTGGCTTTGCAGAGCTGACTGATACCCGTCCTCTGTGAGAAAAAGCCTCATTTCGTCACCAGGTTCTCCATAAGCAGTAGGGCGCAAGACAGTAAACTCAATCATCCAGAAAGTGCTGTCCCAAAATCGCTCCACTGCAAGAATGTTGTGGCCTTTCAGTTCCCTTGCTGCAATATCTTTCATAGGCTCTCCCTTCATCGTTCCTGATCTCGTTGGCGTTTTTTCTGCCATTGTTCCAGCAGTTTAATAATGGTTTCCTGCATTTTGGCCGGTGTATAGCTTTTGGGGAAATACTTTCGCAAGGTATCGCTGCTCAAGGTCACTTTATCCAGATCACCCTTTTTTTCCTCTGACATGATGGCAAGCATCACATCTTCTGACAACTTCCCTTCCTGGCTGAACTTTTTCATTCGCTGAGCCTGAGAGAGAGAAGGGGTAGCCTGCTCATAGTCCATTGTTTCCACCAGCATTTGCTGTTCGTCCGGTTTCAAAAAAGAGAGTTCATAGGCTGGGTTAAATGCGATTTTCTTTTCATCCACCATATCCAAAAGCTCTGGAATCAGTTCAGTCAAACGAACATATCGCATTACCTGGATACCGCTTCGTTCACCGGCTTCTTTTGCCACCTGGTCTCTGGCGCTCAACTTCTGTTCAACTTGAACAGAAGTCAGGTCTGTTCTTGCTCCTTGATGTTTAATGGCTTCCAGCTTCATTTTGTAGGCAAAAGCCCTTTCACTGGGGAGCAGATTTTCTCGCTGCAAATTGCTGTCAACCATAATAATTGTGGCAGCATCGTCATCCAAGTCGCGCACAATGACAGGCATGGTTTCTTTTCCGGCCAATTCGCTGGCTCTGCGGCGTCTGTGACCGGCTACCAGCTCATAACCGCCATCAGGCAGTGGTCTGGCAATCGCAGGAACCAACACACCATACTTTTTGATGCTGTCTGCGGTTTCTATCATTGCATCATCATCCTTGACCTTGAAGGGGTGATCCTTGAACGGATGCAGTTCAGATAGGGGAATTTCCTGAATTTTTTCCAGTTGCTCGTCTTGCCGACTTTCTTCTGTAGAAAACAGGTCATCTACTGAGGCCAGCTCTATTTTTTTCGCGCTGCTTTTCAAGTTTCAATACCTCCTTCGTCAGATTTTTGTAGCCCTCAGCCACTTTGCCATTAGGATCATGGGCATAAATGCTTTTTCCTTCAGCACTGATTTCTTTAGCCCTGACAGAATGAGGAATTTCTGATGTAAACACCTTGATCTTACTGCCATAGGTTTCGCGCAGAAGAGCGGAGATTTCTTTGGCAAAATTGGTTCGGCTGTCTACCATCGTCAGCAGAATCCCATCAATTTGCAGCTTGGGATTGATTTGTCTGCGAACCTTATTGATAGTTTGCAAGAGCTGCTCCAAACCTTTAGCTGGAAGATACTCTGCCTGGACGGGGATTATAACCCTATTAGCGGCAGCCAGTGCATTGACCGTAAGCATACCCAGGGAGGGCTGGCAATCAATAAGGATATGGGAGTATTGCCCCTTCAGCGTGTCCAGATATTGTCGCAGAATGGTTTCTCGGCTCATAGCGTTTACCAGAGATACCTCCATACCAGATAGCTGGATGTCCGCAGGCATCAGGTCTACGCCCTCAGGGTGGTGCAGGATACCCTCGCCGGGACGAATTGGTTCATCCATCAAAATACGGCCCATAGCGTCTGACAGTGTAAAGGGCAGCTTATCAGGCTGAGGATTGCCCAAGCTGATGGTCAGGCTTCCCTGTGGGTCTCCGTCAATCAGAAGGACTTTCTTCCCGGACTGCGCCAGACCAATTCCAAGATTGGCACAAGTGGTTGTTTTGCCGACACCACCTTTTTGGTTGGCTATGGCAATAATCTGTGTATTCATGATTTCACCTCATTTCTTTCTAAGTTTAGATATGAAAAAAAGTGCCTGCTTTACCTTTCCTGAGAAAGATAAAACAGGCACTTTCACTGGCTCAATACCTCTTGTAATGAACCTCTATGTATGGTAAACTATGTCCACGATACCATGAATATAATTAAGTCTCGACGGGAATTGAACTTTTGGCTAACGCCAAATTTCGCGCCTTTGCAAACAGAGTGCAAACAATAGGGGGCTAAAATCCTTTGTTTTTGCTTGATTTTGCTTGTACAAGGTTTATAGAGAACATGGAGAAAAGCCTTGATATAACTGCATTTTCTTTATCCCTGTTGATAGGGAATATATGCACTGGGTCCATCTCCTAAGCGTGGGGTCGGAGGTTCAAATCCTCTTATGGACGCCAGTGAACAACGCCGAAAGCCTTTGTTTTCAAGGGTTTTCGGCTTTTCTTATATGAAAAGGCACGAAAAAGCTCTTTCACTGTATGAGATAAAATTCTACTCCAAAATTTGATTTTTGACAACCCCTCCAGAATCGAACGGTTGTTATAAGACAAAATCGCCAGCTAATTTTTAGCAGAAAACGGGCTGTTCTTGCTAATGAAAATGCCCTTCCTGCTAATCAGCCCCAAAATCGTGCCAAAAATCCAGCTAATCAAAAAAGGCGGATGTTTTGAGTACCATGCTGTTATAGCAGATAAAATTGAATATCGTTATATACATAGAGCGTCTATTTGCCCCGCATCGGGGATGGATAAGCGCTCTTTTTTTATGCCCAAAACCATGGGCAAATACAAGAGATTGGAGGTGTTTTATTTGAGCAAGCCTGTTTATGCCGCAGACAAGCCGAGCGATTGCCATTACTGCTACTACTGGACGAATGGCAGAAAGGGTTGCCGTCTGGGTAGAAATAATTGCTACTACCTAATCTCTTTGCCACCGAAACCCAAGTCGGAATGTGATGGCTGTCCCTATGGGCGAGATCACCCGTGCATTGGTTGGTGTACGAAGAAGGTTATGCGTGAAGTGGGGCTTCGTTGATATGGATGCGTATGAACAGGAATACCGCTTCTGCTATTTTGCCCAATGTCCTCACGAAAAGACGGATACGACTTTCCGCAGCGTTCCACTGACAACAGAAAGTTTTCCGCAGAAAGAAGGTGGTGAAGCCGTGTGAGTTTTGATTATTTTTACGGTCAGCAATCCGATCAATTCACATTCTATCGAGTTCCGAAGGTGTTGTTCACGAACGAGAGGTTCTGGAATATTTCCGCTGATGCCAAGATGCTGTATGGCATTTTGCTTGACCGTATGAGCTTGTCTGCCAAGAATGGCTGGATAGATAAAAACGGTCGAGTGTATATCATTTTTACAATCGACGAAGCGAAGATAGCTCTGAACTGCGCTGAACAAAAGGCTATCAAACTGCTCAGTGAACTTGAGAAGAAAGCAGGATTGATTGAACGCAAGCGCCAGGGTTTGGGAAAACCCAACCTGATCTATGTGAAGAACTTTATCTCTGCTGTGGATTCACAACTCTTGAATTGTGAAAATCACAATTCTGGAACAATGGAAATCACAACTCAAGAACTTCCGAAATCACAATGTAATAATACTGATAAAAATAATACTGAATTTAATGATACTGATTCTATCTTTCCTTCCGGAAATGGTGGAATGATGGACGAGAATGACCGGTATCAAGAATACTTTGATTATTTCTCGGATCAGCTCAGTATGGATTTGTTGAAGAAGGATTACCCTTACGATTCCGAAATGCTGGATAACATTCTGGAGTTGATCGTTGAAACAGTTTGCACGAAACGACCGTTGATTCGCATTGGTGCAGAGGAGCGTCCGGCAGAAATTGTCCGCAGTCGGTTTATGAAACTGAATGCCGAACACATTCGATATGTTATGGACTGCTTCAAGGAGAACACCACAAAGATTAGAAATATCCGTCAGTATATGCTGACTACGATATACAATGCGCCGACGACAATAGACACCTACTACGATGCTCTTGTTCGGCACGATATGTCACACGGATATTTGGAAGGAGGATTTAAGAAATTGAAAATGAAGCGAGAGGAAGGAGAGTGACGAAAAATGTCGAAAAAAGCAACCATCATTGCGGTGGTCAATCAGAAAGGAGGAACCGGCAAGACCACCACCACCGAGAATCTGGGCGTTGGCTTGGTTCTTGAAGGAAAAAAGGTGCTTCTGGTAGACACCGATCCCCAGGCTTCCCTGACGGTCAGTTTGGGCAATCCCTGCCCGGATGATCTGTCTCCGACACTTTCCGATCTGATGGGAAAGATTATGATGGAAAACCCCATTGCTCCCGATGAAGGGATTCTTCATCATCCGGAGGGCGTTGATTTGGTGCCATCCAACATTGAACTGTCAGGTATGGAGGTAGCACTGGTCAATGCCATGAGCAGGGAAACCATTCTCTGATGGTAGGCCGGGTGCGCTGAAAGGTGCACGCCCGGCGTGAGACGGGGGAAAATCCGGAGGAAACGAATGTGCGGCTTCGCCGCACATCACGTTCAAAGGATTACCTATCGTCATTGTTCCTCTACACAAAATGCGAAATGTGGCAGGTCTGTCCACCTCTGAAGCCCAGAAATCTTCGGATATGTTTATGAAGTGCCGCTATATGGATGAGCTGACCGGCGGGCGTGGCGTGATCTTCGCAACCGGTACTCCCGTAAGTAACTCGATGACCGAACTTTATACGGTCATGCGCTATCTCCAGTACAGTACGCTCCAGCAAAAGAAACTGACCCATTTTGATTCCTGGGCATCGACCTTCGGAGAAACGACAACTGCGATTGAGCTTGCACCGGAAGGAACCGGCTATCGTGCCAGAACCCGATTCGCAAAGTTCTTCAACCTGCCTGAACTGATGAATATGTTCAAGGAGGTTGCCGACATCAAGACCTCTGACCAGTTGCATCTCCCTGTTCCCGAAGCAAAGTTTGAAACGGTTGTGGTTCAGCCCTCTGAGTATCAGAAGGATATGGTGGCTTCTCTTTCAGAAAGAGCGGCGGATGTTCATGCCGGTATCGTTGACCCGTCCGTAGATAATATGCTCAAGATTACCAGCGACGGACGAAAATTGGGACTGGATCAGCGGCTGATGAATCCTCTGTTACCCGATGACCCTGACAGCAAGCTCAATGCTTGCGTGGGAAATATCCTGCGTATCTGGCAGGACGGTCAGGCTGATAAATTGACCCAGTTGGTGTTCTGCGACCTCAGCACACCCAAAAATGACGGAACCTTCAATGTCTATGATGATGTCAAAACCAAGCTGATTGCAAACGGTGTGCCTGCGGAAGAAGTTGCCTTTATCCATGATGCAGACACCGAAGCAAAGAAAAAAGACCTCTTTGCCAAGGTTCGCACCGGACAGGTGCGAGTGCTGCTTGGAAGTACGCAAAAGATGGGCGCAGGAACCAACGTCCAGGACAAACTGGTGGCAGTTCACCACCTGGATGTGGGCTGGCGTCCGTCTGATATGACCCAGAGAAACGGTCGTATCATCCGTCAGGGCAACCGAAACAAAGAGGTTCAGGTTTACCAGTATGTGACCGAGGGAACCTTCGATGCTTACCTGTATCAGACCTTGGAAAACAAGCAGAAGTTTATTTCTCAGATTATGACCTCCAAATCGCCGGTTCGCTCCTGTGACGATGTGGACGAGCAGGCATTGTCCTATGCGGAGATCAAGGCGCTGTGTGCCGGCAATCCGCTTATCAAGGAAAAGATGGATTTGGATATTGATGTAGCAAGGCTGAAGGTGCTGAAAGCTGACCACCAGAGCCAGCAGTACCGCATGGAAGATAAGCTCTTGAAATACTTCCCGGCTGAGATTGAAAAGCAGACAAGCTATATTCATGGCTTTGAAGCTGATATGAAAACCGTGGAAGCACACCCGCAGATTGCCGATGGTTTTTGCGGCATGGAAATCATGGGCAAAGCCTACACCGAAAAGGCAGATGCCGGTGAAATCCTCCTTGCGGCTTGCAAGGACACAAAAAGTGCCGATCCGGTTCCGCTTGGCAGTTACCGTGGCTTTCAGATGGAGCTTTCGTTTGACAGCTTCCGGAACGAGTTTGATGTGACCCTGAAGGGCGCTGTGAGCCACAGAGTAGCCCTTGGCACGGATGCACGAGGAAATATCACCCGGCTGGACAATGCCCTTGCAGGCATTCCTGAGCGCTTAGAACGAGCCAATGAGCAGCTGAATAATCTCTACAATCAGCAGGAAGCAGCCAAGGCGGAGGTTGGAAAACCGTTCCCGCAGGAAGCGGAGCTGACAGCAAAAAGTCAGCGACTGGCAGAACTGGATGCAGCTCTGAATATGGAGGACTCTGCGGAAAATCGTGACGGAAGGAGCGAGTCGGAGCGTCCTTCCGTGTTGGCTGATCTGAAATCCAAGTCGGAGCATATCCCGCCTGCAAAATACTCTGAACCCCGTGAGGAGGTGTTGTAATGGCAAAGCGAGACCAGGATGTTCATTTCCTTGCATCCAAGGAGGAGGTCGAGCGAATCCATGAGAAGATGGACGAGCTTGGCATCCGCAGCATGGGAGCCTATCTGCGAAAAATGGCTCTGGACGGGTACTGCATCAGACTGGATTTGCAGGATGTGAAAGCCCTGGTTTCGCTCCTGCGAATCTGCTCCAACAACCTGAACCAGTACGCCAAACGAGCGAACGAAACAGGTAGCATCTATCATGCTGATATTGAGGATTTGCAAAAACGACTGGAGGAGATCTGGACGGACATGAGAGAAGTTCTTGTTCGCCTGTCCTCAATCCAGTAATCCGACAACTTGTCGGGAAGTCGCAGTTTCGGCTGCGGCTTTACATAGGGACATATAACCTTGTTTAGCTGGTAGAATCATTCATATTCTTGTGCTATAATTATTGCAAATGGAGAACTTGAGAGTTCGACAAATCGGAATTTGGCTATTTCGTTGCAACAATACTTAAGATCTACGATGTAGAGGAAGGAAAAGTGGTACATTCAGAAGTAGTGGATACGAATGGAAGCGGACATGGTGCATTGGCAGGGGTTCTTACTGCATTAAATGCAGATGTTTTGATCTGCGGCGGAATCGGAGGAGGTGCTCAGACCGCGTTAGCGGCAGCAGGCATTAAGCTTTTCGGAGGAGTTTCCGGAGATGCAGATAAAGCGGTAGAAGCTTTTATCAATGATGCACTTGATTATAATCCAGATGTGAAGTGTTCTCACCATGAGCACAACCATGGGGAAGGACATACATGCGGCGAGCATGGATGTGGAAGTCACAGCTGTCATTAGGAATGGATATAATGATGCCAGTACGAAAGGATGCGTCATGGTAATGGAAGAATTATCGTGATACATCCTTTTGTATTTTTCCTTGTGTTTCATTTTTATGCGTTCTATAATAAGGTATAGAAACAGCTATACATTCCAAATGATAAGGAGGCAGCCGCTATGAAAAAAATGATAACTACAATCCTTTGCCTTATGCTGACACTTCTTTTCGTCGGCTGCGGAAAAGCCGATACCTCAGAGGTAGAAATCGATTATGGAACCTCTTCCCTTTATTCCAAAGAAGACATGGACGCCGCCATTAAGGTTATACGAAAACAGTTCCGTTCCTTTGAGGGCTGCGAATTACATAGCCTCTCCTATATATCCGATGAAACCTGCAGTGATCCCGATACCCTTGCATGGATGAACGACTTGCGAACGGAAAAAGACGAGAAAGAGCCTTTTACCCAATGCATCGCATTTGACAGCAGCTTCCGCTCACCGGAAAATGGCGGCGGCGCATGGGAAGCGAACGAAGAATACACCTGGTCCTGGTGGCTGGCCCGGAGCGAAGGCGGAAAATGGAAGCTCATGACCTGGGGATATTAAGGGAATTCCGCGGGGAATAAATGGCAAATGAAATATACTTCTTGACAGAAACAACAGCGATGGTATATAGTTTTCTTAAATAAAAGGGAGTAACTTACGCTTGCGAATCTGCGTTTGTGGCGTCGTCAATACGGTGGAAGCATCCGGTGTCACAAGAAAACAGTGAGACTTTTATTGCATATTTATGGTGCAATAAAGGTCTCTTTTTTATACAAAAATTTCTGTTGGCAATACTTAGGAAAAAGGAGGAAATCATATGAAACAAATTTATCAGCAAACACCGGAAGAGGTTCTGAAACATGTGAACAGCAGAGAATCCGGACTTACCGGTGAAGAAGTAAAAAAAGCCAGAGAGATCTACGGCTGGAATGAACTTGCGGAAGGAAAAAAGAAAAGCATCCCACAGATTTTCTTTGAACAGTATCGGGATTTTCTGGTGCTTATTCTGATTGCGTCGGCAATCATATCCGGTGCGCTCGGAGACATGGAAAGCGCGCTCGTTATCCTGATCGTTATCACAATTAACGCAATTTTAGGAACTGTTCAGACAATAAAGGCAGAACAATCCCTGCAAAGCCTGAAGACGCTTGCCGGTCCAGAGGCCAAAGTATCGCGCGACGGCAGAGTCGTTCAGCTTCCGGCAAGGGAGCTGGTCATCGGGGATATCATCTTGCTTGAGGCAGGCGATATGATTCCGGCAGACGGAAGATTAATCGAGAACGCCAGTCTGAAGCTTGACGAAAGCGCTCTCACCGGAGAAAGCCTTGCTGTAGAAAAAAGCCTGGATACTCTTTCCGCAGAGGTTCCCCTTGGCGATCGAACCAATATGCTGTTCTCCGGAAGCTTTGTGACCTATGGCCGCGGCAGGGCAGTTGTGACTGCCATCGGAATGCAGACCGAGGTCGGAAAGATTGCCGGACTTTTGAAATCCACCTCTGAAAAGCAGACGCCTCTCCAGGTAAATCTGGAGGCCTTCGGAAAGAAGCTTTCCATCTTAATTCTGCTTTTCTGCGGAATCTTATTTGCCCTCAGCGTGTTCCGGGGCGAACAGCCCGGCAATGCCTTTCTGTTTGCCGTAGCGCTTGCGGTCGCTGCAATTCCGGAGGCCTTAAGCTCCATCGTCACCATAGTTCTTTCCTTTGGAACGCAGAAAATGGCGAAGGAACACGCTATCATTCGCAAGCTTCAGGCGGTGGAGGGGCTTGGAAGTGTCTCCATTATCTGTTCCGATAAAACAGGAACGCTTACCCAGAACAAGATGACCGTAGAGGATTATTATATAGATGAAAAACGGATTCCCGCATCTGCCATTGATGTAATGGATCCGGCGCAGCGATATCTTCTGAACTGCAGTATTTTATGCAATGATTCAACCAATGAAAACGGAGTCGAAATCGGAGATCCCACAGAAACTGCTCTGATTAATCTGGGAAGCCGCTGCGGAATTCATGCCGCGGAAGTAAGAAGCGCTTATCCCAGGAACGGAGAGCTTCCCTTTGACAGTGAACGTAAAATGATGTCAACCCTTCATAAGATAGACGGTGAAAACCGACTGATCGTAAAGGGCGCGGTAGACTGTCTCCTTGAACGGACAGAACAAATCTGGACCAAAGACGGCGTCCGGGAAATGACAGCGGACGATAAAGAGAAAATCCAAAAACAGAATCAGAAATTTTCCATGGAAGGTCTCCGCGTGCTTGCTTTTACCTACCGGCCACTTCCGGAAGAACATCTCTTAACCGCCGAAGATGAAAATCATCTGATCTTCCTGGGTCTGATCGCTATGATGGATCCGCCAAGAGAGGAATCGAAGGCAGCGGTTGCCGAATGTATCAGAGCCGGAATCCGGCCGGTTATGATCACTGGAGATCATAAGATAACAGCGGCGGCAATCGCGAAAAGAATCGGCATTTTACAGGACTTATCTGAGGCCTGCGAGGGAACGGATATTGAACATTTAAGCGATGAGGAGCTAAAATCGCTGGTTCCGAATATTTCGGTGTACGCAAGGGTATCTCCGGAGCATAAGATCCGTATTGTCCGCGCATGGCAGGAAAGAGGTATGATTGTCGCAATGACCGGAGACGGCGTCAATGACGCCCCCGCGCTGAAACAGGCAGACATTGGCGTTGCCATGGGAATCACCGGAACAGAGGTTGCCAAGGATGCTGCAGCGATGGTACTGACCGATGATAACTTTGCAACGATTGTAAAAGCAGTGGAAAATGGCCGTAACGTCTATCGGAATATTAAGTACGCAATCCAGTTTCTGTTATCCGGAAACTTCGGAGCAATCCTGACGGTTCTTTGCGCGTCGATAGCAGGCTTTCCGGTTCCGTTTGCACCGGTACATCTGCTGTTTATCAATCTTCTGACAGACAGCCTTCCGGCAATTGCCCTGGGCGTAGAGCCCCATAGCAGCGAGGTCATGAAGGAAAAGCCGCGCGCTGCGGGTGAGTCGATTCTGACAAAAGATTTTCTCAACAAAATCGGCCTGGAGGGCCTGGTCATCGGTATCATGACGATGGTTGGATTTCTGACCGGATACCATCAGAACGGCGCGCTGCTTGGAAGCACGTATGCATTTGGAACCCTTTGCCTGTCGCGTCTGTTCCACGGCTTTAACTGCAAATCCGATCACCCGGTTCTCTTTACCAGCCGCTTCTTTCACAATAAATGGCTGTTGGGAGCCTTTGCTCTGGGCGCAGTGCTTATCACAGCCGTACTGACCCTTCCCAGCCTTCATCTCCTGTTTAAGGTGGAATCTCTGAACCTGACGCAGCTTGGCCAGGTATACCTGTATGCAGTTACCAGTCTTTTGCTCATTCAGGCGCTGAAATGGATTCGTATGAAATTAAAAAAGAATGGAGAACACAATGGATCTAAATAACTTATCCATGAAAAAAATCCGCGAACTCATCGTATTTACCGCATTTCTTGTCATTGCGCTGTGGAAATTCGATATCGTGATCGACGTAATAAAAACCATCTGGGACATTCTGTCTCCCTTTGCGCTGGGAGGCGCCATCGCCTTTGTCATCAATGTCCCCATGAGCTTCTTAGAAAAGAAGCTCTTTGGAAAAGCAAAGGAAAAAGGAACGAAGGCCGCCGAAAAATTCGCTCGGCCTATAAGCCTGCTTCTCACCCTTATCGGGATCGTCAGCCTTCTTGTCTTCGTGATGTTTGGAGTCATTCCCCAGCTTACCAGGACTATCGGAACTCTAATCACAAACATCACTGCCTTTATTCCTCAGATGCAGTCCTGGATTCTGGAATTTTCACACAATAACCAGGAAATCATGCAGCTGGTAAACCAGATCCGGTTCGATCCGGACCAGGCTGTCAGATGGGGAATGGGCCTTCTGGGAAAAGGAACCGGAAATATGATGAACACAACCATACTGGCTGTCGGCTCTATCGTCAGCGGTATCACGACCTTTTTTATCGCGTTTTCTTTTGCCTGTTATATTCTGTTTCAGAAAGAAAAACTGCGTATTCAGGTAAGGAAGGTATTTTTTGCCTTTCTCCCAAAAGAAAAAGCGGAAGCTTCCCTTCGAATCTGTTCCCTGACTTATCGGACCTTTGCAAATTTTCTTACCGGGCAGTGCCTGGAAGCGGTGATTCTCGGAAGTATATTTCTCCTTGTCTTAAGTATTTTAAAAATGCCCTATGCGCTTTTAATCGGAATTCTGATTGCGTTTACCGCTTTGATTCCCATTTTCGGCGCATTCATAGGCTGTGCAACGGCAGCCTTTCTCATTTTCATGGTAAGTCCCAAACAGGCTGTTTTGTTTATTCTTGTATTTCTGATTCTTCAACAGCTGGAGGGAAATCTGATTTATCCTCATGTGGTCGGCGGCTCTGTCGGGCTGCCCTCCATCTGGGTGCTTGCGGCTGTGACAATTGGCGGAAATCTGATGGGAATTGTGGGAATGCTTGTCTTTATCCCACTGACCTCCGTTTTGTACACCCTTTTCCGTGAGTACGTATATCTGCGCCTGAAAAAGCGACACATAAACTGGCAAAATTTTTCTTGACCTCTCTTTTTCTCCGCGTTACTATAAGAAAGATTTAAAATCCTATTCTTATGATATCGAAAAGGAGAGCCTGCTATCTATGCTAGACCTGACCGAAGGGCGCCCGTTCCGGGCGCTTCTTATCTTTGCGCTTCCGGTAATCGGAGGCAACCTGTTCCAGTTATTTTACACGCTGGGATCTGCGGCAGTCGCCGGCTATACAGCCGCTACCAAGGCCGATCAGGTATCCGTTCTGGTCAATAACGCCATGATGACCGCTATCTCCAACTATGTGGCTCAAAACTATGGAGCCGGTAAAAAGGACAGAATTCTGGCAGGCGTCCGGGCTTCTCTGCTCCAGACGGAGGCCCTGAATCTCCTGATGTGCGCCGGAATCATTCTGCTGCGCCACCCCATTGTAACACTTTTTATCGCAAATCCCAGTGATGAAATCTTCTCCTACGCCAACGGCTATCTGCTGACCGTAGCTCCCTTCTACTGGCTGCTGGGACTTCTGGCTGTCTATCGGACCAGCATCCAGAGCATGCAGAATGGTACTGCTCCCTTTGCCGCCTGTATGATTGAACTTGTCATGCGTCTGGCTGCCACCATCGGCCTTACGGCAGCTATCGGCTATATGGGCGTCTGTCTGGCCAGTCCTCTGGCCTGGGCCGGAGCCTGCGGACTGCTGATTCCGGTGTATTACCGGATGATCCGAACTCTGAATTTTGCTGATACTTAAGCAGTTATGGTTTTCTTTCTTACGCTGGCTAAGTCTCCCACACCGGTTCTGTCTCCCGGCTGTCCCGCTCCTGTTCCACGCGCTCAGCGGTATTGCGGATAGCCGCCTCATGACCTGTCAGGGCTGCGAAGGGGGAGAACTGGGCCGCCCGATCAGCGCGGGACATCTGGGGATGTACCGTGGACTGGTGGTGCGGTAAATGGATAATATCTTCGTATGAATCTGATTTTCCCATAAATCAAAATCTTCTTTCTAAATGATTTTCTTTCTGATTTTCCGCATAACAAGCGGCAGCTCTGCCCTAGGCCCGGTGGCCTCCGATCTGGCTGTTCCGTCCCCGAGCGGTGGCTCCTTCCTGCAGGTTCGAGCCCTTCAGGATTGCGTTTTTTCCATATCGTTTCTTGATGTCCAGCATGGCTTTCTGCAGACGCTTTTCCTTTTCCAAGGCCTCTTCCTGCGCTTCCGTTTCCTTTTTTTCTGCCTCATAATCGGTAAACAGGCTGAGCTGCTCATAGGTCTCTTTCTTCTGTACGCTCTCTTCCCGCACTAGGTGATTGGCCGTCACTGTAATGCGGCGCACCAGCAGGTTTTTATTTACGATTCTCTCGCACAGCTCTAAAATCGCCTGAATCAGGATAGCAGAGGAGGATGTCTGTCGTTCCAGATTGACCGTACCGTGGGCATGCCTAGGAACCCTGCGTCCATATCGATCCACGGTAATTTCCCCATGATAATTCTTTCTGCGCTCCGGATCCGTCAGGTTGTCAATGTCGTAGCCGACCGTCAGCACCAGCTGATCGGTCACCAATCCTTTATCCACCAGATCCAGCGCCAGCAAATCGGTCATCTCCCGGACCACCATCCGGGCTTTTTCATATTCGTAAGGATACTGCAGCACCTGACCGGAGACTATACTGTTGTTCTCCGGCTTGTACGCCTTAATCTCCGGGATCGTACAGGGCTCCCAGCCCCAGGCGTGATCGATCAGAAGCTCCGCATTGACGCCGAACATTTTATAAAGAAGCTCTTCGTTGTAGTAATCGTCTGGCTTTCCTATGGAACAGCGGGCGACATCACCCATGGTATACATGCCCTGCTCCTGAAGCTTTCTGGCATAGCCGGGCCCCACCCGCCAGAAATCCGTCAGCGGCCGGTGCGTCCAAAGCTTCTGCCGATAGGACATCTCATCCAGCTCCGCAATCCGGATTCCGTCTGCATCCGGTCTGGCATGCTTGGCCAGGATATCCATGGCTATCTTGCACAGATACAGATTCGTTCCGATCCCGGCTGTAGCTGTAATACCTGTCTCCCGGTAAACAGAGCGAATCATTTCTATGGCCAGCCCCCGGGGCGTCTTCCGGTAGGTATGCAGATAGGTGCTCACATCCATGAATACCTCGTCGATGGAATAGACATGCATATCATCCGGCGCAATATAGTTCAGATATATCTCATATATTTGCGAGCTGTATTCCAGATAATACGCCATACGGGGCGTCGCTACAATGTAATCCAGCGCGTATTCCGGATGTGCCGCCAGCTCTGCCGCATCGGAGGATGAGCCTGCAAACCTTCCTCCCGGCGCCCGCCGAAGCCGTTCCGCATTGACCGCACGTACTCTCTCTACTACCTCGAAAAGCCTGGCCCGTCCAGAGATCCCGTATGCCTTCAGCGCAGGCGTCACTGCCAGACAGATGGTTTTTTCCGTCCGCTCCGGATCTGCCACCACCAGATTCGTCGTCAGCGGATCCAGTCCCCGTTCCCGACATTCCACAGAGGCATAGAAGGATTTTAAATCAATCGCCACATAGCAATGTTCTTTTCCCATTTTTCCAAACACCTCCAACCGCTTCCGGTGTCGATTTTCTTATTATGCTTATTATTCTTGTCCTTATTATAAAACAGCCGCATCTTATTTTCAAGAACAAATGTTCGATTTTCTTATCTATTTTTTTGCCCAACCTGCCAGAATGCCACCGCGCTGGCCGCCGCCACATTCAGGGAATCTACCCCGTGGGACATGGGAATTTTTACCGTATAATCACAGTCCGCAATGGTAGAAGCAGCCAGGCCGTCCCCCTCGGTTCCCAGAATCAGTGCCAGCTTTTCCTCACTCATCAGATCCGGATCATCAATACTGACCGAGTCGTCCTTCAAAGCCAGGGCTGCGGTTTTAAAGCCAAGCTCCCGCAACTGTCCGATTCCTTTTTCCGGCCAGTCCTCTTTGTCGAAAAAGGTCCAGGGAATCTGAAATACCGTTCCCATACTGACCCGGACCGCCCGACGGTAAAGGGGATTGCTGCAATCGAAGGTCAGAAGCACCGCATCCATATGAAGGGCAGCCGCGGAACGGAAAATAGCGCCCACATTCGTAGGATTTACCACATTTTCCAGAATGGCAATACGCCGGGCGTTCCCGCACACCTCCCGCACAGACGGAAGGGCTTTCCGGTACATGGCACAGAGCATTCCGCGGGTCAGCTTAAAGCCTGTAAGCTGCGCCAGAACCTCCATTTCCGCTGTGTATACAGGAATATTTTCCAACCGCTCCAGAACCGTCCTTGCTTCTCCCGCAAGCTGCCGTTTTTCCACCAGGCAGGACACCGGCTCATACCCTGCATCCAGCGCCCGTTCGATGACTCTGGGGCTTTCCGCGATAAACATGGCTTCTGCCGGGTTTGCCCGGTTGACTAACTGATTTTCGCTGGTACGCGCGTAGATATCCAGCTCCGGCGCGTCAAAACTGCTGATTTCTATGATATGAGACATATTCTTTTCCTTTTCTTATCTGATTTACACATTCTGAATACATACCATTTATCCACATTTTCTGTTAAACAGAATCTATCTTTCAACATTCTGTTTCTGATTTCCACAATGTACTCTCCTGTTAGAAGGCCTGGAAAATTCGGTATCATTTCGTTATCTATTATAGCAGATAGTCCAAAGCTTTGATATACTGCATTTATAATGGAACACTCGCAAAAAAACGGCAGAGAATTTTCCCTGCCGTTTACTTCTTCTTATCTAATTTTTCACATCTGCTCTTCTAACATTTTCACAATCAAAGGCTTTTGCTGCAGACCGGAAAGACGCTTGAGTTCTTTTCCATCCTTCATAAGAATCAGAGTCGGATAGCCGGATACCTCATACTCCTCTACCAGCTCTTTATTCTTGTCGAAATCCACTTTCAGAATCGTAGCCTTATCCCCACAAGTCTTGTCCACATCTGCCAACACAAAGGAAAGCATTTTACAGGGACCACAGGTACTGGAGAAAAAATCTGCCAGGACAAGCCCCTGGTTTACCAGCTCTCGAAATTCTTTTTCGGTTACTTCTTTTAACATATTTTTCCTCCTCGCTTATCTCTTGAATGTACTCTGAATATAATGCGCTGCGCTCTGGGCTGCGATGGCTCCGTCGGCGCAGGCCGTAATTACCTGACGCAGGTTTTTGGTTATACAATCGCCAGCTCCGAAAACTCCCGGAAGCTTTGTTGCCATGTGTTCGTCAACCTCCACATATCCCATCTTATTCAGTACACCCAACGACTGAAAACATTCGGTAGTCGGCGTCAGACCGATATATTCAAATACTTTATCACAATCCAGACGCCGCTCCGTTCCATCATCCTTCGTTGACTTGAAATGAATTCCCTGAAGCTTCTTATCCCCATAAAACTCAAGCACATCCTGATAAGGATAAATCGTCACATGATCCATGGCTCTTAATTTGTCACAGGCCATTGGATCTGCTGTCAGATCAAACATGGTTACAATAGTCAGTGACTTTACGATTTCCGCCAGATAAATAGATTCCTCCACAGCTGAATTTCCGCCGCCTATCACTACTACATCCTGTCCCCTGCAGGCAGCTCCGTCGCAAATGGCACACCAGCTGATTCCATTGCCTGCATATTTTTTCTCATTTTCTACGCCCAAAGTTCTGGGTCTGGTTCCGGTAGCCAGAATCACCGCGCGAGCCGCATAAACAGCACCGTCCTCTTTACAGCATACCAGTTTCAGGCCGTTCTCTTCCTTCACTTCTTCCACGGTCCGATAATCAAACTCCACATTCAATTCCTGCGTATGCTGATACATTTGAATCGCCAGTTCCGCACCATTGATTGTACCCATTCCTGTGTAGTTCTGAATCTCATTGGTGTTTACAATCTGTCCTCCGGGCGCCAGCTTATCCAGCATCAGTACAGACAAATTTGCTCTTGCTGCGTAAATAGATGCTGTCATGCCTGCCGGACCACTTCCTACAATAATCAAATCATACGTTTTCATACTTTTCGCCTTCCCATTCTCTACGGACAATGAATCTGAATTCCGGTTTCAAATTTCTGATCGTCTACAATTACCCGCACATCAAAATCACCATGCAGGCCCGCCTTATTTACACTGAGTGTTATATTTCTTGGATCCTTCTCAATAAATGTTCCGCAACACAAAGCTGTAAACTTATTTTTAGAGGTGGAAATAAAATATCCGTGCTGTTCATCACTGTTCGGCTTCTCCAGCATCAGCATCACCAGCTGGCCGCCTTCGAAAATAGCCTTGAAGGTAAACCTGTCCTCTTCCTCGGTAAAGCTTGCCTCATACCGATAAGGAAGCAGCTCTCCGCTGGGTTCCATGGGAATCAGGGTGTCGAACTCGGGAGTCACACCCATCTCACCCACTCGCTCTCCTTCGCCAAGAGGAAGATTCTCCTGATCATGGTATAACGAAAGCTTTTCCGCGCGGTAAAAATTGCCTTCTATCTTCAGTTCCATAATGACCTTGTTATCCAGAACTTCTACGGTAATACTCTCCGCCCGGACGTTGGGATCTCCCTGCATCAGCGCCGCCGGCTTTTCAGAAGCATGTTCACCGTAATACTGAATTCCACCGGAATGTACCAGATAATGTCCTTCATTATAAAACTCCACATTTCCAATATAAGAAGAGAAAAATTCCTCGCCCAGTTCCTTGCCGTACTGCCAACGCTGCTCAATGGTCATGTCTTCGCGGTTGATACGATAAAGAACGCCTCTGGAAAAGTTATCTTTATTCAACAGAAACTTCTCCCGAATCTTGGAGCGGTAATGACCGTTGTCAAAACACATGATGTCACCGTTCGGCGTCACAAGGCAGGCATGCTGCTCATATGGCCAGTCGAAATCCCCCTCCCCAACGGGCTTAAAAAAATATTTCAGCTTTTCTTCCGGCCAGGTCTCCGGATCGCCTAAAATCCAGTTCAACTCGCCCGTCTCATAATCAATGTTGATAATACTGTCCGTGTGCCGGCCGGACAAGGTGATAGAATTCGTGTTTTTGTCATACCACAATGCGTTATTGTGGAACCAGTCCTTATCCGTGTAGCCGCCTGACGGGCCGTCTCCCGGAGTCAGGCAATCCTTCAGATCCCATTTTTTCAAAATTGCTCCTGTTTTTCTGTCAATAAGAACTATTTCATCCTCGACAGTTTCATAGGTGGGAGATTCTGTCAAAATCAGAAGATTGCCATCCTCCATTTCCCATTGATCGTGATGATATCCGCCCGGGATGCTGTATTCTTTTATAATTTTGCCTGCCATAGTCATTTCATACAATCCGGACATATAATAGGGCATCTTCAGCACACGCTCTGTACCGATGAGGAAATTCCCATTTTTCAGGCGCTTCAAATCAAAAACTACCGGAGCTGTCAGATGCCACCGGATGTCTCCCCGATAGTCAAAACCGGTCGCAAGCGCATTTAATGACGGCGTTACAAAAATAAGATCTCCGGAAGTGTACTCCGGTTCTGTTTTCATATGAATCAGCCGTGGCTCATCGCCGCTTAATTTTTCTGTTTGAATTCGAATTTCATGCGCGTCTTTTTCGTAGGCACGCAGTTCTACTTTATTTTCAAAGTCTGCATAGAGCCCCAAAACCGGAAGTATATGCTCCTTTGCCGGCGGAAATGTATGCACAATATTTCCCCGCGCTTCTTTCCCGTATACTGTTACGGTCACTGCTGTCTCTTCCTCTGTCATAAACATTACGACCGCTGCCAGTGGGTTAATCAGATATGGGTTTATTTTTACAAATGGCTTTTCTATGGTATAAGTGCCCTTCCGGAACTCCTCCAGCATGACCCGCTCCGCTTCTGCCTGCCGTCTCACAAGACTTTCACAAAAGCTGTACAAAATCTGTTCTGCCATATTTTTTCTTACTCCTCCCTGAACCCTTCCTTTACATGTCCAGAAGTTTTTCAGCTATCCTGCTGTCTGTAATCAGACAATTTATCAGTTTTCCTTTCAACGCCGCCAGAATTGCCTGTGTTTTATCAATGCCGCCCGCAACTGCTATAACATGCGGAACTTTTTTTAATTCTTCAAAAGAGATTCCAATAATCTTATCATTGATCGGATCTGAAAGTTTTTTTCCGTTTTTATCCAGAAAATAGCCGCAAAGATACCCTACAGCACCATTTTTTACCAAGTCCTGCATTTTTTCTTCTGTCAGATAGCCTGCCCAGGTATTCTTTTTTCGTTCCGTGGAGACATCCGCAATGCCCGTTACCACATAATCTGAACGTCGGATGATTTCTATTACCCGTCGGATGACACTTTCCTTTAGCAGTTCTTTTCTTACAATATCGCTGTTGATATACATGGGTGCATATAGAAAATGGGCCGTTCCCTGATAAATCTTAGCCATCTTCTGAACCAGGCTTGTCACATCGATATCCAGATTATAATTGTCTGTGGAATTTCCCACGACCTGTACCACCTGGATTTTCTTCGGCTCAGAGGGCGTGATATTCTTTATGGTCTGATACATGGTCTTGCCCCAGGACAGGCCTACGATGTCACCATCCTTCAGCGTCTCGTCCAGATAGCCCGCAGCCATTTCCCCGATTCGTTTAATGGAAATATCCGTACTCTCATTTCCATATAGATCCACCACTACCCGGGCATCCTGCAAACCAAATTTCCGTTTCAGCTCCGTCTCCAGCTTCATAGAACGTTTTAATGGATAATTAATATGAAATTCTACTATATTCTCTTCCCGCGCGATACGAAGAGCGCGGGAGACCTTGGCTTTGGAAAAGAAGAGCATGTTCGCAATATCAATCTGTGACATTCCTTCCACATAATACATTCTGGCTATCTCGGCAATGACAGATAATTCCTCATCCCCATACTGTTTCATTTCCAAAGCCCCCTGTTCTTTTTAGTTAGCGAATCCGCCCTCTCTCAGCTTTTCTTCCAGCTCTTTTTTATTCATCAGATTCTTCAGACCGATGATTTTAGTTTTAGAACCTTCTTTCAGCTTAAAGCTGTCTACAAAATTCTCGCCTACCACAATCAGATCATAGTCATGGGCGGTAGATTTCGCTTCGTCGATGCTGGTATGATGAACAGTATTTTCAATTCCCAGCTTTTTTAATACATTTGCGCAATTCATTTTCAGTAACTGTGAGCTTCCCATACCACATCCACATGCAACTAATACTTTCAGCATTTTGGGCCTCCTTACATCTATGTCTTTATTCTTCTCCTACATTAAAGTAGTTTTCCTTATTGCGGCGATACTGCAGCTGCGGGATAGCAAGCATTCCCACGATACAGACAATCACGCCCGGTACTGCCAGATACTTCATAATATAACCCATCAGCGGCCACAGTGTTGCCCAGTCCAGATTGCCTACGTAGCCGCCAAAAGAACCCATCTGGAAAAGTCCGATTGCCACGGCGCTGCCAAGAACCTGTAAAAGACCGGAACCGATACAACATGCCATCAGAGCCCGGAAACCGCCCTTCATATTGGCATAAAGGCCGATGGTTGCATTATCATAGAACAACGGTACGAAGCCCGGAATAATCATCAGCGGGGATTTAAAAATCAGAAGTCCCGCAATTGCAATTAACTGTCCTACCGCACCAAACAGGAATCCCAGTGTCTCAGCATTGGAATCACCGAAGGAATAGGTAGCCGCACAGTCTACTGCGGGAAGGGATCCCTTCAGTACAGAACCGGAGATTCCGTCGAAAGACTCTACCATCTCACCTACAAACATACGGATACCTGTTTTCAGGATAACCAGAGCCACTGCAAAGGATGCGCAGCGCTGGAAAATATATACCGGGAATGCCAGGTTCTTTCCAAAATTGGCTGTATCAATCTCACGAAGTAAATCCTGTCCAAGAATTACCATAATGAAACCGAAGAACAGAAGCATAATCAGAGTTGTAGATACTACATAGTCGTCCAGCACCTTCATTGCGCCGCCCAGCTTCAACTCTTTCTTTTCTCCATCTTTTTTCTTGCTCTTGAAGATGCCGCCAAAGCGATATGCGAACCATACGCCCAGCATCTGCTGATGACCAATGGCAAAACCTGCTCCGTCTGTCAGTTCCTGTGTTGCTTCTACGGTCAGGTTTGAGAATACGGACCAGTAGGTTCCACAAAGCAAACCAACCAGAATAATTCCTGTCATATTCCGGAAGTTTGGAAGAAGGAAAAAGATAATCCAAGTCGCTACCGTAGACTGTTTTACCATGATATGACCTGTGGTAAACAGGGTACGAACCTTGGTAACCTTACGGAAGAATACCAGAATGATATTCCATACAAACGCAACCAACAGCGTAACCATTGCAAAAGAGGTTGTCACACCGATACTCTCCAATGCACTGTTTGCCGCGGTCAGACCGAAGTTCGGGTCAATAACTACCGCACTGATCTGCCATTTCTGCTGAATACCGTTCAGCAATGGATCTACCGTTCCTTTTAACAGGCCGGCTCCAGACTGAAGCATCATGTATCCGACTACAGTACGGATGAAGCCCGCACCGATTTCATACCATTTTCTTTTCAGAAGTATGTAGCCCAGCACAACTATCAGGCCGATAAAGATGGCCGGCTGCGATAGGACATTATTGAAGAACACTGTCCAGATATTTGTTATAATATTCATACATTTTCCCACTTTCTTTTGTCTTTACCTTCTTGCCATTCGTCATTCTGACGAATTTATCATATAGTTCCACGCGTGTTATTGACATAATACGTTATTTCTGAAACTTAGTCAATTATTTCACATATTTTTGAGATTAATTTCACGTATTTCTTTCAGGTGCTGAAATTTCATGCACAAACCGTTTTTATCCTACATAATTATGAAAAAAAAGAAGGTACTATCCATATTCTTCGTCATCCGACAAGCGTATGGGATCGTACCTTCAATCTGATCTATCATAAAGATAAATATATTACAGAATCTATAGAACTTTTAAACCATCTTTTCGTATTGTGTTAAAAGCCTGTTTTATAACAGGCTTTTAATTATGGTAAATAACCTCTCCCTGCATCCAGACCACGCCCTTGAAACGGCGTCCTACTTCCGGCTCGCCCAGCAGGTCCTCCTTGTTGATGCAGACCTCGAAGATCAAATCGTGGCTTTCCAGCGTCAGAACATAGACCCATTCCTTCGTCAGGCTGTTCTGCACCAGATTGCAGTCGAGAATTTCTCCCAGCACATTATAATGGTCGCACTCCACGCCGTACGGCATGAAATACGTGGATACAATTGAGAACACATCCTCATGGGCAATCCGCCGGGAAATCATGGAATAGGTGTCCATGTCCTCAATGGTCAGGTTCTCGATGGCCTCCTCATCCCCCTCACGGGCGGCTTTGATAAGCTTCGTCCGCTGCAGAATTGCCTTCGTGTTCTCCTCCGGCGTCAGGCTCTGGGCCACCGGCAGAAGAATCTTGCCTTCTGTGGACAATCCTGCGAATTTCAGTGTGACAGTGCAGGATGAGAAATGGCTCCGCCGCCGTTCACTCAAATAATCCGCCACATTTTGTACATAGAAAATGATCGTGACGCCCATGGCCAGATCGTCGATGACGCCCGCGTAGGATTCTTTCTCCGCATGGCGCTCGATGGTAATATTGTCGTAGAATTTCTCCTGTCTTCCCTGAAAATAGGGAAAATAATATTCGCTCTGATATTCTTCGCGGTCATTGTACTCCCCCCGCAGCATGATGCCCATGCCCGGTGCGAATTCCTTCCGCCGCTCTGAGAAATCGCGTCCTCCATACTCACCGGAAGTCCGTTCACTCTGGTAGCTTTCCTCTGTCATTTTCAACAGGTAATTCAATTCTTCTTTGGTCTGGATTCGGCTGAATCCGATGGCTCTCAGATATTCATGCACTGTAATCACCTCCTTCGGGATCCGTTATCCACAATTCCACCGGGTTATCCACTTTTGTGGAAAACCCGGTGAGTATGTGGATATCTTTTATCTGGAATCTTTTTTTATCGAATCTCTTTCATACCGCCCATGTACGGCTGCAGCGCCTCCGGAATACGAACGCTTCCGTCTGCCTGCAGGTTATTCTCCAGGAATGCGATCAGCATACGCGGCGGAGCAACTACGGTATTATTTAATGTATGCGCGAAATACTTGCCCTTTTCCCCGTTGATACGGATTTTCAGACGGCGTGCCTGTGCGTCGCCCAGGTTGGAGCAGCTTCCTACCTCGAAGTACTTCTTCTGACGCGGAGACCATGCTTCTACGTCTACAGACTTCACCTTCAGGTCAGCCAGGTCACCGGAGCAGCACTCCAGCGTACGTACCGGGATGTCCATGGAGCGGAATAGGTCTACGGTATTCTGCCACAGACGATCAAACCACATCTTGCTGTCCTCCGGCTCGCAGACTACGATCATTTCCTGCTTTTCAAACTGGTGAATACGGTATACGCCTCTCTCCTCCAGGCCGTGGGCACCCTTCTCCTTACGGAAGCACGGAGAATAGCTGGTCAGAGTCTTTGGCAGCTCATCCTTCTGCAGGATGCTGTCGATGAATTTTCCGATCATAGAATGCTCGCTGGTACCGATCAGATACAAATCCTCGCCCTCGATCTTGTACATCATAGCGTCCATCTCCGCAAAGCTCATAACGCCGGTAACCACGTTGCTGCGGATCATGAAAGGCGGTACGCAATAGGTAAAGCCTCTGTTAATCATGAAATCACGGGCATAGGCCAGCACTGCGGAATGCAGTCTCGCAATATCGCCCATCAGGTAATAGAATCCGTTTCCGGCTACCTTTCTTGCGCTGTCCAGATCGATGCCGTTGAAACGCTCCATAATCTCGGTGTGGTACGGAATCTCGAAATCCGGAACTACCGGCTCGCCGTAACGCTGAACCTCTACGTTCTCGCTGTCGTCTTTCCCGATCGGTACACTCGGGTCAATGATGTTCGGGATAGTCATCATATCCTTCAGGATCTTCTCATCCAGCTCTTTTTCCTTCTCGGAAAGCTCTGCCAGACGGTCTGCCTCTGCAGCTACCTGTTTCTTAACTTCCTCTGCCTCTTCCCTCTTGCCCTGGCCCATCAGCGCGCCGATCTGCTTGGACAGCTTGTTACGCTCTGCACGTAAGCTGTCTGCTTCCTGCTGAGCAGCTCTCTTCTGCGCGTCCAGCTCGATGACCTCGTCTACCAGGCCAAGCTTCTGATCCTGGAACTTATTGCGGATGTTCTGTTTTACGATTTCCGGGTTCTCTCTTAAAAATTTTATATCCAGCATGTTTTTTCTCCTTTACTGCTTTCGATACTTAATTTTGCGTCAATCGTACAAGCACGTTGACTCTCTAACGCTCACTTAATCATATAATATCTCTGTGTTTTTTTCAAGCCTGGCTTTTGGCTTTATCCAGGGCTTTCTGCTCGTCCTCGGAGAGAAGGATTTCACTTTCTCCGTTTTTAATTTCCTTGATGTAGGAATAACCGCCTTCGTTACCATAGACGGAATTGATCAGAAATCCGTTATTTTCCTGATCCAGCAGGGCCAAAGCAAAGCTCAAATCACCGCTCATTTCACGAAAGGCATTGTACTTTACCATTCCCATTTTCTGGAAAGTAATTTTCTGGTTCTTGCGGAGGCCAATGATATCTTCACGCAGAATATGGTTCATCTGGTCCACCTTCTCTGCCTTTTCGATACAGGATAAAATAGTTTCCTCCAGGCTTTCCGCATCTTTGCCGCGCATGTAGCGATCCAGCTTGCGACGCAGCTTTTTTAGTTTACATAATGTCGCAATTATTAAAATCAACAAAATCAGAATCAACGCCAGCATTCCGGCCAGAATGTAGGCTGTATCGATCCCGGTTACCTGATAGACGTACTCTAAAATCGGACTCATCTTAGTGTTCTCCTTTCCTTGATCTGCGCGTGTTTTCAGCGCATCCAGGGATCCCCGTAGGGGATTTCTCCTCTAATTCTTTCTGGTGATGGCTTCGAAGATTCGCTCCAGGTCTTCCCGGGAGTAATATTCGATCTCGATCTTTCCTTTTCCCTTGGCCTTCTGTTTGATCGACACCTTGGTTCCCATGGCCGCTTTCATTTTTTCCTCCAGATCATTGTAAATAAAATCGTCCACCGGATCATTCTTCGGCTTTTCCGGCTTATTTTCCTGGATCTTCTTTACCAGTTTTTCTACTTCACGGACACTCAGCTTTTCGTCAAATACTCTGGCAGCCATATTGACCTGCAGCTCCGGATCTTCAATTCCCAGCAATGCTCTGGCATGACCGGTACTTAGCATGTCGTCAATGAGCATCTGTTGTACCCGTTCATCCAGCTTCAGAAGACGCATGGAGTTAGTGACAGCGGCACGGCTTTTCGATACCCGCTCCGCCACTTCGTCCTGCTTCAGATGAAATTCGTTCAACAGTTTTTTGTAGGCTAAAGCTTCCTCGATGGGGTTCAGGTTTTCTCTCTGGATGTTCTCGATCAGGGAGATTTCCATGATTTCCAGATCCGTGTATTTCTTAATAATGACCGGAACTTCTTTTAAGCCCGCCATCTTGGCTGCGCGCCAACGGCGTTCGCCTGCGATAATTTCATAGAAACCGTTCTTCTCCTGAACCACCAGGGGCTGGATGACGCCGAACTGTTTGATGGATTCTGCCAGCTCCGCGAGGGAATCTTCATCGAACTGCTTTCTAGGCTGATCCTCTCTCGGTCCTATCTTGGAAAGCTTTACTTTCTGCTCGACTGGTTTTTCTACCACCTTCTCTACTATTTTTTCTACTACTTTCGTCTTTTCCTGAGGCGCTGGTTTGATCGTCTCCGGAATCAGACTGTCCAGACCCTTTCCGAGTCCTCCTCTTCTTGCAGCCATGCCTGCTCCTTTCTATTCCTTGCTACTGTTCACTTCATTCACGCTAATCGTTTCGTGTGAAAATGACTGAGAACAGCAATATGCCTTTTCATTTTATACTTATATCCTTTTCATGCTTTGTAATGTAAGTATTCATAAACAGGTTTTATCTGCTCTTATTCCTCCGGACGGTTAATGACCTCCTCGGCCAGGGCACGATAACTTTCTGCGCCGGTGGATTTGGGATCGTAGACTGTGATCGGATATCCATGGCTGGGCGCCTCAGCCAGACGTACGTTTCGTGGGATGATGGTGCTGTATACTTTCTGTTTGACGTTGGCACGGACATTTTCTACTACCTGCAACGACAGGTTGGTGCGGGCGTCAAACATAGTGAATACGATACCCTCGATGTCCAGGTACGGATTCAGACGTTCACGAACCAGATTGATCGTGTGGATCAGCTGACTTAAGCCCTCCAGCGCATAATACTCACACTGAATCGGCACCAGTACGGTATCTGCCGTAGTCATGGCATTGATCGTCAACAGATTCAGAGACGGCGGACAATCAATGATGATAAAATCATATCGATCACGGATCGTTTCTACCGCCTTCTTAATAATGAATTCTTTTTCATTAATTCCAATCAGTTCAATCTCAGCGGCTGCCAGATCCACATTCGACGGAATCAAATGAAGATTTTCAAATTCCGTATATTCGATACAGTCCTGGATTTCTTTTTCTCCCAGAATCAGGTCATAGATGGTCGTTTCAACCTGATTTTTGTCAACTCCCACTCCACTGGTGGCATTTCCCTGGGGATCGCTGTCTATCAAAAGTACTTTTTTTCCTTTTTCGGCCAGAGCCGCAGCCAGGTTAATCGATGTTGTAGTTTTGCCAACGCCACCTTTCTGATTGGCAACTGCTATGATTCTTCCCATTTTTTTCTCCTTCGATCAAAGGTAGGGCGCAGATTGCCTTGCCTTCGAGAGATGTTTCACGTGAAACATTTAAGCTATATTTTCGTTTTGTCGCGTTAAAATTTATTATAACACAGGATATTTTAGATTGCTATACAGAAACAAATTTTCCCTTATAATGCCTTCCGAGGACAGGCTTTGACACATTCCATACAAAGTATACATTCTGTGCCGTTTTTTCGTTTTCTGGAATTGTCTGTAATATCCACATCCATCGGACATACTCTTTTACACTTTCCACAGGAAATACATTTTTCCACATTACATTTGACACGAACCAGAGAAAAATAACTTGCAGGCTTCAGAAATACCGTGATCGGACAGAGATATTTACAAAAGGCCCGGTTATCCTTGAAAAGAAAAGCAAGTATAATTCCAATTACGTAATAAAGAATATTTCCGATCACAAAACTCCAAAACATGATGCGCTCCAGATGTCCCACCTGAAGCAAAAATAGGGAAGCTACAAAAATCAATGATATTCCAAATGTGACATAACGTAACTTTTCCCATTTTATATTACGGGAAGTCTGGGGAATTCTGTAGGGAAGGAAATCCAGAACCATGGCTGTCCAACAAGCATAGCCGCACCAGCCTCTTCCAAAAACAAGCGCCCCAAATATTTTTGCAACGGCATAATGTATCGTTGCCGCTTCAAATACACCGGTAAACAGATAATACCAAAATCCCTCGATCTGCATATTTTCTCCGCAAATCAAGCCCAAATACACGAGCATATAGAGACCAACCAATAGTTGTACCATATGTCTGGCATATCGATAGTTCCTTTGAAAGAGCAGTAATCCAACTGCCAACACGGTACCTATGTAAGAAAAATTAAACAAGTAAAATACCTGTTCCTTTGTCAGCCACAAAATCACCGCTATACTTTCAAATATCAGCCAAAGTCCAACCGGAATATACCATCTTTGACGTTTCACTTTTGCTCCTTCTCTCTATTTATCTGATAAATGTGCCAACCGATGTTCCTCACTATTTTTGTAATCTCCGTGCGTATGCCCATGTTTCTTTTCTGATGTGATATGATGATGTTCATGTGTATGAGTAATGATATGGGTATGAATTCTTCCGTTATGAACATGAACAACGATATGGGAATGCTCATGGAAATGATATCTTACCATAGTGTCATACACAACCATAATGCTGCCAATCATCATAAAGATGAGTCCTACAAAATAAGCGGTTGTAAGTTCTTCTCCATTTATAAGAAAGGCTAAAAATGTACCTACAAAGGGTGCCACCGCATAATATGCGCTTGTTTTTGCCGCTCCCAAATTCTTCTGTGCCCTGATATACATAAAGATACTAAGTCCATACGCTACAAATCCAAGCAGCATGGCAAGCATCATATACTTCCATTCCGGAATATGCTCTCTTAAAATAAAGGAAATCATCAGAGAACCACCGCCTGAGAAGATTCCCTTTAAAAACACGATTTCATAAGTACTCTTATCTGAAATCTTTCTGGTACAATTATTTTCCAGTCCCCAACAGCAGGTCGCCAGAATAACAAACAGAGAACCGAGAGAAAACTGAAAACTACCGCTCCCTTCAAAGGAAAGCACAATGCTGGATACTGTAATAAAACCAATCGCTGCCCAGAGCCTGGCCGTCACCTTCTCCTTAAATACCAGCAGCGCAATCAGCGTTGTTGTTACAATTTCGAAATTTTCCAATAGCGAAGCGTTTGACACGGATCCGATACGGATTCCAATCATCAGAAATATAGGCGCTGCGATATCCAGCACGATCATTCCTATGGTATATGGAAGATCCTTTTTTGTCAGCCTTTCTAACTTATCCTCCCCTTTTATATGAAACAAATACAGAAATCCAACTCCGATTCCGGCGCCAAGATATAGAAACGCAGCCATCAACGTAGGCGGTATCTGATTTAGAAGAATTTTTGAAAACGGGGTATTGATTGCATAGAAAATAGCTGCAAGTAACGCCAGCACCACTGCTATTGCCTGTCTCTTTTTATTCATACTACCACCTTAGCTTTTTTTCTTAAGTCCTGAAACAAACATTGCTGCAATTCCCAGCAGCAAATAAATCAGAGCATATAAAACAAAGACCGTTTCATTTTTATCAAAAATACTCCAGGCTCCGGCTAAAAAGAGCACTGCAGTTATAACCGGAACAATCCACAGCTCTTTTCTGTCTTTTCCTGCATACACGCCGGCAAGGATTGAGTAAATTGGATTTCCCAGATAAAACAGAATAAAACAAACCGCCATTCCATTGTCACCCTTTACAAAAGAAACCGCAAGCCAGGGCAATATCAGCATAACTAAAGCTGATACCAGAATCCAGAACACCACTTTTTTCATCGCTTTCCTCCCTTTTCCACGTCATTCACCCCTTCTCATGCTTTTCAAAATACGCATTTAAAATCACCAGACTTTCCTCGCGCAGTACACCTGCCGTAACCTGTGGCTGCCAGAAAGAATTGTCAAATACCATTTTAGAACAATTACATCCTTCATTTCCAAGGATTTTCTCCAGTTCCATATTACTTGCAGCATAAACCAGACGTCCCAGTTTTATCCACACCATTGCGCCACTGCACATAAAGCAAGGTTCACAGCTGGAATACATGGTATACTCCTGTAAATCCGTGATACCAGTCTGAGCGCAGAATTCACGAATCAGACCAGCTTCCCCATGAAACGTAGGATCGTGTCTGGTGTAAATTTGATTTTCATTGGTAAAAACCATCTCATTGTCCTTGACAAGTACAGCGCCAAAAGGCTCATTGCCATGCTCCACCGCCAACATGGAAAGCTCGATCGCTTTTCTCATAAAAACTTCATCTTGCATATCTCATTTGCTCCCCTCATCATTCATTTCTAATCCTATTCTAACACCGGAATATTCAAAAAGCCACCTGCAACTTTGCAATAGGAATTTATTTTGTTATCAAATACGATCATTTTTACTGTCATTTCTTAAAGTCCAGAAATAAAAATCCTCCTCCCGGTGGGGATGAGGATTTTTATTTCGTCCATTGTTTGTTTGTAAATCATCACATGTTTCACGTGAAACATCTCACACTCTTAATGCAGCGGCTCCTTGGTTGGCATTCCTGCCTTTCTCGGATATTTCTTTGCCGTCGCCTTCACTTTTTCAATATACAGTAGACAGCGATACATATCTGAACCCGGCAGCATGAATTCCTTCCGCTGTCCAATCCATCCACCCAGAATCTCCACAGCCTTCCCGGCAGCTTCAATCTCCTCCTGTATCTTTCCGGATTTATAGGGTACGAATGCTCCGCCCACCTTTACAAAGGGCAGACAATACTCCGAAAGAGACGCCAAATTTGCCACCGCCCGGGAAACGCAGCAATCGTACTGCTCTCGGTACTCTGCTTTCTTTGCGTATTCTTCCGCTCTTCCATGCAGAGCTTCTACCTGCTCCAGTCCAAGCGCGTCTACAACTTCCTGTAAAAATTTCACTCTCTTGTTCAGAGAATCCAATAGTGTCACCTGAAGCTGTGGGTACACGATTTTCAAAGGAATTCCCGGAAAGCCTGCGCCAGTTCCCACATCGATCCATTTTTCGTTGTCGTCCAGCTCCCGCACTTCCTTTATCATCACACTGTCAATGAAATGCTTCTGCACCACTTCTTCAAATTCTGTAATGGCAGTCAAGTTCATCACTTCGTTTTTTGCGATCAGCATCTCATAATACTGCTCAAACTGCTCCGCCTGCTTTTCGCTCAGTTCTATTTGAATTTTGGAGAATTCGTCCCGAATATACGCTCTCTTATCCATGTTCTATTTCCTTATATTATGCTTTTCTGTTTCAGATGCTTTTTCTTACTTACCTATCCTTTAAAATTCTGAAAAAGTGTCATCCATATTTTTACATTTTTATATCAGTATCCATTCTATTTACTTTTTATGCTCCAGCCACACCAACAGCACCGAGATATCCGCTGGCGACACGCCCGAAATTCGCGAAGCCTGTCCGATAGACAGGGGTCTCACTGCCGTCAGCTTCTGCCTTGCTTCTGTCCGCAGACTGGGCACATCGTCATAATTCAAATCTTCCGGAATCTTTTTATTTTCCAATTTTTGAAATTGTTCTACCTGTCTCATCTGTCGCTGAATATAGCCATCGTATTTCATATGGATATTTACCTGCTCGACCACGCCGCGCATCAGCTCCGGCCTTTGCGGATCCAATGGCGCCAGGATCTCATAGCTGAGCTCCGGTCGCTTAATCAGCTCCGCCAGAGAAATGCCGGAATTCAGCGGTGTACTGCCATGCTCAACCAGAAGCTCCTGCACTTTCTTAGATGTTCCCACGAAGACCTTCTCTACCCTCGCAATTTCCTCCGCAATCTGCCGCTCCTTTTTTAGCAATTTCTGATACCGCTCCTCGGAAATCAGTCCCATCTCATGGCCAATCTTCGTCAAACGCAGATCCGCGTTATCCTGTCGCAGAAGCAGACGGTATTCGGCACGGGACGTCATCATTCGATAAGGCTCCCTATTTTCCTTCGTTACCAGGTCGTCGATCAGAACGCCTATATAGGCCTGGGAGCGATCCAGGATTAGCGGTTCTTCGCCAAGCACGCTTCGCCCCGCGTTGATTCCTGCGATCAGACCCTGAGCCGCCGCCTCCTCATATCCGGAGCTGCCATTAAACTGACCGCCGCTGAACAGGCCGTGCAGCCTTTTAAATTCCAGGGTCGGATAGAGCTGTCTTGCGTCGATACAGTCATACTCAATGGCATAGGCATTTCGTACGATCCGCACATGCTCCAGACCGGCCACTGAGGAATACATGGCGTGCTGCACATCCTCCGGAAGAGAGCTGGACATGCCGCCCACATACATTTCGTTTGTATACAGGCCCTCCGGCTCCAGAAATACCTGATGCCGGTTCTTATCGGCAAAGCGTACTATCTTGTCCTCAATGGACGGACAGTACCGGGGACCGGTTCCCTCGATCATACCGGAATACAGAGGAGAGCGATCAAGATTATCCCGGATAATCTGATGGGTCTTCTCATTGGTATAGGTCAGCCAACAGCTAATCTGGGGCTTCTGAATCTCATCCGGATCGGTCGTAAAGGAGAACGGCACAATCTCCTCATCCCCAAGCTGCTCCTGCATTTTACTGAAATCAATGGAACGCTTATCTACACGGGCCGGTGTTCCGGTCTTAAAACGATACATCTCAATCCCCAGCTTTTTTAAAGAATCTGTCAGATGGGTCGCTGCCTGCAGACCGTTCGGTCCTGTGTAATTGCTGATATCACCATAGATACAGCGCGCCCGCAGATAGGTTCCGGTACAGAGTACCACTGCCTGAGACTCATAGATGGCTCCCGAGGTAGTTTTCACGCCTTTGACGACGCCATCCTCTGCCAAGATTTCCGCCACCTCTGCCTGCACAATAGACAGATGGTCCGTGTTCTCCAGTACCCGGCGCATACTGCGGCTGTATTCCGCCTTGTCCGCCTGCGCCCGCAGGGAATGAACTGCCGGTCCCTTAGATACATTCAGCATTTTCGACTGAATAAAGGTCCGGTCAATATTTTTACCCATTTCTCCGCCCAGCGCGTCAATTTCCCGCACCAGATGCCCTTTGGAGCTTCCGCCTATGTTGGGATTGCAGGGCATCAATGCGATGCTGTCCACACTTACTGTAAAGATAATCGTTTCCAGTCCCATTCTTGCACAGGCAAGAGCAGCCTCACAGCCTGCGTGGCCTGCGCCCACTACTACTACCTGACAGGTTTCCCGATATACATTCTTCATATTCATCACCTGATCTCATATCTAAATTATCGTGATTACGCCATTTTTGCACCAAATGCTTCAGCCTGATCACCTTTTATTTTCCCATACAGAATTTTCCAAATATCTCGTTTGCCAGATCATCGCCAATCTCCTCGCCGATGATAAACCCAAGCGAAGTATACGCATCTTTCAAATCTATCGTAAAGAAATCCTCCGGCATTCCATTTTCGATGCTCTCGATCACCATGGAAAGGCTCTTGGATGCATCCATAAGCGCCTGCTTCTGGCGCAGATTCGTGATCAGCACCTCATCATTAAAATCCACTTCTCCCCGGAAGAACAGACTTCTTATTTTTTCTTCCAGCTCCTGAATGCCCGCTCCTTCCTTTGCGGAAATCACCAGAACCGGATGACCTGTCCTCTCCCGCATGATTTGCGGCGTAATCACCGGATCCAGATCTGATTTATTCAGCAGCACTAATGCTTTTTTACCCTCCAGCAGCTTCAGAATCTCCTCGTCGCTCTCATCCAGCACCCGGGAGCTGTCCGCCACATAGAGGATCAAATCCGCATCCTCCGCCTGTTTTCTGGCCCTCTCCACACCGATCTGCTCTACCACATCTTCAGTGGAACGGATTCCGGCCGTATCCAGAAGCTGCAAAGATACCTCCCCGAGCTGCAGCTGCTCCTCCAGCACATCCCGGGTGGTTCCGGCAATCTCGGTTACGATGGCGCGTTCCTCCCCCAGAAGTACATTTAAAAGGGATGATTTTCCCGCGTTGGGCTTACCCAGGATAACGGTCTTGATTCCTTCCTTCAGCATCCGTCCACTCTCTGAACTTTTCAGCAGCCTCTCCACTTCTGCGGCAATTCCCCGCATTTTTTCCAGAAGCTCCTCGCTGTACCCATCCAGGCTGATATGCTCCGGATCATCCAGCGCTGCTTCCACAAAGGCCATCTCATATAGAATCTGTGCCCGCAGCTTCTCGATCTCCTGCCGCACGTTTCCCTTAAGCTGGGCCAGGGATGATTTGAGAGCCATTTCATTTTTCGACTGAATCAAATCCATGACGGCCTCTGCCTGGGACAGATCCATCCGCCCGTTCAAGAATGCCCTTTTGGTAAACTCCCCCGGCTCCGCGGCTCTGGCGCCATTTTTCAACACGGCCTCCAGAATCTTCTGCATCACCAGCCGTCCGCCGTGACAATCGATCTCCGCCGTATCCTCCGCCGTATAGCTGTGGGGACCACGCATCAGCATCACCAGCACCTCGTCCAGTACCTGTTCGCCATCTACGGCCATGCCGTAATGCACCGTATAACCAGGCTGTTCACTCATTACCTTTTTTTCGTTTTTCGGTCGAAATACTTTCTCCAACACCGCAAAGGCGTCCGTACCGCTGATTCGGATAATACCGATCCCGGCGCTTCCCATGGCCGTCGCTGCTGCTGCTATCGTATCTGTATGATTCATGTCCTGTCTTAACTCCGTTTAGAGAAAAAGGAACGCCTTAGCGTTCCTTTTTCTTATTATAATTTCGATTATAACGTCCTCTGTTCCGGTTACCGTAGTTGTCCAGCTTTACGCCTTCCTTTAAGGTAACCACCACGCGGCGATAAGGCTCCTCACCTTCGCTATGCGTGCATACAAACTTGTCATTCTGAAGCGCGGAATGAATCACCCGTCTCTCATAGGGATTCATGGGCTCTAAGGATACCGGTTTTCTGGTTCTCTTTACCTTCTGGGCAATGTTCTTTGCCAGATTTTCCAGAGTTGCCTTTCTGCGTTCCCGGTAATTCTCAGTATCCACCTTTACACGGATATAATCCTCGGTATTCTTATTAAGCACCAGGCTGGAAAGATACTGAAGAGAATCCAGTGTCTGACCTCTCTTACCGATCAGAACGCCCATATCCGCACCGTCCAGGGTGATATTCATTTCTCTCTCCTGGGGATTCTGGGTGATAACTACGGTCACTTCCATACCCATGGCGCCAAATACATCCTTCAGAAACTTCTCAACCGGAGCGGTATCTACCGGAACAGCCGGCTTCTCCGGCTTCGGAGCCGGTACGGGAGCGGAAGCTTCCTTCTTCTCCTCTTTCTTTACCTCCGGTTTTTCCTTCGGTGCCTCAGCTTTCGGTGCAGCCGGTTTCTTTACTTCTGCAGGCTTCTCTGGCTTTTTCGGCGCTTCTGCCTTCTTTACCGGTTCAACCGGCTTCGGAGTCTCTTTTTTCTCATTGACACGCTCCAGAAGCTTCTCCATCTCTTTATCAGCCTTCAGCTTGGCCTCAATCTCCTCATCGGATTTCTGATGGGCACGAATAACAGCCTTTCTTCCGCCGATTCCAAGAAAACCGGATGTGGGCTGTGTGATTACTTCGTAAGCGACCTTGTCTCTGGTGGTTCCAAGCTGAATCGCTGCTTCCAGAACCGCATCCTCGACTGTTTTTGCGGAAACCTCAATACTTTCCATATCAGACACCCCCGTCTTTTATTTCTTCTTGTTCTTCTCGTCAAACTTTTCTACCATTCTTGCCTTGGCTGCCAGACTTCCCGGCTTTGCCTCGGTGTTCTTATAGAATTCGGTAGAATCCTGAATCTGCTTTGCGCGCTCTGCGGCACTCAGCTCCGGCTTTTTATTCACGGATTTTGCGCTGGTTCTTGCCACGTTGTTCAGCTTCTCAGGCGGCAAACCGTCCTTTTCGCGCTTGCGGTTATATTTCTCGATGTTCTTCTTGATTTCTTCATCAATATCCATCTTGGACAGATACTTATTAATCACGATCTGCTGGACCATACGAACCACACCGCTCATAACCCAGTACAGACCCACACCTACGGGAAGCACCGCACAGAAGTATACGGACATCAGCGGCATGAAGTTGTTCACGGCCTTCATGGACTGCATCATCTCGTTGTTGGAATCGTCGCCGCCATTGGCTGCTGCCTGGGGCATCAGACGGACGCTCACCCACTGGGTCAGACCTGCCAGTACCGGAATCGCGATAGCCGCGAGCAGGAACAGATAATTATGCTCACCCAGATACTGCTTTGCGCTGTACCACGGGGAATTGGCGATATTCAGTCCAAAGAAATTATTAAAACCGTCCAGAGTCTGACGCGCTGTCTCCATAACGGAGCTTAAGTCCGGAAATGCGGCTGCTACGCTGTCCCACTCTGTAGTGGACGCTTTATTCAGTACGTCAATGATGGTGTTCTCAGTAAAGCCCTGCTTCTTGAACTGCGCCGCACTCTTCAGACCCATAATGACGTCCTGGGCACCCTTGCTGTTCATCAGCTCAGTAACCAGCGGATAGTAAGCAGCTTTTACCTTATCTACATAAGCCGGAATTGCGTATACCACCCGGTATACAGCCAGCAGAACCGGCAGCTGAATCAAAAGCGGCAGACAGCTTCCCGTCTGGGATGTGCCGTACTTTGCGTACACAGCCTTCATCTCGTCCTGCATCTTTACCATGGATACCTGATCCTGCTTACCCTGATACTTCTTCTGAATGGCCTGAATCTCCGGATTCATGCGGACAGACATTCTGGCAACCTTCTGCTGCTTATAAGTCAGCGGAATCATCAGAGTGTATACTACAATGGTAAATAAAATAATGGCCAGACCTACGCTGGGTGTTCCCATGGAATACAGTAAATCAAAAATACGCTCAATCAACCATCCCAGAATTGCCGCAAACTGGCTTAAAATCGGCGTCGCGTTCCGGGTCAAAAATAAACCTGTCAATGAATGAATCCTCCTTAACTATGGTACGGGATCATATCCACCACTGGAAAACGGGTTGCATCTTAAAATTCTCCAGGCGGCAAGAACGCTTCCTTTGACAGCTCCGTATTTCTGAATAGCTTCCAGACCATACTGAGAGCAGCTGGGATAATAAGGACACTTTGTACGTTTCATCGGCGATAGATATTTCTGATAAAATTGAATCAATCTGATCAATACAATTTTCATTCTTTTTTTAAAACTCCCTGAAGCTTTCCCAAGTGAAGCAGCGCGCTTTCGATCTCTCTCATTCCCCGATCCTTCGCGCTGACCCTTGCGATGACTACCATGTCCAAACCACTATTGAACATGTCTTCATGCAGTCTGTAACTTTCCCGAATCAATCTGGTGATTCTGTGCCGCACAATGCTGTTGCCAACCTTTTTGCTGACAGAAACACCGAGACGATTCTTCTCCAGACCGTTCTCCTTCACATATAGTACCAGATAACGGTTGGCACGGGACTTTCCTTCCTTATATAAAAGCTGAAAATCCCGGTTCTTTTTCAAAGATTCTGAATGCGGATACCTCATACACTCTCCACTTAAAGTCTCTACAAACTTAAAGAGAAAAAAAGGCCACATATATGCGGCCTACGCGGATAATTTCTTTCTTCCCTTTAATCTTCTGGCAGCTAATACCTTTCTTCCGCCAGGAGTGCTCATTCTAGCTCTAAATCCGTGAACCTTTGCTCTGGATCTTTTCTTCGGTTGAAATGTCATCTTCATGGTGCCTACACCTCCTATCTACAAAATATCATTTCAATTATATTCATAAAAGCCCATAAAGTCAAGCAATTTGGCGCTAAAATTCATTTTCTTCCCGGATTTTATATATCTTGTGGCTGTTTTTGAGTTATCCACAAGATGTGGATAAAATGTGGATAATAAGTGGATAACCTGATTTTTCTGCTTGATCGCCGTCCGGATTTGGTATATTATTGATTATAGGATAAATTGCTCTTTTTGCGTAAAATTCGTGAAAAAGGGCACTGAGGAGATAAATGATGAATCTGATAAAAGAAAAATGGAGCGAAATTCTCGAACACGTCCGGAAGGAGCATGAGCTTTCGGATATTTCCTTTGAGACCTGGCTGCTCCCACTGACAGTCTACAGCACTGACAATCATGTAGTGAAGATCATCGTTCCCATGGGCGAACAGATGATTACGTATTTGAATTCCAAATTTAAGACGCCGATTTTTGTGGCCATTGCCGAATTTACCGGCGAGAAATACGAAGTAGAATTCATCACTGAGAAAGAAGCCATGGAGCAGAAAATCACGGAAGTGCCTGCTTCTTCTTCCGCTGCGCCCGCAGAGCGCCCGGTGAACAGTCCGGATTTTGAAAAATCCAATATCAACCCGAAGTTTACCTTCGACACCTTTGTGGTCGGCAGCAACAACAAGTTTGCCCACGCCGCGTCCCTGGCCGTTGCCGAGACACCCGGTAAAGTGTATAACCCTCTTTTCCTGCATGGAGGCGTAGGACTGGGAAAAACCCATCTGATGCACGCCATTGCCAACCATATTTTAAAGGAAAATCCCAATATGAAAGTGCTCTACGTCACCAGTGAGTACTTCACCAACGAGCTGATCGAAACTCTGCGAATGGGCGATCCCTCCGGTATGACCCGCTTCCGTGAGAAATACCGCAACATCGACGTACTGCTCATCGACGACGTGCAGTTCATCATCGGTAAGGAGAGTACGCAGGAGGAATTCTTCCATACCTTCAATGCCCTTCACACGGCCAATAAGCAGATCATCATCTCCAGTGACCGGCCACCCAAGGATATTGAGACGCTGGAGGAACGTCTGCGGACCCGTTTTGAATGCGGTCTGATCGCCGATGTGTCTTCCCCGGATTTCGAGACCAGAATGGCCATCCTGCGGAAAAAAGAAGAACTGGAAGGCTATCATATCGACGACGACATCATTACCTATATCGCTACGAATATCAAGTCCAACATCCGTGAGCTGGAGGGTGCCTTCAACCGTCTGATCGCCCTTTCCACCCTGGAAAAACGGCCTATCGATATGCTGCTGGCTGAGGAAGCCATCAAGGATATTATTTCTCCGGGCGAGAGCCGGAAAGTGACGCCGGAGCTGATCATCGAGATCGTGGCGGAGCATTTCCATATTACGCCCGCCGACATCTACAGCAACAAGCGTACCGCCAATATCGCCTACCCCCGTCAGATTGCCATGTACCTCTGCAAGGAAAACGGCACGACGCTGAAGAAAATCGGCGACATCATGGGGGGCCGCGACCACACCACTGTCATGCACGGGGTTGAGAAAATCGAAAAGGAACTACAGAACAATGATTCCACTATCCGCACCATCGGAACTATCCGAAAAAAAATAAGCCCCAACTGATCCACGGACTTATCAACATTTTGCTGTGGACAAGTATGTTGATCCTGTGGGGAAAACCTTTTGCCGGTTTGGGCCATGTGTATAACCCCTTCCGTTCAGGGTCAGTTATACAGTACTTTTTCACATAGTTATCCTTTGCCTGAAGCCTTGATTTTAAAGGCCTCAGACCACTTATCAACATATTCACAGTCCCTACTACGGATACGACGGATTATTTTATATATTTATCTATATCCCCCTCCGGGGAACATCTGAAAGGAGTTATACACATTATGAAGTTTGTCTGCAAAAAAACAGACCTTTTAAAGGGTGTTAATATTGTTTTGAAAGCAGTTCCTTCCAAGACAACCATGTCCATTCTGGAATGCATCTTAATTGATGCATCTGCAGGACAGATCAAAATGACAGCCAACGATATGGAGCTGGGTATTGAAACCGTGATCGAAGGAGATATCCGGGAAAAAGGAATCATTGCCATTGACGCCAAGATTTTTTCCGAAATCGTAAGAAAGCTTCCGGACAATGACGTTACCATTGAAACCGACGCTAATTTCCAGATGCTGATCTGTTGTGAAAAGGCGCGCTTCAGCATCGCAGGAAAATCCGGTGAGGATTTTTCTTATCTTCCTTATATTGAAAAGGCGGAGCCGGTGGTAGTTTCTCAGTTCAGTCTCCGGGAAGTAATTAAACAGACTATTTTTTCCATTTCTGATAATGAAAGCAATAAAATGATGACCGGTGAGCTCTTTGAGATCAGTGGCAGCCACTTAAAGGTGGTTTCTCTGGACGGTCATCGTGTATCCATCCGGAATCTGGAGCTGAAAGGGGAATATCAGCCGAGAAAGGTGATCGTACCCGGCAAGACTCTGATCGAAGTCAGCAAGATTCTTTCCGGCGAGCTGGACGCTCTGGTGAATCTGTTCTTCACCAAGAATCACATCGTATTTGAGTTTGATGAGACCACCGTGGTATCCCGTCTGATCGAGGGCGAGTATTTCCGCATCGAGCAGATGCTTTCCACGGATTATGAGACCAAGGTAAGGGTCAATAAGAAGGAACTTCTGAACTGTATCGATCGTGCGACCCTGCTGATCCGCGAGAGTGACAAGAAGCCCATCATCATCCAGATCGAGGATGGAGAAATGCGCCTGAAGCTGACCTCCGGCGTGGGTTCCATGAACGAGGAGATCGTCATAGAAAAAGAGGGTAAGGACATTCTGATCGGCTTCAATCCGAAGTTTATGATCGACGCCCTGCGCGTCATCGACGACGAAATGGTGACCTTGTATCTGGTAAATCCCAAAGCGCCCTGCTTTATCCGGGATGAGAAGGAATCTTATATTTATCTGATTCTTCCGGTAAACTTCAGCAGCGCTTCTGTATAAAGGAGATATTATGGAATATATCGAAGTAGCGATCCGCGATGAATTTATCCGGCTGGGCCAAGCCATGAAGTTGGCCGGTATCCTTTCCCTGGGATCGGATATTAAGTACGAGATCGTGGACGGCAATGTAAAGGTAAACGGCGAAGTGGAGGAGCGCAGAGGCCGCAAGCTCCACAAGGGCGATATTTTTACCTATCAGGGGCAGGATTATAAAATCGTATGATCATTGAATCCATGGAACTGAAGAATTTCCGAAATTACAGGGAATTACAGCTTCATTTTGATGCAAAAACCAACATTTTCTACGGCGACAATGCTCAGGGAAAGACGAATATACTGGAAGCCGTGTATTTAAGCGGAACCACTAAATCCCACAAGGGCAGCCGGGATCGGGATATGATTCTTTTCGGCGAGGACGAAGGGCATCTTCGAACCTTTGTGAAAAAGGGTGAGATCGAATATCAGATTGATATTCACCTGAAGAAAAACAAGACCAAGGGCATCGCCATCAATGGGGTACCGATTCGGAAGGCCAGCGAGCTTTTCGGCATTGCCAATTTTGTATTTTTTTCTCCGGAGGACTTAAGCATTATCAAACAGGGTCCCGGGGAGCGCCGCCGATTCCTGGATATGGAGTTATGTCAACTTGATAAAGTATATCTTCACCATCTGGCCAACTACAACCGCATCGTGGTGCAGCGCAATAAGCTCTTAAAGGATCTGAGCTTCCGGCCAGAACTTAAGGATACCTTGGATATCTGGGATATACAGATGGCAGAATATGGTAAAAAGATCATTGAAAGCAGGAATGCGTTTATTGAGTCTCTGGGAGAAATCATTCGCGGAATCCATGAAAAGCTTTCCGGCGGTAAAGAGGAGCTGACGCTTTCCTACGAGAAACATGTGGGAGCGGAGGAGCTTTACGATGCTATTACCCGGAGTCGGGATCGGGATATCCGCATGAAGACCTCGAATGTGGGTCCTCATCGGGACGATCTGATGTTCGCCATCGGCGGTGTCGATATTCGGAAATTCGGTTCCCAGGGACAGCAGCGGACAGCGGCCCTTTCCCTGAAGTTATCGGAGATTGAACTGGTCAAACAGGTGATTCACGATACGCCGGTTTTACTTTTGGACGATGTGTTGTCTGAACTGGATCATAACCGGCAAAACTATTTATTAGACAGTATTCATGATATTCAGACCATGATAACCTGTACGGGTCTGGATGAGTTTGTAAATCACAGGTTTTCGATCAACCGGGTTTTCCGTGTGGTCGAGGGCGCTGTATACAGCGAAAATTAGGAACTTAAAATAAGCAATAGGAGGATTGGAAATGAGCGCAGAATACGGAGCAGATCAAATCCAGATTTTGGAAGGACTGGAAGCAGTCCGGAAGAGACCTGGTATGTACATTGGAAGCACCTCCTCCCGTGGACTTCATCATCTGGTTTATGAGATTGTAGACAATTCCGTGGATGAGGCCCTGGCAGGCTTCTGCAAAAATATTGACGTGACGATTCAGAAGGATAATTCTATTACAGTTACTGACGATGGACGCGGCATTCCGGTGGGAATCAATCACAAGGCCGGCATTCCGGCGGTGGAGGTAGTCTTTACCGTGCTTCATGCAGGCGGAAAGTTCGGCGGTGGAGGATACAAGGTGTCCGGAGGTCTGCACGGCGTAGGAGCCTCCGTAGTCAATGCTCTTTCCGAATGGCTGGAGGTTCGTATCTGCAGCGAGGGCAGGATTTATTTCCAGCGGTATGAGAGAGGCCATGTGGTAGAGCCGCTGAAGGTAATCGGAGAATGCGATCCGGAGAAAACCGGTACCCAGGTAAGTTTTCTGCCGGATAAAGAGATCTTTGAGGAGACTGTTTACGATTATGATGTGCTGAAGGTACGTCTGCGGGAAATGGCTTTTCTGACCAAGGGCCTGAATATCATTCTCCGTGATGATCGCCAGGAGCCCCAGTACAAGAAGGAGTTCTGTTATGAGGGCGGTATCAAGGAGTTTGTAAGCTACCTGAACCGATCAAAGACGGCCCTGTACGATCAGATCATTTACTGCGAGGGTACGGTAAATGATGTGGTTGTAGAGGTGGCACTGCAGCACAATGATTCTTATACGGAGAACTGCTACAGCTTTGTAAATAACATCAATACTCCGGAGGGTGGCACCCATCTGACCGGCTTTAAAAACGCGCTGACCAAGACCTTCAATGATTACGCGCGGAAAAATAAGCTCCTGAAGGACAGCGAGCCCAGTCTGAACGGCGATGATATCCGCGAGGGACTGACTGCCATCATCAGCATTAAGATCGGCGAGCCCCAGTTCGAGGGTCAGACCAAGCAGAAGCTGGGTAACAGCGAAGCCCGTGGAGCCGTGGATAACGTGGTTTCCGAGCAGCTGATGATTTTCCTGGAGCAGAATCCCATGGTAGCCAAGGTGATTCTGGAAAAATCCATTCTGGCCCAGCGTGCCCGTGAGGCAGCGAGAAAAGCCCGCGACCTGACTAGAAGAAAGACCGCTCTCGATGGTATGGCTCTGCCCGGAAAGCTGGCAGACTGCTCTGATAAGAATCCGGAGAACTGCGAGATCTACATCGTAGAGGGAGATTCCGCAGGCGGCTCCGCCAAGACGGCCCGTTCCCGCGCGACCCAGGCGATCCTGCCCCTGCGCGGTAAGATTCTGAACGTGGAAAAGGCCCGTCTGGATAAGATTTACGCCAATGCGGAGATCAAGGCTATGATTACCGCCTTTGGTACCGGTATTCATGATGATTTTGATATCAGCAAGCTTCGGTATCACAAGATCATTCTGATGACCGATGCCGATGTGGACGGCGCGCATATCAGCACCTTGCTTCTTACATTTATTTACAGATTTATGCCGGATCTCATCAAGGAGGGCTATGTATATCTGGCCCAGCCGCCTCTCTATAAGCTGGAGCGGAACAAAAAGGTCTGGTATGCCTACAGTGATCAGCAGCTTGCCGATATTCTGAATGAGGTAGGCCGTGATACCAACAACAAGATCCAGCGTTATAAAGGTCTGGGTGAGATGGACGCCGAGCAGCTCTGGGAGACCACCATGGATCCGGAGCGGCGTATCCTGAAGCGCGTAACCATGGAGGACGCGGATTCCGCGGAGATCGATCTGACCTTCAATACCCTGATGGGCGATAAGGTAGAGCCGAGACGGGAATTCATCGAAACCAACGCAAAATACGTGAAAAACTTAGACATTTAACAGTTCAGCCCTGGCGCGGCTGAACGTCCGTAACCTAGTAAGGGAGAATAGAAAATGGAAGACAATATCTTTGACAAAATCCATGACGTGGATTTGAAAAAGACCATGGAGGATTGTTATATCGATTATGCCATGAGCGTAATCGCTGCCCGTGCCCTTCCGGATGTCCGGGACGGTTTAAAGCCGGTACAGCGGCGTGTGCTTTATTCCATGATCGAGCTGAATAACGGACCGGATAAGCCCCACAGAAAGTGCGCGCGTATCGTCGGCGATACCATGGGTAAATATCACCCCCATGGAGACAGCTCCATCTACGGAGCCCTGGTTAATATGGCCCAGGACTGGTCCACCCGTTATCCGCTGGTAGACGGACACGGAAATTTTGGTTCCGTGGACGGTGACGGCGCTGCGGCAATGCGATATACAGAGGCCCGCCTGAGTAAAATTTCCATGGAAATGCTGGCGGACATCAATAAAAATACCGTAGACTTTGTACCGAACTTCGATGAAACCGAGAAGGAGCCTGCTGTGCTGCCCTCCCGTTTCCCTAATCTGCTGGTCAACGGAACCACAGGTATCGCAGTCGGCATGGCCACCAACATTCCGCCCCACAACCTGCGCGAGGTGGTAAAGGCGGTGGTGAAGCTTATCGATAACCGGATCGAAGAGGATCGGGATACCACCATCGAAGAAATCTTAAAGATTGTCAAGGGACCGGATTTCCCCACAGGCGCGGAGATTCTCGGAACCCGCGGCATTGAGGAGGCATACCGTACCGGCCGGGGCAAGATCCGGGTGCGCGCGGTTACCAATATAGAGACCATGAGCAACGGCAAGAGCCGTATCGTGGTAACAGAGCTTCCCTATATGGTCAATAAGGCGCGGCTGATCGAGAAGATCGCCGAGCTGGTAAAGGAGAAGCGGATCGACGGTATCACCTACATTGGCGATGAATCCAGCCGGGAAGGCATGCGGATCAACATTGAGCTCCGTAAGGACGCCAACGCCAATGTAATTTTAAATCAGCTGTATAAGCACACACAGCTTCAGGATACCTACGGTGTGATTATGCTGGCTCTGGTAAATAACGAGCCGAAGGTGCTGAATCTTCTGGATATGCTGAAGTATTATCTGCTTCACCAGGAAGACGTAGTGACCCGCCGTACCAGATACGATCTGAACAAGGCGGAGGAGCGCGCCCATATCTTAAAGGGTCTGCTGATTGCCCTGGATCATATCGACGAAGTAATCCGGATTATCCGCGGCTCCCGGTCTACGCCGGAGGCGAAGCAGAAGTTGATGGATCGCTTTGAACTGGACGATGTACAGGCACAGGCTATCGTAGATATGCGTCTGCGTACACTGACCGGTCTGGAACGGGAGAAGCTGGAGGCAGAATATAAGGCGCTGATGGAGCAGATTGATTACCTGAAGGGAATTCTGGCAGATGAGAAAAAGCTGCTGGGCGTCATCAAGGAAGAGATTACCGTAATTGCAGATAAATACGGCGACGATCGCCGGACCAGCATCGGCTTTGACGAATTTGATTTGTCCATGGAGGATCTGATTCCGGAGGAGGACGTGGTTATTACCATGACCAATCTGGGTTATATCAAGCGTATGACCACGGATAATTTCAAAAGCCAGAACCGTGGCGGCAAGGGAATCAAGGGTATGCAGACCATCAATGAGGATTACATTGAGGATCTGATGATGACCACTACCCACCATTACATCATGTTCTTTACCAATACCGGTAAGGTTTACCGTCTGAAGGGCTATGAGATTCCGGAGGCCAGCCGGACTTCGAGAGGAACCGCGATTATCAACCTTCTGTCTCTGCAGCCGGGAGAGAAGATCACAGCGGTGATTCCCATCAAGGAGTACGAGGAAGGCAAGTATCTGTTCATGGCCACCAGAAACGGCCTGGTGAAGAAAACGGCTATCCGGGAATACGCCAATGTGAAGAAATCCGGACTGGTTGCGATCAACCTCCGAGATAATGACGAGCTGATCGAGGTAAAATATACCAACAATGAGCAGGACGTATTCCTGATTACCAAGTATGGTATGTGCATCCGTTTCCGCGAGACAGACGTGAGAGCCACCGGCCGCGCGTCCATGGGCGTCATTGGTATGAATCTGACCGATCAGGACGAAATCGTGGCTATGCAGGTGCGCAGCCAGGGCGAGTATCTTCTGGTAGTATCCGAAAAGGGTCTGGGTAAGCGAACCGGCATGGATGAGTTTACGGTACAGAACCGTGGCGGCAAGGGCGTGAAGTGCTATAAGATCACCGATAAGACCGGAAATGTGGTCGGCGCTAAGGCAGTCAACGAGGACAATGAGGTAATGCTGATTACCACAGAGGGAATCATTATCCGGATTCCCTGCGGCGGTATTTCCATCGTAGGCCGTATCGCATCCGGCGTGAAGCTTATGAACGTGGATTCCGAAAATGTATCGGTCGCAAGTATCGCGAAGGTGCGGGAGCAGATGAACAAGGACGATTCTGTGGAAGAGATTGAGAATTCTGAAACGGAAGAATAAAATATCGAAAATCAATAAAAACATATTGAAAAACAATAAATAAAGTGGTAAGATACAGGTATCTGAAAGGGATAGCTGTATCTTACTATTTTTTTTAACGTAATTTCATTACAGGAGGTAATTATGAAAGTGACGAAATTTACAAAGGCTTTTCTGGATTTCATGCTCTGGGCGGGGATTCTGGCGGCTTTCAGTCTTCCGGTTTCCCTGAAAATCCTGGGAGACTATTTTCCGGAGTATCGGCGGTATTACCTGCCGCTTTTGGTGTTCCTGTTTCTCTCCGGCATTTTCGCGGTGCTGATTATCCGGGAGCTCCGCTCTATGTTCCGGACGGTTCTTGCTTCCGACTGCTTCGTGGAGAAGAACGTAACCAGTTTGAAGAGAATGTCGGTTTACAGCTTCTGCATTGCGGGACTGACCGTGATTCGATTATTTCTGGCGATGACCCCGGCGGCTATGGTGGAGGTGCTGGTGTTCCTGATCGCGGGGCTGTTCAGCCGGGTGCTGGCAGATGTCTTCGATCAGGCTGTTACCTACAAGCTGGAAAATGATTTAACCATATAGGGGGATTTGAGATGTCAATTCGTATCAATCTGGACGTGATGATGGCCCGGCGGAAAATCGGCCTCACGGAGCTTTCCCAGGAGGTAGACGTGACCATGGCCAATCTGTCCATTTTAAAAAATAACAAGGCAAGGGCAGTACGGTTTTCAACGCTGAACGCCATCTGTAAAGCGCTGGACTGTCAGCCCGGCGATATTCTGGAATACGTTCCGGAGGGTGACGGCGCGGAGGTCAGTGAGGAGGAATTCTAACATGAAGCTGTCGAAAAAGCTGGAAAAGTTCAGCCATCTGCAATTACTGTTTGGATTTTCGCTTTTTTATGTTTTCTGTTTGTATGACAATGTTTCAGGCGTGCTGTATCCGGTATTCCTGACCGGGATGCTTATGATGTATCAGTGCCTGATGGAGCAGGCCGGGCGATCGATCAAAAAAGACTCGAAGCTTTATATGCTGGCCATTCTGCTTCTGGGAATATCTACCTTTCTGACCGGCAATTTCATCATCATCTGGTGCAATAAGCTGGCGGTCTGGGTATTGTTTGGCATTCTGCTTCTGCATGATGGCTATGAGGATCAAAAATGGACGGTATTTCGCTATGTGGGCGGTTTATGGGAGCTGGCAATGATGACACTGGCCCATCTTTTCACGGTGTTCCCGGAGCTGGCCAAAAGCCGGAGAGTGTGGAAGGAGCAGGCCGGAGCCGGTGAAAAGAAGCAGAATGGGAAACTGATTTATGTGATCCTGGGCATTCTGGTGGGCGTAACCCTGCTCTGCCTGATTCTGCCGCTTTTGATTTCCGCCGACGCGGTCTTCGATCAGATGCTGGGCGGCGCGTTCGACTGGGTGGTGCGGGTGCTCAGCCGTATCATCCTTCCGACGAAGCTGCTCCTTATGACACTGATGTTTCTTTGGGGTCTGATGTTCTTCTTCGGCATCTACAGTGCTGTAAAGAACCGAAAGCCTCAGACGGAAGAAAAGGATCTGCGCACCCAGGAGCCGGTTTTAGCGATTACGGTGCTGGCTGTGATTGGCGTCGTATATCTGCTGTTCTGTATGGTACAGATTTCCTATCTGTTCACCGGCGGCTTCACCCTGCCGGCGGAATATTCCTACGCAGGATTTGCCAGACAGGGCTTCTTCCAGCTTCTGTTTGTCAGCGGGCTGAATCTTATGCTGGTGCTGGTGACCTTAAGCTTTTTCCGGGAAAATACAGCGCTGAAAATCATGCTGACCTTCCTTTCCGCCTGCACGTACATCCTGATCATTTCCTCGGCCTGCCGGATGTTCCTGTACATTCAGGCCTATCAGTTAACTCGGCTTCGGGTACTGGTGCTGTTTGCGCTGCTGGTGTTGGCGGTGCTGTTTGCGGGCGTGATCCGGAGCATTTATCAGGAGCGTTTTCCAATGATCCACTACAGCGTGGCAGTGGTCGCCGTGTTGTATCTGGTTCTGTCCTTCAGCCACATGGACGCCTGGATTGCCTCCTACAATATCGCCCACGATCAAACCAGCTATCTTTATGAGCTGTCTACCGACGCGTCGGGCCCGATGCTGAAGGCAGTAAAGGAAGGAACCGCAGAGGTGGAAATGACGCGGGCATATTTTTCTATGAACAAGTATCAGGCGGAGGCGCACAGCGGAATGAGAAAGTTCAATGTGTCGGAATTTCTGTTCGGGCTGCGATGTAAAGAATACTTCTGTGGGAATACCGGCGCGCCGCTGGAATAAGAGGCGGCGATTCGGCAGAGCCTGCGCCAGTGAAAAATCAGGTAATTCAGCAGAGCCCGCGCCGTCGGAACTTTAGGATGACAAATGAAGTGCTTTATACTATAATTACATTGAATTCGTGTACCTTTCCCGGTAATGCGGATTCAATGTAATTTTTTTGACCTGAAATACTTTCTGAAACGAAAGGCTTACGCTCAAAGAAAGCATTCAGGAACATGTATTTTACGATAAAGAACGGAGATTTTATGCAAAATAAATTGTTACGGGCGGCGGACGGTGTGGTACTCTGGCTGTCCATTCTGCTGTTCGGTTTTCTGACGGTGGCCAGCATGTTAAGCACTGCCTATTTCACACCGAATTCCTCTTACGCGGAGCGACCGGAGTATCGGTGGGATTTGATTCCGCTAAATCTGTTGTTCCTGGCGGCTGTTGTGGGAATCCTATATATATTATATAAAAAACAAATATTTGAGAAAATTTCCACAAAGGCATTGGCGGCGATTGCGGTTCTTTTTGTAATCGGTATGAGCATCCTCTGGATTCAGGCAAGCCATACCTACCCGGAGGCCGATCAGAAAGCGGTTTCCTGGGTATCCTACCTGATGACCCAGAATAATTTTCTGTTTTTTGAGCATGGAAAATATATGCAGATCTACCCGAATCAGTTGGGTCTGTCGGCGATTCTGGAGGTTCTGTACCGGCTGACCGGGGGAGAAAACTGGAAAGCGTTTATGTACCTGACCGCTCTGGCAAATGGTGTGGTGGTCTATCTGCTTTACAAAATTACCGACAGGCTTTATCACGATCAAAACACGGATCGGCTGGTGCTACTGGCGTCCATGGGATGTATCCAGCTCATACTGTACAGCACCTTTCTCTACGGTATTATGTTGGGACTGGCCTTTGCGCTGGGGGCTTTTTACGCACTGTTGTTTTTTTTAGAGCAGGGAAAATGGCGTTATGCGGTAAGCTCCGGAATTTTGATTGGAATTTCGATTCTGGTGAAGAATAACTACAGTATCTTTCTGGTGGCGTTGGTGCTTCTGCTTTTATATGACGCAGTAAAAAAGAGTGGCGTAAGGATCAAAAAAGCCGGAAAGAGCCTGGCCGCCATCTTGATTTTGATCGGTTTGACTGTGTTTTTGAGTAAAAGTCTAACGGCTTTTTATGAGTCACGCTCCGGCTTTACGATCGAGAGCGGCATGCCCAAATCCCTCTGGGTGGCCATGGGCATGCAAGAGGGTGAGCGGGCCGAGGGCTGGTACAACGCATTTAACTTTGATACTTATGTAAACTCGGACTGCGACTCGGTAGCCAGCGACGCCATTGCCAAAGAGGCAATCGGGGAGTCATTGAGGCAATTTCGGAAGGATCCGGTCTATACCGCCCGCTTTTACCTGAGAAAAACCCTGTCCCAGTGGAACGAGCCCACCTACGAGGCCCTCTGGGTTAATCAGTTTCACAGCGGTGTTTTTTCTACCATTGTTCAGAGCATCTATGAGGGCAAGCTGTATCAGGTGCTTAGCGAATACATGAACCTGTTTCAGCTTCTGGTCTTCGCGGCGGTTTTTGCAGGATTTTTGATCGGCATAAAAGTGGAAAACCGGTGGCAGCTTCCGGAGCTTTTTCTGCCCATGGTGATTCTGGGGGGATTTTTCTTCCACACCATCTGGGAGGCCAAGTCCCAGTATATCTTCCCGTATTTTGTGTGTATGCTTCCGGGCGCGGCTGCAGGGCTGTCGGGAACGCTGAGAAAATGGAACAGCCATAGGAAAGAAAAGTAAGAGAAACCAAAGGAAATACCCTACGGGTATCCCTGGACGCCCTGGAAACATGGGCAAATATAGGAATACCCTACGGGTATCCCTGGATGCCCTGAAAACATGGGCAAATATAGGAAATACCCTACGGGTATCCCTGGATGCCCTGGAAACATGGGCAAATATAGGAAAGGTTTTAGACTATGAAAAAATATTTTTCACAGAAAATATGCGTCATTTCAGCCCTGCTGACGATCCCGTCCACCGCCCTCCTGTGCTGGTTGGTTATGCGGGTATTGTATCAGCGGATGCCGGAATATACGGAGTTTGTCACAGGCTATACCACCTGGACCGCCTACTATAAGCAGGGAGATATGACCCTGGCGAATCTGTTTATCGGCGGACTGCTGGGCGTTTTTCTTCTGTATGCGGTGCTTCTGACTCTGCTTTCGAAGAAATGGAGCCGGCTTTGCGGCAGTTTTGATCGGACAAAAGAATATACGGCGAAGCAGCGTGAAAGCTATGGGTGGTTTGAGGACGCCTGCTTTCTGATACTGATTTCCCAGTTCATTCTGGCCTTATTTGGCTATGGAATGGAAGCGTTTTTGGGTATACAGGCGTGGTTGGAGAAGCTTTTCCCCATAGTTCAGTGCATAACTCTGATCGGTGTGGGTATCTTTCTGTTTTTTAACTATAAATGTGGAAAAGATCCGCAAAAGAGAAAACCAAACCGAGAACAGCTGAACAAATATATGCAGTGGGGACAGTGGATCCTGCCGATTTCTTTTCTGATGCTTGGAAATTATGAATATATTCGCGAAGGACAGGTTATCCGGCTTTATCAGAATGTGAAAATGCAGACTGTAGTTCTTATACTGATAGTTGTATGTACCCTGTACAACAGGAAATTTTTCAGAAAGTACAGGGAAGATTCCAGACCGGCGCTTTCTCTTCCGACTTTCCTCTCCCTGGCAGTTTTCGCCTCCTGGACGCTGCCAAACGGAACGATTTCCGGCACGCCCCTGGAGATGTACCATTACGGAGAAATTTCAGAGCCGCTGCATGAGCTTCTGAATTACGGCATTGTGCCCTATATCGATACCATGCCGATCCACGGAGTATGCGATTATTTCCAGGCGGCAGTGGGAAAGCTGTTATTTGACGGAACCTATGCGTCCATTGAACCGGCTATGACCGTGGGCTGTGTCCTCATCGCCATGGCAACGGCGGCGGTGTTCTACTATTTTATCGACAATCAGCTGCTGGGGCTTCTCTGCGTGCTGTTGTTCTCCCTGTTCGGAGACAAGTACTATTACGTGCGCTGGGCCTTTGCGCTGCCCTTTATCGTGATCGTATTTTCAAAAAAAATGCGGAAGGATTTTTCCATGCAGCTCTGGAGCTGGACCTTTATCTCGATCCTGTCCATCGCCTGGAATTCCTCTATCGGCGGAGCCTGCGCCCTGGCGACCCTGCCTATGATTCTCTGGGAGTGCTTCCATGAGAAGGGCTGGAAAATCTTCTTCCGCCTGAACGAAAAAGAAGTGCGGCGGAAAATTCTGCCCTGGTATATTCCGCTTCTGATTCTGGGAATTTGCTTTATTCCCATGTTTTTCGCGATTCTTCGATATATTGTGGAAAATTCGGCGGCGATTCTCGAAACCACCGGGGATATTCTGCGGGAGGAGCTTGCAAGTCCCTTTGTCTGGTACGCCACCTTTGGCTTCGGACTTTCCCTTCTGGCAGCCCTGATTTTCCCGGCAGGAAAAGAAGGAGAAGAGAAAAAGCTTGCCCTGTACGCTCTGTTTTTCCTGATTATTTTCAATCTGGTGATCGTGCGTTATACCTTCGTGCGGACCCAGTTTGGCGAGCGGGGGATTATCGTAACTACCATCTGCAGCCTGTTTCTGATTTTGATGATTTTCCTGCCTTCCCTGGAAAAACGCTTTTCCCTGTGGACAGCGGGTATGATGGCCCTTCTGTTCCTGGCGACGGTGGTAACCAGGGGAAGCAATCTTCTGATTATGCCCGCGAAGGTGTTCGAGCGGGATACGATCAGTGACGATTATACTTACGCCACCGTGGAGGAAACGGGCATCCCGGGCCTCGGCAATATTTACATTACGGAAGAGCAGAAGGAAGAGCTGATGAACCTGAATACCCTGGTCAATGATCTCTGCCGGGATAAGAAGGTTGTGGATATGACGAACCAGCTGTCCCATTACAATATTCTGAATAAAGAAAACCTGATGCCCTTCAGCAGTACCTACAACACCAACAACCGGGTGATGCAGATCCGAGCCATCGAGGTGCTGCAGGAAAAGCAGCCGGAAATCCTGATCGTGGCGCCTGCCTGGCAGCACGATTCCGGATCCCTAAGTACCCGGAATTACTACATGTACCAGTATCTGCAGAAGCACTATACGCCCTGCAAGTATAAGAATATCATTTTCCTGACCAACGACGACGAGGTGCGGGCCCGGTTTGAACCGGCCTACGAGGAGTTTGGAAAGCTCCAGCACATCGAGGATCTGAAAATGCTTCCGAAGGCCTGGGGCAATGAAGTGCTGAAGGAGCAGGAGACGGAGGCGCTGAAGACAGACTGGAGCCTATTAGACACCAACGCCTCAGAGCTGGGCGATGATCGGTATATTCTGAATGCCGAGGAAAACTATTTTCTCTACGCCTTTCCGGAGAACCGGGATGGCTCTGAGATTCCCTTCCTGCGGATTACGGTCAGGGACGAAAGCGGATCCGGGGAGCCTTTGAAATTCCAGGGCGTGGTGTACTTCATGAATGAAGGGAAGGGCGTGAAAGAGGCTCACCGCTTTACCTTCGACGGAAGTGAAGGAAGCTTTCTGATTCCATTGACTACCAGCCCCTACTGGAGCTATTCCGATAAGATTCAGTCCATGATGCTGGATTTCATCAGTGGCAGCCTGGCAGGAAAGCAGGTTTCGATAAAGACAGAGTTTGAGACGCTGAAGCTTACAGAAAGATAAAGAGAAGGAAATAAAGATGAGAAGAATTATTTTGATGGTATTGTATAATCTGCCTTTTGTACCCTATTGGTGGTGGCAGCTGTGTCATTTCGCAAAGCATACGGAGGAGATTCCGGAGCCGGAGAAATACGCGCTGCTGAAAAAAATCACCCTTCACGCCAATAAGGGAGGACGGGTGAAAATCGACGTACATGGAAGAGAACATATTCCCACAGGGGAAAGCTTTGTCTTTTTCCCCAACCACCAGGGACTCTTCGATGTGCTGGCGATTATTGAGGCCTGCGATCAGCCCTTCTCGGTGGTGGCAAAAAAAGAAGTAAAGGACGTGCCGTTTCTGAAGCAGGTGTTCCGGATCATGAAAGCGAAAATCATGGATCGGGAGGATGTACGTCAGTCCCTGCAGGTAATTCTGGCTGTGACCGAGGAGGTCAAAAACGGACGGAACTATCTGATTTTCCCGGAAGGAACCCGATCGAAACATGGAAATCAGGTGGGGGATTTCAAGGGCGGCAGCTTCAAATGCGCTGTGAAGGCCAGGGCGCCCATCGTTCCGGTGGCGCTTTTGAACGCCTTTGAGCCCTTTGATCGGAACAGTATCGCCCCGGTTACGGTTCAGGTTCATTTCTTGGAGCCGATTTTCTACGAGGAATATAAGGATCTGAAGACCACCGCCATCGCCGAGCTGGTGCGGGAGCGGATCGTAAAAACCATTGCGGAACAGGAAAAGGAAGCAGCAATAAAATAAGGTTCCATTCATAAGCAAAGGAAGGTATGTCTATGAGCAAAGCACTGGAAAAACTGCAGAACTGTATGAGATGTATTCGGGAAAAAACGGATTTTCAGCCGGAGGTGGCGCTGATTCTGGGCTCAGGTCTGGGCGATTACGCGGAGAGCATTGATATCCGGGCTGAGGTCAGCTACCGGGAGATCGAAGGCTTCCCAGTGTCCACCGTACCCGGACACAAAGGACGGTTTGTCTTCGGTTACGTGAATCAGGTTCCGGTGGTAATCATGCAGGGCCGGGTTCATTATTACGAGGGCTACTCCATGGAAGAAGTGGTGCTGCCCACCCGTCTTATGGGTATGATGGGTGCCAAAAAGCTTCTGCTCACCAATGCGGCAGGCGGCATGAACTTTGAGTTCACTCCCGGAGATTTTATGCTGATTACCGATCACATTTCCTCCATGGTACCCAATCCTCTGATCGGAACGAATCTGGATGAGCTGGGACCCCGGTTTCCGGATATGAGCGAGGTCTACAGCCGCCGTATGGGCCGGGTGATAAGAAAAGAGGCAGAAAAGCTGGGCATCCCCCTGAAGGAGGGCGTCTATATCCAGCTGACAGGCCCGTCCTATGAGACCCCGGCTGAGATCCGCATGTTTCGGAGTCTGGGCGCAGACGCGGTCGGCATGAGTACCGCCTGTGAAGCAATCGCGGCCCGGCATATGGGCATGGAGATCTGCGGAATCTCCTGCATCACCAACCTGGCGGCCGGTATGTCGGCCAGGGAACTGAACCATGCAGAGGTACAGGAAACGGCAGACCGGGTGGCGAAGCAGTTTAAGGAGCTGGTGACAGCTGTGGTGACCGGGATATGAGAAAAATAGCGCTGGTGGCCTGTTCAAACGGTCTGGAAGTACGGAAAAAAGGGAGCGTGGAGGAGCTTTGCGCATACCTGGAGGGGCTGGGCTTCACGCCCTGCGTAAGTCCCTGCCTATATGAGAAGGATCCGGTTTTTTGTTCTGTCTTCAGCGGCACTGCGGAAGAACGGGCCGAAGCTCTGATGAGCTTCTACCGGGATCCGGAGGTACAGGCGATACTGGATCTGTCAGGCGGCGATCTGGCCAATGAGCTTCTGCCTTATCTGGATTACGAGGTGATCGGAAAAAGCCAGGCAGAATTCTGGGGCTACAGTGATCTGACCACGATTCTGAATGCCATCTATGCGAAGACCGGCAGGTCTTCCGTCCTTTATCAGGCCCGGAATCTTGTTTCGGACGGCGGATTCTTTCGCCGTCCGGCCTTTGAAAATACAATATTACAGAAACAATCGGATTTATTTCAAATTTCCTGCCAATACGTGCAAAAAGGACAGAAGCAGGAGCTCTCTGAGTTCTGCGGCACTCTGGTGGGCGGGAATATCCGCTGCCTTCTGAAGCTGGCGGGGACGGAATACTGGCCGGATATGCAGGACAAAATCCTTCTTCTGGAGTCCTGGAGCGGCGGCGTCCCGAAGATGGTTACGTACTTCAGCCAGCTAAGGCAGCTTGGCGTATTCCGGCAGATAAAATCCCTGCTTCTCGGCACCTTTACGGAGATGGAGGACAGGGGCTGTTCCCCGACCATAGAGGAGCTGGTCTGTCGTTACGCAGGATCAGAGCTTCCGATTCTGAAAACCCGGCAGATCGGCCACGGAAAAGACGCGCTGGCCATCCGAGTCGGAGAAAAGTTCGGTATGTAGATAGAAACAGCAGCTCTATGAAAAATCATAAAGCTGCTGTTCCCATTAGGATTATGAAATTAATTAGAAAAAAGCAATTTAAATTTATCTTGAAGATAGCGTATACTTTCTTCAGCCCACTGTTCTTCTAAAGCGGTGGTTTCTTCAATCGTTCCCAACCAGGGCATCCACTGTTCCAAAATAAGATTAAAATTTTTTTTGGAATGATTTCGATTTTTAATCATATAATCCATATCAGTCATTCCCTGTCCGGCAACACAGCCCTGAACAATAAATCCCATGTCATAATCAGTTCGCCGAATTGTAAAGTCTTTATAATGAAAATTAATTGCCTGAGGAAGCAACGCTTCTATGACCTGAGCTTGACATTCCTGAATTCCAAGGGAGTTTACACAGTCAATACAGGTACCAAGATAAGGACTATCGATTGTTTCTGTCAGTTCTTTTAATTCAGCAACATGACGTAAATCATGATTTTCTATCGCAAGACTAATTCCTGCGGCTTCATAGGAAGGTAAAACCTCTTCGATCCAGGAAATACCTTCGGAAACACTTGGATGAGCGCCATCCCCATCCATAATAGTACGTACAAGGGTAGAACCTGTAATTTCAGCAATATGAAGATATTGTTTCAAAATATGGGGAGTAATTCCACGGGTTCCGATTTCAAGTTGTAGACAATGTGCATCTGCGGATTTTCGAATATCATATAAATCAGAATCCGAAAAAAGATGCAAAGGAACAATATTGTCTAAAATCTGAACAACAGGAATATGGTGTTTAAAAGCCTTGTCAAACAAGACATCCAGAGTAAAAGGATGAGAAGGCTGTGGATAATTAGCAACACCAAAATTCCAGGTATAGGTACAGGTGCTGAGTCCAAGTTTCATGGGAAACCTCCATTACTGTTGATACTGATCCGGATGAAGCATAGCTTTTACAATGGTACGTGTGAATTCAATATCAAGCGCTTCACGCCAGTTAGGATTAATAACTTTTTTATACCCATTGCTTGCTGCAATTTTAGCTGCATCTGACAGAGGATTGGTATGCAGAAAATAGATAGAAAGTCCCATCTGCATATGACCAAGGATAAATGAGCGGGCAGCTGCTTCCGGAACGCCGACTTTTACAATTTCGTCAACTACTTCTGTCATACATTTGATAAGGGCAGTATTTACCACTTCTGTAGCAGCAGGCTCGAGAAGTGCCATTTGTTCAACGGTAATTTCAAAGCTGTTCATTACCGGTGAAAACATTTTTTTACTCAATGGCATAGCCAAATCGTCAAAAAGCTTTCTTTCACCAGAAACGTAAGCAATTACAATATCCTGAAGGGCAGCAACACCTCCAAAATGATCATTTCTGGCTTCTTCATTTGGCTGCTCAAAGAAAAGCTGTGGATGGCAGGGATGAATTACAGCAGTGGTACAGTCTGCCCGTATAAAAGCTTCTTCTGCAAATACTGCGGCAGGATCAAGCAAAATGATTAATGTTCCGGGTTTTACCATAGGAGCATATTGTGCGGTAAGCTTTCCTAAAAGTCTGTCAGGAAGAGCGAAGATTACAACGTCGCAATCAGAAAGCGCTTTTTCAGGGGACTCAATTGGAAGTCCTTTATGTTCAATAGAAGGAATTTTACTTTTATCATTTTCAACCAGACAGGGATGATAGCCATTCCGAAGAAGGCTGTCTGTAATTCTGGCACCCATTTTTCCACCGGCGCCTAAAATAGTTATTTTTTCCATAAGACATTCTCCTTTTGTATTAAGATTTAAACATCAGATGTTTTATGTTTTCGATTATAAAACAACACAAATAAAAAGTCAACTAAAAAATCAAAAATAAAATAATAATCTGGGAAATAGGAAAAATGCACAAAAATATCAAATAAATTAATGCAAAATATAAAAAATATAAAATTGTATTGACACATATAACCGGATGTGCTAGGATGGGGTCACAAGAAAGGTATGATGTTTAAAAGATGATAAGGAGGACGGAAGTATGATTATTGATGCACATGCGCACTTGGGACATGATTATGTGTTTGATGAGGAAATCACAGAAGAGGAGCTGATCACTCAGTATAGAAAAGATCATGTAGATGGCGCAATCATTCAGCCTTTTATTTCCCGGCCTTATATAGAAGAAACAAAGGCATATCATAACAGAATAGCAGAATTCTGTGATGCCGGAAAAGGACTTTTTTATGGAATGGCTTCTATTAATCCACATTTTAAGGATGAAGAAGTATATGACGAATTAAAGAGATGTGTGAAAGAATTGGGATTTGTAGGGGTAAAGATTACACCCATTGCGCATGCGGTGAATCCTGCCTCAAAAGATGGAATGAAGATTTTTGATATGGCAAGAGAATTAAAAATCACGGTTATGGTGCATACCGGATCTGGAGCTCCCTTTTCGGATCCAATGATGATATTGCCGGCAGCAAAGCAATTTCCGGATGTGAAAATTGTAATTGCCCATGCGGGAACAGATCTTCTGAAAAGTGAGGCAGTTTTTCTGACAAAGACGTATGATCAGATTTATATAGAGCCCAGTTGGTTAGGAATCTCAGCAACAAAGGCAGTGATAGAAAGCTGTGGCGTTAATAAAGTAATGTTCTCATCAGACCATCCGCGCAATGTTCCTATGGAACTGTTAAAGTATAGAAATCTGATTTCCGATTCGGAGGACTTGGAACGGGTTTTATCAGGTACAGTCATCGAAGCGTTTGAGTTGAAAACAAAATAAGGAGGAAAAAGATGGAGAATAACCTTTTCCTTGAAGTTTGTGGGGTATCAAAAATATTTCCCGGGATCAGAGCATTGGACAAAGTCAGCTTTGATATCAGAGAGGGTGAAGTGCATGCTATATGCGGAGAAAATGGAGCCGGAAAAAGCACACTGATTAACGTTTTGGCAGGTAATTACAGACCGGACGAGGGCTATTTGAAAATAAAAGGAGACAGGGTAGCGTTCGCAAATCAGTCGGAAGCTATTGAGGCAGGTATAGCCGTAGTGTATCAGGAGAGAAGTCTGGTAGGAAATCTTTCAGTGGAAGAAAATATTTTTGCGGACAAGGAGCCTTTGAACAGATTTGGGTTTATTGATGGAAAAGAATTGTCCAGAAGGACAAAAGAAGCCTGTCAGAAAATAAAATTAGACCTAAATCCTAAAATGCTAATACAAGATGTTTCGCCGGCAGATCAGCAAATGGTAGAAATTGCAAAGGCCATGACTACAGATTGTAAACTGATTGTGTTTGACGAACCGACGGCAGCCCTGACGGATCGGGAAACAAAGGTGTTATTTGAATTAATTCAGGAATTTAAGAGCAAGAAGATTTCAGTGATTTATATTTCACACAGACTTGAAGAAATCTTTGAAATTTCAGATAGGGTAAGTGTTCTAAAAGACGGAAAGTATATAGGAACCAAAAATACGGTTGATACGAATATGGATCAATTGATTCAGATGATGATTGGCCGAGATTTGGTAATTGATGCATATAAACCTTATTATACAGATAAAGTGGCATTGAAGGTTGAAAATCTGTGTGGAGCAAGGTTTGAAAATATTAACTTTGAAGCGTATGAGGGAGAAATTCTGGGTTTTTCTGGTCTGGCCGGGGCGGGACGAACAGAAACGTTTCGAGCAATTGTAGGTGCAGACAGACTCTATTCAGGAGAGATTACAGTATACGGGAAAAAGGTAAAAATTCATAATACAACGGAAGCAATTCAATGTGGAATAGGATATCTGCCGGAGGATCGGAAGGAAGAAGGCCTGTTTCTGGAACAGAGTATCGCGTCAAATATTATATCGGGTAACATGAATGCTGCTGAAAAAAATGGATTTTTATCTGACAAAATGGAATTTGAGGTTGCCGAGAAATATAGAGAAATTCTGAATATAGCGACACCGGATGTTAAAAAATTGGTGGGGGAGCTTTCTGGTGGAAACCAGCAAAAGGTTGTATTTGCAAAATGGTTGTTAGTAAATCCCAAAATTCTAATTGTAGATGAACCTACAAAGGGAGTGGATGTAGGTTCGAAGTCTGAGATATACAGAATTATGAGAAAGCTTGCAAAGAAAGGGACCTGTGTTATTGCCATATCTTCAGATTTGCCGGAAATATTGCAGATTAGTGACAGAGTAATTGTGATGCATGCAGGACATATAAGCGGTGAATGCAAAAGAAGCGAGATGAATGAGGAAGCAATTATGCGTTATTCATCAGGATTAGCATAAAAGGAGAAGATAGCATGAAAAAAAGAATCAATCTGATGATGATTTTACAGAACAGAATTGTGTCGCTGGGGGCAATTAATTTTATTGTTATTATAGTATCCAGTCTTATCTGGAGCAATTCATTCGCGACAATTGCAAATGCTCAGTCGGTAGCGCTAAATATGGCAGTGAATGCAATAGTATGTATTGGAATGTTGGTTGTGTTGGCAGCCGGAGGAATTGATCTTTCTGTGGGAGCGGTTGTAGCGCTGTCGGGAGCACTCTGCGCAAATCTAATGATGCACCATAATGTTCCGATGGTAATTGCGATTATTGTCGCGTTAGCTGTAGCAGGGCTTGTTGGAGTAGTTAATGGTATATTAATTGCGGTTGTTGGTGTAAATCCAATGATTGTAACCTTATCCATGCAGGGGCTGATCAGAGGAATCGCAATGTTGATTGCGGGTTCGGGAATTACTAATCTTCCACCTGTATTTACAGATCTTGTTGGCTGGAAAATAGGAGGATTTCGCGCACCGGTATTTTATATGATTATTCTCTGTGCTATTTATAGCTTTCTGGTAGCCAAGACAAAGTTTTTCCGGCGATTTTATTACATAGGAGGAAATGAAAAAGCTGCACAGTTATCCGGTATTAATGTAATTCAGACGAAAGTACTGGGGTATGTAAATAGCGCATTGTTGGCAGGACTGGCAGGTATTATTCAGGTGGCGAGAATGGGAGCAGCCGTTTCTTCTATTGGAGAAGGAATGGAGATGACAGCAATTACGGCATGCGTTCTGGGTGGAGCAAGTCTTACAGGAGGATATGGAACTGTTTTAGGAGCAGTTTTTGGTGTGTTGTTTACGAGCCTTGTAGATAATATTATGATTATGGGCAGAGTTGCATCCAGTTGGCAGGATATTGTTGTGGGTATTATTCTGATTGTGGCTGTTTCGACAGATGTTATTATCAAACGAAACCGAATCAGAATAAAAAAATAAAACCAAAGAAAAGGAGAAAAAGTATGGGGAAAAAGAGAATTTTAGCAGGGGTTTTAGCAATTGCAATGACAGCGACAATGGCATTGTCAGGCTGTGGAGATTCATCTGCGGCTACAGACGCAGGAGATGGCCAGAAGGCTGATTATTCAAATGAGGAATATGTGTGGGTTTCCTGTCTGTCTAATCAGTCCATGTTTGTAAATTCAGATCAGGCAGGTTTAAAGCAATTTGCAGAGGATTATGGGGTAAAAGTCAGTGTAGTAGGTCCGACTGATTATGATGTGGCAGGACAGGCAGCGGCATTAGATCAGGTGGTAGCAACGAAACCGGCAGGAATTATGGTAATCGGCATGGAATCTTCGTTGAAGGATTCTATTGATGCAGCAGTGGATGCGGGAATTCCGGTTGTAACGATTGATGCGGATGTATCTGATTCAAAGAGACTTTGCTTCATTGGAACAGATTGGTATCAGCTTGGTGTAAAGCATGCGGAGGCAGTAATTGAAGCTACTGGAGGAAAAGGAAAATGTGCCGTTATTTATCAGCAGGGAACAGAAACGCAGGAAGATGCACTGGATGGATTTAAAGATACCATTGCTGGTACAGGAATGGAGTTTGTAGACGCTTATTCTGCAAACGGGTCGATCGAGACGGCTTGTCAGATTGCAGAAGATTTGATGACATCTACTCCGGATATTGCGGCAATTTCCTGTTTTGATGGTTCTACCCCGGGACTTGGAACGGCCATTGAGGAAATGGGAAAAGCAGGAAGCGTAATTGCCACGGGAACGAATGCTGAGGATACGCAGCTTCAGCAGTTAAAGGATGGAAAATTCTATGCGCTTGTGGGACAGAAAAGACAGCTGTTTTCTTATTGGGGTGGTGCTGTACTGTTTGCATACAATCATTCCTCTGCAGCTATCACAGCAAACGATAAAGAAAATGGTATTCTGAATATACCGCAGAATGTCGATACAGGACTGTATCTTATCACAGCGGATAATGTGGATTCTTTTTTGAATAAATAAAAAATGATCCATGTTATTTGAGAAAGATCTGTGCTTTTAGACTGAATTATATGGTACAATGAAAATAAAATTCTATCATATGGGGGAAAAGAATGGAAAGACAGAATAGGGATATTATTTCTTTGCTGGAGAAGGATAATAAAAAAAAGAAAACAGCCACAGACGTGGTAATAGATAAAATTAAGAGCCTTTTACTTGCAAAGGAATTAAAGCCTGGTGATTTGATTCCTCCGGAAAATGAGTTGGCAAATGCGATGAATGTCAGCCGTGGTTCAGTAAGGGAAGCAATGAAGGTTCTGTCGGCTTTTGGAATTGTCGAAATCAAAAGAGGAAATGGTACTTATATAGCCAGTGAAATAGGAGAGCAATGTCTGGATCCGTTGATTTTCGGTATCATATATCAGGGAAATGATATAGAAGAAATGAGGGAGCTTAGAGAGTTGTTTGAACTGGGAGTCATAAAGGACGCAATCAAGCATGTAACAGAAGAGGAATGTAATGAAATACAGCGTATTCTGGATGATTTTGAGGAAAAAATTACAGAATCGGATTTTGACGAACAAATTATTTATGCTCATGAGGAAGCTTTTCATCGAGCGTTGGGAAGGGCAACGCATAACAGGTTGATAGAATATATGTATAGCTTTTTATTGAAATTTATGCAGTCGGAAATTAAGGTTACAACAAGTAAGTTTAAGACTGCAGCAGGACAGAATACTTTGAAAATTCATAAAAAAATATTCGAAGGACTGAAGGAAAAGGATTTCAGGAAAGCTACAAAAGCGGTTTCCGCATCTGTTTCAACCTGGCATAAATATTATATTGAATAATATTTTAATAATATTATTAACTCCATTACCCTAAATACAGCAGAACGGATTTGTATCCGTTCTGCTGTATTTTTTTAAGAAGTTTTATTTCTTTTGACAATCCTCAAACTCAATTTTAACAAAACCTGCATATTTCATTTACCTTTCGGTATTACCCTTACAAAGGCGACATCAAAAGGAGATTAAAGTGAAAAGAAGCAGAAAGAGATCCGAAGTAAGAAACCTGGGAGCTGTGCTGCTCTTTGTTTTACCGGCACTGATTCCACTTTTTATTTTCTGGATTTATCCGATTCTCAGGTCGGTTTGGATCAGTTTTACGGACTGGGATTTTATGACAGCAGACACAGCAACGAAAAGCATGTGTGTAAACGATATGAAAACGGATTTGAAGCAGTGAAGGATTTTAACCTGGAGATACAGGACAATGAATTTATTATTTTTGTAGGTCCCTCCGGCTGCGGAAAATCCACAACCCTGCGTATGATAGCAGGACTGGAAAATATCAGCGGGGGAGAGCTGTATATCGACGGCGAGCGCATGAATGAGGTGGAGGCCTGTGATCGGGACATTGCTATGGTCTTTCAGAACTACGCCCTGTATCCCCATATGACGGTAAGAAAAAAACATCGGTTACAGTCTGCATATCCGTCATGAGAAGAAGGAAGTCATCGAGGCCAAGGTAAATGAGGCCGCAGAGATCCTGGGCCTGACCGAGGTGCTGGATCGGAAGCCTTCGGAGCTGTCCGGCGGACAGAAGCAGCGTGTAGCCATGGGACGCGCTATCGTCCGCAATCCCAAAGTCTTTCTGATGGACGAGCCTTTGTCCAACCTGGACGCCAAGCTCCGGGGACAGATGCGGGTGGAAATCGCCAGCCTGTATCATAAGCTGAATTCTACATTTATCTACGTGACCCACGATCAGACCGAGGCCATGACCCTGGGAACCCGGATTGTTGTCATGAAGGACGGCGTGGTGCAGCAGGTGGATACGCCGGAGCGCCTGTTCCGCTATCCGGCCAATCAGTTTGTGGCAGGCTTTATCGGAACGCCGCCCATGAATTTCGCGGAAGCAGTCGTAAAATACGATCCCAACGGCGGTCTGTACCTGGAAGAAAATGGGAACCGCATAGAACTGACGAAGGAAAAGACAGAAAAGCTTCGACGGGGCAATTATATCGGCCGGGCAGTGACCCTGGGTATCCGTCCGGAGCACGTGATCCTGAATCCCACAGAAGGCGGCAGCGTCCACGGAGCGGGAACCGTAGAGGTATATGAGATGCTGGGGTCCGAGGCAATGGTCTATCTGAACCGGGAGGAAAAGTAAGCTACGCTTATCTGCCGGAAAAAATCCATTTCTTTGATCGGATAGACGGCAGGACAATCACCAATTAGCAGGAGGGACGTATGCCATACGTATTTCTGGCGCTGGCCATCTGTGCCGAGATTACAGCGACCACACTTTTAAAATCCTCAGAAGGCTACACCAGATTGCTTCCCACCGTCTTCAGCCTTCTGGCTTATCTGATCTGTCACTGCAGCTTTTCCCGGGTTCTGTTCGGAGAACGGGTTTCGCCGGTGGGCAATGTGGGAATGGCCCTGATTCTGGTGGGCTGTATTGTGATGAATCTGTTCGGAAGTAGATAGAAGGCAGACAGAAAACAGAAAAAACGGGCGCAGGGCTTGACAACCCCCGTCCGGAAATGCTATGTTAAAACTAACTTATACAACTGACGGAAGTGGAGTTTACCACAGGGAGTATAAGGGTTTGAGAGCCGACCGTCTGGGCAGAGAAGAAGCCTGGGATGGATCGGTTCCTTTTCGTTTCAGGCCTTATAGATCGCATTTCGCAGGAGGAAAAAGTAATGGACATGATTTCACTGGCACAGGAGCTTCAGGAAAACGCATACCCCGGAAGAGGTATCGTACTGGGCCGTTCCGAGGACGGAACTAAAGCGGTAGCAGCTTATTTTATCATGGGAAGAAGTGAGAACAGCCGCAACCGTATCTTCGTGGAGGAGGGAGAGGGCATCCGCACCCAGGCCTATGATCCTTCCAAGCTGACGGATCCGAGCCTGATTATCTACGCTCCGGTCCGGGTACTGGGACACAGAACCATCGTTACCAACGGCGACCAGACAGACACCGTCTACGAGGGAATGGAGAAGGGCCTAACCTTTGAGCAGTCCCTCAGAAGCCGGGAATTCGAGCCGGACGCCCCCAACTATACCCCGCGGATCTCAGGCCTGATGGAGCTGGAAAACGGCGGATACAGCTACTCCCTGTCTATCTTAAAGAGCAACAACGGCGATCCCGCATGCTGCAACCGCTATACCTTCTCTTATGAGAACTGCGCTGCAGGCGAGGGTCACTTCATTCACACCTATCTGCATGACGGCAATCCGCTCCCCAGCTTTGAGGGCGAGCCCAAGCTGGTTGCTATTCCGGACGATATGGAAAAATTCACCAATATGCTCTGGAACAACCTGAACCCGGAGAACAAGGTATCCCTGTTCGTGCGTTACATCGACATTGCCACCGGCAGATACGAAACCGTCATCAAAAATAAAAATCAGGAGGACTAAGGAAATGAAAGAACTGGAACTGAAATACGGCTGCAACCCGAACCAGAAACCGTCCCGCATCTACGTGGCAGACGGATCCGACCTTCCCATCACCGTCCTTTCCGGCCGTCCCGGCTACATCAATTTCCTGGACGCCTTCAACGGCTGGCAGCTGGTCAGAGAGCTGAAGGCGGCCACCGGACTTCCGGCAGCCACCTCCTTTAAGCACGTATCCCCGGCAGGCGCAGCAGTAGGCCTTCCGCTGGACGATACCTTAAAGAAAATTTACTGGGTAGACGATATGGGCGACCTGTCTCCCCTGGCCTGCGCTTACGCAAGAGCCAGAGGCGCAGACCGTATGTCCTCCTTCGGTGATTTCATCGCCCTGTCTGACGTCTGCGACAAGGACACCGCTTCCATCATCAAGAGAGAGGTATCCGACGGCGTTATCGCTCCGGGCTTTACAGAGGAGGCGCTGGAGATCCTGAAGCAGAAGAAAAAAGGAAATTATGTGGTCATTCAGATTGATACCGACTACAAGCCGGCTCCCCTGGAGCATAAGGAGGTCTTTGGCGTGACCTTCGAGCAGGGCCGTCAGGAGCTTCCCATCAACGACGAACTCATTTCCAATATCGTGACAAAAAATAAAGATCTTCCGGAGAATGCCAAGCGCGACATGAAGATCGCCCTGATTACCCTGAAATACACCCAGTCCAACTCTGTCTGCTTCGTCAAGGACGGACAGGCCATCGGCGTAGGCGCAGGCCAGCAGTCCCGTGTACACTGCACCCGCCTGGCAGGCCAGAAGGCTGACAACTGGTTCCTGCGTCAGAGCCCAAAGGTACTGGGTCTCCAGTTCGTGGACGGCATCGGCCGTGCCGACCGTGACAACGCCATCGACGTCTACATCGGCAACGAGTACATGGACGTGCTGGCAGACGGCGCCTGGGAGCGGAGCTTCAAGGTAAAGCCGGAGGTGTTCACCGAGGAAGAAAAGAAGGCATGGCTGTCCCAGATGAAGGACGTGACCGTTGGAAGCGACGCCTTCTTCCCCTTCAGCGACAACATTGAGCGGGCGAAAAAGAGCGGCGTAAAATATATTGCGGAGCCCGGCGGATCTGTCCGTGACGATCTGGTTATTGAGACCTGCGATAAATATGATATGGTAATGGCATTTACCGGAATCCGTCTGTTCCACCACTAATTTTAGAAAAAATACACAAGTGAGAAGCGCCTCCGACTTCAAATGAAGCCGGGGGCATTTTTACGGGCAAAAACGGCCACAGAAAAAATATGGAAATTCGATATTACTAAAAAAATTGTTTAAAACTATTGAATTTTTCGGGCGACTGTGTATAATGTAAAATGATTTTGCAATTTTAAATAAAAAGTTTAGTATAAGAAAACAGGAGGTGCGCCGTGGATATCGGCAAGAAGCTGAAAGAGCTGCGTCAGCAGAAGGAGCTGACCCTGGAGGATCTGGCATCCCGCAGCGAACTGACCAAGGGGTTTCTGTCCCAGGTGGAGCGGAACCTGACGGCTCCCAGTATCGCCACCCTGGAGGATATCCTGGAGGCCCTGGGAACTAATCTGTCTGAGTTTTTCCATGAGGAGCCGGAGAAGCAGGTGATTTTTTCCACCCAGGAGTTTTTTGTGGACGAGCAGCCGGATTATTGTATCGAATGGGTGATTCCCAATGCCCAGAAGAATAAGATGGAGCCTATTCTCCTGACCCTCCACCCGGGAAAAAAGAGTCAGGGAATGCCTGCCTTTGACGGGGAGGAATTCGGCTATGTGCAGAAGGGCAGCGTAACGCTGGTCTGCGGCAGCAAAAAATACAAAATAAAGGCCCGGGAGACCTTCTATCTGGACGGGACCGAAAGCCATTATTTATACAATCATGGGAAGAGTGACGCAAAGATCTTGTGGATCACCACACCCCCCATGTTTTAGGAGGAGATGTGTTATGGAACAGAATACACTGATAAGCTTTCGAAATATTGTGAAAAGCTTTGACGGCCAGGTGATTCTGAAGGGAGTCAATCTGGACATCAATGAAAAGGAATTTGTCACTCTTTTAGGACCCAGCGGCTGCGGAAAGACGACCCTGCTCCGGATTCTGGGCGGTTTCCTGGACGCGGACGAGGGAAGCGTCATCTTCGACGGTGAAGAGATCAGCAAGAAACCCTCCTACGAGCGGGAGCTGAACACCGTATTTCAGAAATACGCCCTGTTTCCCCATTTGAGCGTATACGAAAATATCGCTTTCGGACTGAAGATCAAGAAGATGAGTAAGGATATCATCGATCAGAAGGTCATGAAAATGCTGAAGCTTATCGGCCTGGAGGGCTATGAGAATAAAAATACCACCCTGCTGTCCGGCGGACAGCAGCAGCGTGTGGCCATTGCCCGGGCGCTGGTCAACGAGCCGAAGGTGCTGCTTCTGGACGAGCCGCTGGCGGCCCTGGATCTGAAGCTCCGCAAGGAAATGCAGTACGAGCTGAAGCGGATTCAGCAGGAGGTCGGCATTACCTTTATCTTCGTAACCCACGATCAGGAGGAGGCCCTGACCATGTCGGATAAGATCGTGGTCATGAACAACGGAGAAATCCAGCAGGTGGGAACGCCGGAGGAGATCTACAACGAGCCCACCAACCGCTTTGTAGCCAATTTCATCGGCGAGAGTAACATCATTCCGGGCGTCATGCTGGAGGACTACAAGGTACGCTTCGACGATATCACCTTCGACTGTGTGGACTTCGGGTTTAAGCCGAATGAGCCGGTGGAGGTGGTCATCCGTCCCGAGGATATCGACATCGTGGATGTAAAAGACGGCAAAATGACAGGAGAGGTCTTAAGCGTGCTGTTCAAGGGCGTACATTATGAGATTATTGTGGAGACCGTACCCGGAACCAGCGTTACGGTCAATATGCACGTCATCAGCAATCAGGATGTGACCAGCGCCGATGGCAGGGAGAAGATGAGCGCCAGCAACTTCTACGTGGATGTGGAGGATGTGAAGTCCCTGGATGACAAGGAGGTTATCGCTCTTTCCAATGCCCAGGCATGGAATCCGGAGACCGATGAGTACATCTCCATCCATAAGGTGGAGTACGATGTGAAGGAAGAGCTGGGTGAGTATCCGGTGCGCTTTACGGCAGCAGGCGGAACCACCATCGAGCGTACCATTTACGTGGTAAATCAGCCCTTCGTGAAAAATGAGAAGGCAAATGAGGCAGTCATGGCCTTCAACTTCGCCAGAACTGTAGACGAGATCCAGGAGTCTCAGGCTCTGGATACGGATATCAAGACCTGGGCAAATGCCCAGGGCTGGAAGCTGAGCGACGAAAATCAGAGCGTGGACGTCAGCGTAGACTACGACTTCGATCCGGAGAACATCAAAGAAGGCAGCTACCCGATTACCTTCTGGACCACCGGACGGGAGTTTAAGATTCACACCACCGATTATTCGGAAGTCGGTCAGGAGGTCGGCCTGACATTCTTCCCGGAGGATATTCATGTTATGGAGAGGATGCTGTTCTAAATGAAGAAATTTTCACAGCTTGCAGTCCCGTACATCGTATGGGCGGCACTGATGCTGGTACTGCCGATGCTTCTGATCGCCATGTATTCTGTGACAGAGCAGGGTAACAGCATTGTGTCCTTTAAATTCACCCTGGATCATTACGTCAGATTTTTTACCGACCCGGATTTCCTGATAATCCTCTGGCGTTCCATCTGGATAGCAGTGAAGACGACGATCATCTGCCTGCTTCTGGGCTATCCGATTGCGTTTTTTATCGCCCGCAGCAGCGAGCGTGTCCAGAATATCCTGGTGCTTGGCATTACGATTCCCATGTGGATCAATATGCTGGTGCGTACCTATGCCTGGATTGGCCTTCTGAGTGAGGGCGGACTGATTTCCCGTATTCTCGGCGTCTTCGGCTTGGGCCATACAGAACTTCTGTATACACAGGGCGCGGTGCTTCTGGGTATGGTATATAACTTCCTGCCCTTTATGGTGCTGCAGATCAACACCGCCCTCTGTAAGATGGATCCGTCCCTTCTGGAGGCCAGCGCGGATCTGGGAGCCAACCGGGTGCAGACCTTCCGGCGGGTAACCCTGCCCCTGTCCCTGCCCGGTGTCATCAATGGAATTACCCTGGTATTCCTGCCGGCAGTCAGCTCCTTCTTTATCCCGAAGCTTCTGGGCGGCGGACAGTATTTCCTCATCGGAAATATGATCGAGAACCAGTTTATTACCGTAGGAGAATGGAACTTCGGTAGCGCCATTTCCATGATTATGGCAGTCATTATGATGGTAATGATGATGGCGGTTCGTAAGGTGGAGAAACGCAACCGTGGCGGAAAGGAGGAAGAGTAGACCAATGAAAAAAGGAAACCGTACTTTTGGAAAAATCCTGATGGTTTTGACCCTTGCCTTCTTTTATCTGCCGATCCTGTATATGATTATTTTTTCCTTCAACGCAGGAAAATCCCTGACGGCCTTTACCGGCTTTTCCCTGCGCTGGTATCAGCATATGCTGGACTCCAAGGATATGATGGAGGCTCTGTACACCACCTTTACGGTGGCGATTATCGCCACGATGATTTCCACGGCAGTGGGAACCATTTCCGCCATCGGCCTGAGTAAATCAAAGAAAATCATTCGGGACGTGATGGATCAGGTTAACAATTTCCCCATGATGAATCCGGAGATTGTGACGGCTATCGGCTTTATGCTGCTGTTTATTACCTTTAAAATCGAAAAGGGCTACGCAACCATGCTGCTGGCCCATATCGCTTTTTGTATTCCCTATGTAATGCTCTCCGTCATGCCGAAGATCCGCTCCCTGGATCCCAACCTGGCAGACGCGGCCATGGATCTGGGCGCTACGCCCTGGCAGGCATTGATCCGCGTCATCGTGCCGGAGATTACGCCGGGTATCATTTCCGGCGCGCTGATTGCGTTTACCATGTCGGTAGATGATTTTATCATTTCCTATTTTGTAACCGGAGGCGGAGTCAAGAACCTGAGTATCGTGGTCTACACCATGAGCAAGCGGATCAATCCCAGTATCAATGCGGTATCGACGCTGGTGGTTATCATTATCACCGTTGTGCTGGTGCTGATCAACGTGGTGCCCATGCTGATGGCGAAGCGGCAGAAGAAGGACGAAGTGGGCAGAAGGAGCTTTGTACTGCCGGGCTGCGCGGCAGCCGCTGTGATTCTCCTGATCTGTCTGGTGAAAATCGGTTCCGCCGGTCAGGATCTTCCCTATGCGGGACAGACCCTGTCGGTCTATATGCCTGGTGAATATATGGGAGAAAATGTAATTCCGGATTTTGAGAAGGCAACCGGGGCAACTGTCGCCATGGAATACTTCGATTCCAATGAGCAGATGTATATCAAGGTGGCAAATGAGGAAAACTATGATGTACTGATTCCCAGTGATTATATGATTCAGCGTCTGATGGACGAGGGTTATCTGCAGAAGCTGAAGCCGGAGCTTTTGACCTGTATGGACGAGATCACCGATTCGGTGAAGCATCCGGCCTTCGATCCGGACGACGCGTATTCCGTATCCTATTTCTGGGGAACCGTAGGTATCGTATACGATAAGACCAAGGTGAGCGAGGAGGATCTGGAGCGGGAGGGCTTCAATATCTTCAAGGATACCAAGTACCGGGGAGATATCTATCTCTACGATTCCGAGCGGGATTCCTTCATGATGGCTCTGAAGGCCCTGGGCTATTCCATGAATACAGAAAATGAGGCGGAACTTCAGGAGGCTTATCAGTGGCTGGTAGAGTGCGTCCAGACCATGAAGCCGGAAATCGTAACCGACGAGGTCATCGACAACATGGCTCAGGGAAGAAAAGCCCTTGCCTTATGTTATTCCGGCGACGCTGCTTACATTATGGCGGAAAATGAGAATATGGGCTACTACCTGCCGGAGAGCGGAACCAATCTGTGGTACGATTCCATGGTAATTCCCGCTAACGCGAAAAACGTAGAGCTGGCCCATGAGTTTATTAATTTTGTCACTTCCTATGATTACGCCTATGACAATTCCAGCTATGTAGGCTATACCTCGCCGAATCAGGAGGTTCTGGACGTGCTGTCCGGAGAAGGCGGCGACTACGAAGGAATTAACGCTTACCTGCCCCGGGTGGGATATCCGAAGGACGAGGTATTCGTGTTCAACGACGATACCCGTAAAGTAATCGGCAATCTCTGGAGCAAGGTAAAGATTGCGGCCAGCAATGCCAACTAAAGGAACAGTTTGAAAATAAAATAGTTCTTCAATAAGAAAAGGCCAGTCTTTTGAAAAGGGACAGGCCTTTTCTTATGTAAGTACGCCTGACAGCACACGTTACTAACCGGTGTAAGTTTTTAAGAAAGAGGATGGCATCAAGATGGAGGGACAGCAAGTTGATATTCTTCTTATTATAAAAAAGAGAAGCTAGCTTTTGCAGGATTAAATTCCACAGAGGGGTGGAATTTAACTTTGCAAGTGAGTGATATAAAAATATGTAACAAAAACGTAAAAAACAGGTTGACAAACTAAAATCCATCAAGTATAATAACCTATGCGTCGAACTTGACGTGAAGTGAATATCGTAGAAAATGAACTTCAGGAGAAATACTCAAGAGGCTGAAGAGGCGCCCCTGCTAAGGGTGTAGGTCGGTAATCCCGGCGCGAGGGTTCAAATCCCTCTTTCTCCGTTTCTTACCAAAAAGAATTTGAAAATTCTTTAAAAAAGTTGTTGACAAACGCTTTCGGACATGGTAAGATAAACAAGTTCCGCTTGAGAGAGCGGGCACATTCTTCTAAAAAGAACTTCAAAAACTTCTTCAAAAAAGTTAAAAAAGTTCTTGACAAGCGAGAATGAATGTGATAAGATAGTCAAGTCGCTTCGGTAAGGAACGACAAAGACAATGAAACGAACCTTGATAACTGAACAGTGTAAACCTTGAAAATTCTAAGAGAATAATTCAAGAACAGTTTGTTTTTAGAAATAAGATTGAACACCTTTTAACAGTAATACGGGAAAGAAATTGCTAGTTGTGATTTCTGGACCGGATTCAAACACTTAAACATGAGAGTTTGATCCTGGCTCAGGATGAACGCTGGCGGCGTGCTTAACACATGCAAGTCGAACGAAGCACTTAAGACAGATTCTTCGGATGAAGTCTTTTGTGACTGAGTGGCGGACGGGTGAGTAACGCGTGGGTAACCTGCCTCATACA